>DASTML010000038.1:0-81190 GCA_035714175.1 Bryobacteraceae bacterium | reverse complement strand
GACATGAGACCGCGCACGTAGTTTTCAATCGCATCGACCCGGACGCTGGGATGGCGGGCGAGGAAGTCCTTTTCGTAGTCGGGCGGCTTGGGCGTGATGTAGGTGAGGACTTTCCAGGCCAGGGACTGTTGCAAGGCGGCGAGGTCTTCGAGGAGTCCTTCGGCGACAAAGTCCATGGATTGACGCAGCTTGCGGAGGTCAAGTACGCGGACGCTCAGGCGGAGGGAAGGTTTGGCGGAGGGGTCGGCAGGGTCCCTGGACACTTCAAAAGAGCCGTAAATGGCGGTAGACGCGTCGAGCTCATCGGCAATTTTGACAAGGGAGGCGCGGGAAAGAGGAGTGTAGGGACGAAGGGAAAGCCGGTCATAGGCTTCGGCGCGATCTCCGCGATCGAGCGTGACGAGGCCTTCGCCATGGAGAACTTCGAGGAAGTTCTCGGCTACGGACTCGCCGACCCAGTCGAGGGAACGGTCCTTCGAGAGATTGTTAAGCGGAAGGGCAACCGTTGCATCGGCTCGCGCGGCAGGGGCGAGAAGAACCAGCGACAGCGCCGCGTACAGCAGGCGGAGCATTTCCATCAGTTTAACGCGGGATGCAAAAAAACGCCGGTCCCCACAAACAAGGACCGGCGGATCGGAGGACAGAAAGCGGGTTGGACGGCGGGATTAGTTGACGATCAACTTGGTATTGGTTCCGCCGATGCGGATTTCCGTAATTTTCATTTTGCCCTCGCCGTTCTGGTAACGGATGGAGGTGGAGCCGAACTTTTGTTCGCCCTGCTCCGACTTCACGGCAGCCTCGGCTTTCGTTTTGCCGCTCTGCATGGTGAGCTTTTCCCCGTCAACTTGAATCCGGTAATCACCGGGTTTCAGTTCGACGCCATTCAGCGTGGAGGGTTGAAACAGGGTGACCTTGGCGTTGATGGCGCCAGCCCAAACAAGGGACACGGCCGCTGCAAGACACACAATCATCTTCTTCATGGATTTCCAGGCTCCTAAACAGTAGGAAAGCGGAGTTGCTTCCCGTTACTTCCTTGGTTTTACTCGCGCACTTGAAACGAGTTCCGGTTCAAATTTTGTTGTGCGAGGTGCGGCGCCGACTCGATGGCTCCGCGGTCTGATTGGATATACGACCAGGGCCCGGAAATGTTCCGAAGATTCAGAAAGTTTTTTTGAGATGGTCCGCAACGAGAGAGAAGGCGGCGTGTTGGACGTCCGGTTGCGAGCCGAAGCCGGAGAGCCAGAGGACTCCCTGTTCCGAACGGAACCAGGTCCATTGGCGCTTGGCATATTGACGCGTGCGCAGTTTCATTTCCTCCAGCGCCTCGGCTTCGGAATACGAGGGATCTTTCAGGAAGCGAAGGGCCTGCTTATAGCCGAGAGACTCAAAGGGCTTGGCAAGGGGACTGACGCCGGAGGCCAGCAGGGAACGGACTTCCTGGAGCAGACCGCCCCGCCACATTTGCTCACAACGGAGGTCCAGGCGGCTGTAGAGCTGTTCCCGAGGGGGATCGAGAGCCAGCAGGAGGGGGCGGTGACCGGAAAGAGGCTCGAGACCAGCGGATTGAAACAGATCATGGGCGGGCCGCCGGGCAAGGAGACGGAGTTCGAGGGCGCGAATGGATTTATTACCGTCGTTGGGATGGATGCGTTCCGCGGCGGCGGGATCCAGACGGGAGAGCAGCCGGCGGATGGCTCCAGGGCGGCGGGATTCGCGGTTGTGAAGGGAAGTCCGGAGGGCATCGTCGCGGTGGGGGGACGGAGAGAGTCCGCGCAGGAGAGCGCGGAGATAGAAGCCGGTACCGCCACAGAGGATGGGGAGCCGGGAGCGGGCGTGGATACCCGGGAGGACGGCGCGGACTTCGGAGGCGAAATCGCCGGCGGTGAAGAGATCGGAGGGCGAACAGAGGTCGAGCAGGTGGTGAGAAATACCCTGTTGTTCGGCTACGGGGAGCTTTGCGGAGCCGATATCAAAGCCGGCATAGACCTGCACGGAGTCAAAATTGATGATTTCTCCGTGAAACCGAGCGGCGAGGGCGAGCGCGAGAGCGGATTTGCCGGCGCCAGTGGGACCGGCGACGGCGAGGATTGGCAGATCAGGCATCAGGTGTTTTCCGGGCCGTTTTCAGTTTAAGACGGGAGGCGATTCGTGGAACTTTGCGCCGCCGCCAGGAATCGTATACTAAGAAGCAAATTCGTTTGTAACCGGGCCGGTTCTGGTGCGGGATACAGATAAGGACGACACAGAATGGATCGGAAACTCGTTGGGCGTTGGCTGGGTACAGGCCTGTTGGCCGCTGGGACCACGTTGCTGCCGGCGCACGCTCAGGATGGGGACGCCGCCAAAAAGCGTGTCCTTTCCGACAAGTCCGCGGCGTACTACAACTACGCGATGGGACATCTGTATGCCGATTTGGGGGCAACCTACAACAATCGGGCCGAGTACCTGAACAAAGCGATCGATTTTTACCGGAAGGCCATGAAAGACGACAGCGCGGCCGGCTTTCTGGGCGAGGAATTGAGCGATCTTTATATTCAGACAGGCCGTTTGCGCGAGGCAGTCCGGGAATTCGAAGAGACTTTGAAGGCCAATCCGAACGATCTGACGGCGCGCCGGGTGTTGGGCCGGATTTCGGCACGGCTGATCGGCGATCCGCAGCAGCGCGGCATGAACCAGAAAATGCTGGAACAGGCCACGGAACACTATAAGAAGATCACCGAGATTGAGCCTGCCGATTCCGATGCGTGGCTGATGCTGGGCCGGCTGTACAAAATGGCGCAGAAATCCGTGGAGTCCAAGAGCGCATACGAACAGGTGCTGAAAACAGACCCGGAGAATATCGACGCCCTGAGCGGATTGGCCATGGTGCTTGCCGACGTGGGCGATACCGGCAAGGCCGCGGAACTGCTGAAAAAAGTCGCCGAGAAGAGTCCGAACCTGCGAACGTTGACGCAGTTGGCGGCAGCGTATGAGCAGATGCGTGAGTACAAGCTGTCAGCGCAAACGTTGAAACGGGCTGTGGAAATGCAGCCGGAGAATAACGAGCTGCGGCGCGAATACGCCAACATTTTGACGCAGGCCGAGGACTATGACGAAGCCCTGGCGGCTTTTGAAGAAGTGGTGAAGGAAGAGCCGAAGGACAGCGGATCGTGGCTGCGGATTTCCCAACTCCAGGCGCAGTTGGGCCGGTTGGACAAGGCATGGGAAGCGCACAAGAAGGCCTCCGACCTGGAACCGACGAACCTGGAAGTCCGCTACAACGCCGTGGGACTCTACGAGGCACAGGACAAGCTGCCGGAAGCCATCGCGGCGATGAAGGAAGTGCTGAACGACCAGACGACGCGCGGTACGAGCCCGGAAGCCAAGAAGAACCGGGCACGGCTGATGGAGCGGATGGGTGGACTGTACCGCAACAACAACCAACCGGCCGAAGCGGCGGCGGCGTTCCGCGAAGTCGGCGAGTTGGATAAAGACTCGGCTTCGCGCGCAGCGGCCCAGGTGGCGGAGGCTTGGCGGCAGGGCAAAGACTACGCCAAGGCCGTGGCCGAAGCCGATGAAGCCTTGAAGAAATTTCCTGGCGACCGGATGATCCGGTTAGTAAGAGCGTCATCGCTGGTGGAACTGGGCCGGGGCAAAGAAGCCGTGGACGACGTCAAGACGATGCTCGACGGGAAGGCCGACCGCGACACGCAACTGCAATTGGCGCAGTTGTACGACCGGATGAAGAACTACGGCGAGATGACCAAGTCGTTGGACGCGGCGGAAAAGTTGTCCAAGAGCGATGACGAACGGGAAGCGGTGTGGTTCTCGCGCGGATCCATGCTGGAGCGGCAGAAGAAATTCGACGAAGCGGAGAAAGAGTTCCGCCGGGTGCTGGAGCGGAATCCGAACAATGCGGCGGCGTTGAACTATCTGGGTTATATGTTTGCCGACCGCAATGTGAAGTTGGCCGAAGCAGAGAAGATGATTCAGAAAGCCCTGGAACAAGAGCCGGGCAACGGGGCCTACCTGGATTCGCTGGGCTGGGCGCAGTACCGGCTGGGCAAGTACGGGGAAGCGGAAGCGTCGTTGAAATCCGCGACGGAAAAGGTTCCTCGCGATTCGACGATTCAGGATCACCTGGGCGATGTGTACTTCAAGATGGGCCGGTTAAAGGAAGCCATCACAGCTTGGGAGAAGTCGGCACGGGCTTGGCAGAGCTCCAGCGCGGCGGAGCGCGAGGGGCTGGATATCGCCAAGGTACAGAAAAAGATTGAGAGCGCTAAGACGAGGCTTTCCAAGGAAGGCGGCGTGAGCCGCGAGAAGCAGCCGTAGGCGTGTTATAACAGCGTCTACCGCTATGCGATGGACTGCTGTTGTGTTTGCTGGAATCGGCCTGTGCGCGGGCCAGGAGTGGCGCTACTGGGGCGGCGATGCCGGTGGCCAAAAATACTCGAAACTGAAGCAGATCGACAGGGGCAACGTGGAGAAATTGCGCGTTGCCTGGACGTACAAAACGGGCGAGATCGCCGACGGTAAGAGTACGCTCATGCGATCGGCCTTTGAAACGACGCCGCTTGTCGCCGATGGGATTCTCTACCTGACAACGCCTTTCAACCGCGTCGTGGCGTTGGAACCGGAGACAGGGAAAGAATTGTGGGCGTTTGATCCGGGGATTGACAAGAACAAGGCCGCCAACCTGTTTATTTCGCGCGGCTGTTCGTACTGGACGGATGGGAAGAAGAAGCGGATTCTGCACGGAACCCAGGCGGGACGGCTGTATTCGCTGGACGCCGTCACAGGGAAACCGGATCCGGCGTTTGGAACGGGAGGATCGATTGACCTCCGCGTAGGCGTAGCAGACAAGTTTCCAGATCGCGGCTACGGAGTGACGTCGCCTCCGGTGATTTTCAAGAATCTGGTGATTACCGGGGCGTGGGTATCCGACGGCGACCCGCAAGGACCGTCGGGAGACGTGCGGGCGTTCGACGTGGCCACGGGGAAGTTGGCATGGACGTTCCACACGGTGCCGCGGGCGGGCGAGTTTGGCAACGACACGTGGGCGGGCGATTCGTGGAAGGACCGGGGCGGAACCAATGTTTGGTCGGTCATGTCCCTGGATGCGCGGCGCGGATTAGTATTTTTGCCGCTCACTTCGCCATCACCGGATTACTATGCCGCTGGACGGAAAGGGGCCAATCTATTCGGGGACTCCGTGGTGGCGCTGGATGCGGCTACCGGAAAGCGCGTGTGGCATTTTCAGACCGTGCACCACAATATTTGGGATTACGATCTGCCGGCGCAGCCATCGTTGGTGACGGTGAAAAGCGGCGGCAAGGTGATCGACGCCGTGGCCCAGGTGACGAAAACCGGCTTCACGTTCCTGCTAAATCGCGCTACGGGAAAACCGGTGTACCCGGTTGAGGAAGTTCCCGTCCCTGCATCGGATGTGCCGGGCGAGGAGGCGTGGCCGACGCAACCGCGGCCAACAAAACCTCCGCCGTTTGCCCGGCAAAGCATGCAGCGGGATGAGTTGACCCAGGTGACGCCGGAGTCGCGGACGTTTTGCGAGGGGATCGTGAAAGACGCGGAGCTGAAACCGCTGTTTACGCCGATTGGCCTGAAAACAACAGTTCTGTTTCCGGGCACCAACGGCGGAACGAACTGGGGCGGCGCGTCGTTTGACCCGGAGACGCGGACGCTGTATGTGAACTCGATGGATGTGGGGATGGTGTTCCGGCAGGAGAAGAGGCCGGAGGGGTCCGTCGTAGCGTACCGGAACCGGGGCGTGGGAACGAGCAGTTCCCGGTTTTGGGATCCGGATCTCTATCCTTGCCAGCAGCCGCCATGGGGACACCTGACGGCGATTGACCTGGACACAGGAACGTTCCGCTGGCGGGTGACCTTGGGCGAATTCGATGCATTGACGAAACGCGGCGTGGCCCCGACAGGGGCTCCGAACCTGGGCGGATCGCTGGTGACAGCCGGGGGACTACTGTTTATTGGGGCGACGAATGACGGACGCTTCCGCGCTTTCGACAAAGACACGGGCCAACGGCTGTGGGAGACGCGGCTGCCGGCCAGCGGACATGCGAACCCGATGACGTTTTGGAGCGCAAAGACAGGAAAGCAGTATGTGGTGATCGCAGCGGGAGGCGGAAACAAGTACAACAGCACGTTCGCCGACTCGTTGATGGTCTATGCGCTCCCATGATTTTTACGATAATGGGCGTATGCGCACTCTACCGCTGTTCCTGCTTGCCGTTGCCGCGTTGTGCGGCGCGGAGAAATTCGGCAAAGGGTTGACGCTGGCGGAGTCAACGCCGGTGGAGACGATTCTGCGCACGCCGGACGCCTATATCGGCAAGATGGTGCAGGTGAAGGGCAAGGTAGCTGAGGTTTGCCAAATGATGGGCTGCTGGCTACAGATCCAGGACGGCGAGAAGACGATGCGCATGAAGGTGAAGGACGGCGAGATTATGTTCCCGAAGAACGGGGCGGGACGCCGGGTGATCGCCGAGGGCGTGTTGAAGAAGATTGAGCTCAACCAGACGCAGGCTCAAGCGTGGGCCAAACACGAGGCTGAGGAACGCGGCCAGAAGTTCGACCCCGCAAAGATCAAAAGCGGGATGACGATGTACCAGATACAAGGAACCGGAGCGGTACTGCTCGACTAGCGATGAAGAAAACCCTGTTCGGGCTCGCGATTTTTGCGAGCCTATCCTGTCTCCGGGCGCAAGCCCCGGCCGCGGCGGCCCCGCAAGCCCGTCCCAAGTTGCTGTTGATGATCGCGGTGGACCAGTTCCGCTTTGATTATCTGACCCGGTTCCGCAATGAGTACAACGCCGGGCTGGCGCAACTCTTGCGGCAAGGCGCGGTATTCACGAATGCGAACTACGAGCATATGCCGACGATTACGGCGGTAGGCCACGCCACGATGTTGACGGGCGCGTCGCCTTCGATGAGCGGGATTATCGGCAACGACTGGTATGAGCGCGACACGGGCAAGTTGACGACCTCGGTAGAAGACACCGGGTCAGAGTTGCTGGGCGGAGATGGCGTTGGGTCCACACCGAAACGGTTGTTGGTAAGCACGGTGGCCGATGAGATCAAAATGGCGGCGCGCGGGGAGTCAAAGACCATCGGCATTTCACTGAAAGACCGGTCCGCGATTCTACTGCCGGGCCGGATGGCGGATGCCTCTTATTGGTTTGCCGAAGAGAACGGAAGCTGGGTGACCAGCACGTGGTACATGAAGCAGTTGCCGAAATGGGTGGCCGACGTCAACGCCCGGCGGCCGGCTGACCAGTTCCTGGGCAAAAGTTGGGTGCCGCTTGCCGGCGGAGCGCCGCTCGCGAAGATGTCTACGACGCCGGACACGATGTTCTACAGCGCCGTCGAAGGCAGTCCGTATGGAAATGACATTCTGGAGGAGTTCGCCGAGTTGGCGATTGAGAATGAAAAGTTGGGTCAACACGCCGGAATCGACGTATTGACGGTGAGCTTTTCGTCGAATGACAAGATTGGCCATGCACATGGGCCGGATTCGGCGCAGGCGCATGACGTATCGGTCCGTACGGACCGCGTCCTCGGAAAGCTGTTCGCGTATCTCGACAAGAAGATCGGGATGAAGAACGTTCTGGTGGCGCTCACCGCCGACCATGGCGTCGCACCAATGCCGGAAGTGAATACGGCGCGAAAGATGCCAGGCGGACGCATCAAGGAAAAAGAAATGACGGACGCGCTGGAAACCAAGTTGAATGAAAAATTCGGCGTGGGTAAATGGGTAGCGGCGAAAAAGGGCGAACAGGTGTTCTTGAGCCCCACGCTTCTGGAACAGCACGGAGCGGCGCGCGTTCGCGAAACCGCGGCGGCCGTGTTGCGGAACTTTGCGCATGTCAACCGTGTCTATACCAAAGAGCAGTTGGTAAACGGGCAGACCATGCAGGACAAGGTGGGCAAGCGGCTGGTGAACGGATACCACGCTTCTCGCGGCGCGGACCTGGTGATTGTCCTGGACCCATACTGGATTTACGGTACAACTTCGACGACGCACGGCTCGCCTTTCGGCTACGACACGCACGTTCCCATTATCCTGATGGGTCCCGGCGTGAAAGCGGGGCGTTACCATACAGCGGCGGCTGTGAACGATATTGCACCCACGCTGGCAACAATTTTGGAGGTGGAAGTACCCTCGGGATCGATGGGGCGCGTCCTTGCAGAGGCTCTAGTTCACTAGGGTGGTGTGATACGCTGTAGTCTATCGATTTCGCTTCGCGGGAACTCAGGAGAGATCTGTAACATGTTCGGTATTCGTTCGGCTCGTTTGCTGCTGCCTGCCCTTGTGCTGGCTTGTGCCGTCACGGCTTCAGCGCAAGTTAAAGTGGCTATCATCAATCTGCAAAAGGCAGTGTTGGACACCGCTGAGATACAGAAAGCCCAAAAAGAGCTGGAGACCAAGTTCAAGCCGCGGCAGGACAAGGCGGAGGCTCTGCAGAAAGAATTGCAGGTCATTCAGGGCCAATTGCAGACAATGGCGGGGAAACTTACTCCGCAGGCCGAACAGGAACTGAACGTGCAGGGACAGCGTAAACAGCGCGAGCTACAGCGGCTGACCGAAGATCTGCAGGGCGAAGTGGACCGTGAGCGGCAGGACATTTTGGGCCGCACGGCGCAACGGATGAGCGAAGTGGTGAAAAAGCTGTCGGAATCCAAGGGCTTGGATATGGTGGTCGACGTAACGAACGCCGTTTACTTCAAACCCGCCTTGGAAATTACGGCGGAGGCGACTGCCGAGTACAACAAAGCGTACCCGGCCAAGTAAGTTCTCCGCGAGGAGGACTTTCATGAACAACTATCTGGACAACTATGGCGTGGCGGATGCCCGCCGCGAAAAGCGCACGAAACGCATTTTGATCAGCGTTTTAACGCTCGCGGTGGGAGCCGGCACGCTTTGGTTTTTCTTCCGGGACTACAAGGAAGAGTCAAAAATCCGCGCGTTCTTGGCGGATCTGCAAAAGCAGGACTACAAGTCGGCGTATGCACTGTGGGGATGTACCGACGCTACCCCTTGCCGTGACTACAGTTTCGACAGTTTTATGCGGGACTGGGGCCCGGGCAGCGTGGCCAAGGATGCCGCGGCGATTCAACGTAATAAAGTGAAGAGTTGCGACGGCGGCATCATACAGGTCCTGCAGATCCAAGGTCAGGAAGTGAACCTTTACGTCGACCGGACCACGCAATTCATCGGCTTTTCACCGTGGCCGGTTTGCAAGCCGCGTATTCAGGTATAGCCCTACCAGCCGCGCGCTTTCCGTAGTTCGGTGACGTGGGCGGTGTGGTGCGCGCCGTGCCATGCGTAGATGCCGAGCAGCCAATGGAGATCGTGGGGGCCGCTGGCCGGGTGGACGAAAACGCGGTCCCACTGCTCCGGCGTCAGCGAGCGCAGCAACATCGCCCAGCGGGCGTGCAACGCGTCCAGTAGAGCGAGGCTGAGGCCGATGGGAGCGTTGGCCCCATCGGAGAGTTCTGCCCAGAGTTGTTCTTCATAGGGGCGGATGGCGGGATTGTCTTCGGTGAGCGCCAGCCGGAAGCGGCAATAGGCGTTCACATGGCTATCGGCGACATGGTGGACAAGTTGACGGATCGTCCAGCCGCCGTCCCTGTAGGGAGTGGCAAGTTGCTCTTCGCCGAGCCCGCGCACAGCTTTCCGAAGCGCCAGCGGCGCATTTTCAATCGCTTCGATGGCGGCGGCTCGCTGCTCGGCGGAGAGTGGACCGGCGTGAGCGTATTTGCCGATGGGATAGCGGGGGTCGGACACGGTTCAAGACTCCTTGCGATTGATGAGAAATGTGGCGACGTGGTTGAAAAACCCGCGGAGGGTTGCCTCGGCTTCGGACGGCAGGCCCGCTTCGGCGAAGGCGGTATTCATGAGAGTGAGCCAGCGCTGGCTGGCTCGGCTGTCGATGACAAAGGGCATATGCCGCATACCGAGGCGGGGATGACCGCGCTCCTCAATATAGGTGGGCGGACCGCCGAACCGGAAGATGAGAAAGTTGCGCAGCCGGAGTTCCGCTCCCTCCAGATCTTCAGCCGGGTACATGGGTCCCAGGATATCGTCAGCGGGGATCTGCCGGTAGAAGGCAGCGACAAGACGAGCGAATCCGTCTTCGCCAATGGTTTCATAGACCTGATCTTCGGGGAGCGTAGGCGCCACGCTACCATTATCGAACGGCCGCGTGCGTTTGCCGAATAGCGCGGCAACTGATACATCTATCCCAATGCCTATCTCGCGCCGCCAATGGCTGACGGGCGCAGCGGCTCTCCCTCTTGCCTGTTCCCGCAAGGAGACGCCGCGGCCCAACTTGTTGCTTGTCGTCGCGGACGACCAATCCTGGCCTCACGCCGGGGCCTACAACGATCCATTCGTACGCACGCCGGCCTTTGACCGTCTCGCTAAAGAAGGCGTCCTGTTCACACATAGTTTTTCAGTCTGTCCGTCATGCACGCCGTCACGCACCTCGCTGTTGTCCGGGCGATATCCGTGGCAGGCGGGCGAGGCAGGCGTGCTGTACGGCGCCTACCCGAAAGACCTGCCGGTGGTAACCCACATCCTGGAAGACGCGGGATACCGCACCGGCTTTACCGGCAAAGGATGGGCTCCCGGTGACTGGAAGGGGGCGGGACTGACGCGTCATCCGAATGGCAAGGAGTTCAATTCCCGCAAACACCCCGCACCCGTAGCCGCTGGCATTGATCCCCGAGACTATGCCGCCAACTTTGCCGATTTCCTGGCCGATGGGGATACCTCCAAACCCTTTTTTTTCTGGTTGGGAAGCACGGAGCCACATCGCGTGTACGACCCGAAGGCCAGTGAACGGATGGGCCGCTCCCTGGAAGGTCTTCCAGTCCCCCGGTATCTGCCGGACTCGGAAACAACGCGCAAGGATTTGGCCGCCTACTATTCCGAGATTGAGTGGTACGACGCGCAATTGGCCAAGGCGCTTGCGTTGCTGGAGGAGAAAAAACTGCTGGACGACACGCTGATCGTGGTGACCAGCGACAACGGTTTACCTTTCCCGCGCGCCAAGGTAAATCTGTACGACGACGGGCTCCGGATGCCGCTGGCGATCCGCTGGGGTAAGCGTGTGCAGGGGAATCGCACCGCCGCCGCAATGGTAAGCCATGTTGACATACCGGCGACCCTGCTGGACGCCGCGGGATTGCCGAATCTTGCGGGTGCGGCAGGCCAAAGCCTGTTGCCGCTTTTGTACGGGAAAACAGTCGCCGCGCGGCCGCATGTATTGGCGGGGATGGAACGGCACACCTATTGCCGTCCGGACGGGCAGGGCTATCCCTGCCGCAGCGTGCGCACGCCGGAATACCTGTACATCCGCAATTTCGCGCCAGATCGCTGGCCGACCGGCGGGCCCGACTTCATTTCCAGCAACAAGACCTTTCATGGGGACATAGACGGCGCACCGGTCAAAGAGGAACTTCTAGATCCAGCGAACGCCCAGCGCTATGCGCGGGAACGGCAACTCTGCACAGGGAAACGGCCCGGCGAGGAGTTGTATCATCTGCCGTCCGATCCGGACCAACTGACGAACCTGGCGCTGGCGAATACACACGCGGAAACACTGGCGGAGCTGCGCAAATTGTTGGAATCGGAATTACGGGCAACGGGAGACCCCCGCATGGAAGGAAAAGACCCTTGGCAGAGCTATCCCTACCGGCAGACCACCGGATTCGGCGCAACGTATAACAGCACCCTGCCGGCAGAGGCCCGCAAAGCCGCCCGGGAGGGGCGTGCGCACAAGCCGGAGTGAAAATATCGGTCAGTAGACCTGCATTGTTTCTTCAAAGAGCCGCTCTAAGTCCGTCTCAGCGGCCGGGCGGGGCGAGAGCTTGGTTACGCGGTGCTGAGGCAGCGTACCTGCGACGAGGGCGGGAATATCCGCCGCTGCATAACCGAGTTCCCGCAGACCGCGCGGAACCCGCAGACGCTCCATGATGGCGATAATTCCATCCGACAGAACGCGACCCGCGTCCCGCTCCGCCACGCCCTCCACGGCGAGGCCCAAGGCCGCGGCGGCGTCCAGATGGCGCGATGGGCAGGCGGCGGCGGTGAAGCGGAAAACGGCGGGCGCGTTGAGGATGACGGAGAAACCGTGCGGAATCAGGGCGGGTTGGCCCGGATAGCCGTCCTGCGTGTATCCGCGGGTCTTCACCATGCCGGATACCGGATAGGACATGCCGTGCGGCAGATGGACGCCGGCATTGCCAAACCCGACCCCGGCATACGCGGAGGCGAGAATCATTTGCGAGCGCGCCTCTTCATCGGAAGGGTCCTCCGCGGCGCGGACCAGGTAGGCGCCGACCATGCGAAGCGCCTGGAGAGACCAGACATCACTGATGGGATTGTTGCCTTGGTAAGCGGGCCGCAGAATGGGGCGGTCCGGCGCGGGACGCTGACTATAGGGGACGGCGGTATAAGACTCAATCGCATGACTGAGCACGTCCAGGCCGGTGGCCGCCGCTACCTGCGGCGGCATCGTACGGGTATTTTCCGGGTCGAGATATCCGAGCGTGGGTTTGAGCCGGCGGTGGGCGATGCCGGTTTTGGCGTGGAGATCGGCGAAGTCAAAAATGGCCACGCCGGTGGTTTCGCTGCCGGTGCCGGCCGTGGTGGGAATGGCGAAGAGAGGCTTGACGGGACCAGGAACGGGCTTACCTTTTCCGATGGGCGGGTTGACGTAGTCAAGAAAGTCCCCGGGCGGATGGCAGATGTAAAGATTGACGGCTTTGGCGGTATCGATGACGGAGCCGCCGCCGACAGCTACGATGGCGTCGAAGGGGACAGCTTTGGCAAAGTCGATTGCCTGGCGGAAGGAAACGTCGGTGGGTTCGACTTTCACTTGATCAAAGAGGGTGTAGGGGACGCCGCTGCCGTGCAGAGATTCCTCAACAACGGCAACGGGCGCGAGGCGGCGCAACCAGGGATCGGTGACAACCAGCGCGTGGCGAATGCCGACTTCCGCAAGATCGGCGCCGATTTCACGCGTCACTCCGGGGCCGAAACGAATGGCGCTGGTGGCCATCTCAAACGCGGTTTCGAAGCGGGACATATAGGAGGGGCTCCTGTGGTATTAGAAGAGGCGGGAGACGGCGCGAGGCCAGCGTTCCACTACTACTTTTTGCCGGGTGAAGAACTGGAAGGCGTCACGGCCCTGTCCGTGCAGATCGCCAAAGAAACTGCCGCGCGCGCCGCTGAACGGAAAAAACGCCATGGGGGCTGCGACGCCGACGTTGATGCCCACATTGCCAACTTCGGCCTCCGAACGGAATCGGCGAGCCAAATCACCGCTCGCAGTAAACAGGCAAGCCATATTGCCGTATTCGCCGCTGTTGATGATGGCCAGGGCTTCGTCGAGGTCGTTCGCCTCGTGCAGGCTGAGCACGGGCCCGAAGATTTCAGTCCGGGCAACGGCGCTGGTCAGCGGAAGGTCTTCCAAGATGGTGGGCCTCACGAAGTATCCCTTCTCGTAGTGCGGGATTTTCGGGGCGCGGCCGTCCACGCTGACGCGGGCGCCGTCTCTTTCCGCCGCCGCAACCAAGCCCCCGATGCGATCCCTGCTTTCCGCGGAAATGACGGGCCCCATCTGCACGGCGTCCAGGCCGAAGCCGGTGGTACGGGAAGCGGCGGCATGTCGAAGGCTCTCACGAAAGGGGCCGCGCGCCTCCCCCACTAAAACAGCCATGGAAGCGGCCAGACAACGTTGTCCCGCGCAGCCGAAGGCGGAATCGGCGACCACCTGCGTCGTGGATTCCAGGTGTGCGTCGGCCGCGATGACGATCGGATTTTTCGCGCCGCCCTGGCACTGAACGCGTTTGCCATTGGCAGCCGCGCGCCCATAGACGTAACGGGCCGTGGCGGAGGAACCGACGAAGCTGACCGCCTGCACGCGGGGATCGTCCAGCAACGTATCCACGGCTTCCCTGCCCCCGTTGACCAGGTTCACTACGCCAGGCGGCAAACCGAGTTCCGCCAGGATGCGGAAAACATGCGCCATCGTGAGCGGCACACGTTCCGATGGCTTTAGCACCACCGTGTTGCCGGCCACCAGTGCATAAGGCAGGAACCAAAACGGAATCATGCCGGGAAAGTTGAAAGGCGCAATGATGGCGCAGACGCCGAGCGGCTGGCGGATCAGAAACTCGTCGATGCCAGGGGCGATGTCCTCGGAAAATTGACCCTGCATCAATACGGTGGCTGCGCAGGCGACCTCCACATTCTCCACGGCCCGGCGCATTTCGCCGCGTGACTCCGCAAGCGTCTTGCCGCATTCGAGCGTGATGGTTTTCGATAGCTCTTCAAAATCCTCCTCCAACCGGGCCTTGAGACGGAACAGAAATTGCACTCGCTCCGTGAGCGGGATCCGGCTCCAGGCAGGGAAAGCGCGGTGAGCCGCGACAACGGCGGCGGCGGTTTCTTCCGCAGTGGAAAGCGCTACGGCGGCGAGCGGTTCGGCGCTCGCGGGGTTATAGACCGGACGGGTCTCAGTGGAGCGCGAAGCCTCCCAATTTCCGGCGATGAAGTTGAGCAGAGTCGACATGGGAACGGAATGCCATTATATTCCCCGGCGCTGCTTCATCTCCTTGCTTATGGCGGACAACTCGGCAGCAGAGAGAGAACGCGACGCAATCGCGGGTAGCCGTTCCTCTTCGCTCGCAATGTGCGCACGGTAGAGCGCACAAAGTTTCTCCACGCTTGACGCCAGTTGCGCTTGCTCGGCCGGAGAGGGGGGCGCGGACAGGCGGGCAACCTGCTCTTTCAAATCATCGTAAACTGCCTCCACGCGGGTATGTTCCGCTTCCAGGCTCTGTAGAAACTCGCGTTCCTCGGGCGAGATACGATTGACGATACGCGGAAAGAAGCTCTCTTCCTCATCCGCTGTGTGGTGGGCGCCGTTCGAATCGAAGAACCAGAAGACTGCCTGCAAGACAGCCATGACGTCGGCGGTACGCACACAAAGTTCGGGCGCCGCGCGCTCCAGCGTACACAAGCGCTCTTCGATACGGCGGTGGCAAGCGGAAAGGTGCGCAATGGGCGTGTCCAGCGTCGCAGCGGGCGTCGAGGAATGGGCGATTTGGATCATGAACGAGCTCCTTGGTGTAGCGTGAGCAACAGCACCAGTTCGGATACGGCGTGAACGGCGTGTTCCAGCCGGGCTGGCATCTGAACGAAAGCGCCCGCGGCGACCCTATGGGAATCGCCGCCGAGAAGCAACTCCGCTTCTCCACGGACAATGTAGATGGCGGCGGGGAACGGCGCGGTGTGGGCGGAGAGTTCCGCGCCAGGGGCGAACGTGAATTGAATTACTTTGAGTGAGCCGTCTGTGTAGATCGTCCGGCTGAGAATGCCGTCGGCGGGGACAGAGGCCGCGGGATCGACGTTGGCAATGAGGGTATAAGCAGGCGTGGCAGTCATAGCCGCATTATGCGCGCCCTCAAGAGGAGAGTCCGTGACCGGAGTCACACTGCGGCGCGAACCGCCTTCGACACGGGATCGATGATCGGCTTTTGCGAGGCCTTGGCGGG
Source organism: Bryobacteraceae bacterium (assembly GCA_035714175.1). Lineage (GTDB taxonomy): Bacteria > Acidobacteriota > Terriglobia > Bryobacterales > Bryobacteraceae. The sequence continues at coordinate 65,611 of DASTML010000038.1, read as the reverse complement.
CAAGGAGGTGAGGAGGACGAACGTTGCGTCTTTAGCCGGATCCGCCCAACAGGAGGTGCCGGTGGACCCGCCGTGACCGAAGGGAGTGGGCGTAACAGACCACCCGATGCCGTACGGTTTATCGAGGCCCTGATTCTGATTGGTGATCATGCGCAGGGCGGTCTCCTTGCGAACCGGCGTGCCGGTGGGATGGAGGAACGCCCGCAACAGTTTGGTGATGTCGGCCGCCGTAGAATGCGCCCCACCCCAAGGCGCCCCGAAATCGCGCCACCACGGACTGTTCCAATCCCAGGATTCCGTTGCAGGCGTACCGCCGGGGGGATCGGCATGTTCCACCTGGATGGGGACGACGTCGGGCAACTTGTAAGACCCGAGGCCTAGCGCGGTCCGGTTCATACCTAGGGGCCGGAATACCTCCGCGCGAAGGAAATCGCGGAGAGACTTATTAGTTACCCGTTGCGCGATTTCCGCGGCTAGCAGAATACCCATGCTTTGGTAGCTGGTCTTCGTGCCGGGGACGAAGAGAAGAGGCGTAGTTAATGCGCCCTGCACAAAGTCCGCGAGCGGCGCGCGGCGTTGGCGCATGGCAATGTTGTCCGGCAGCATATCGGGCAACCCGGAGGTGTGGGTCAGCAGATGGCGGATGGTAATGCGGCCGCGCTCTTCGCTGGTAAAGTTGGGCAGGTATAAAGAAGCAGGATCTTCGTAGCGGAGTTGGCCGCGGTCGGCAAGAATCATGAGGGCGGTGGCCGTCATGGGCTTGGTGATGGAAGCGATAAGAAAGGGGGACTCCGGGCGCGCTTTTCCGTATGCTCGTTCGAATACTTCTCCCCTGTGTTCTACGCGCAGGACGGCCGCATGAAGCTGGCCAGAGGCGACGGCCCGTTCGAGAATAGTCTCGGCGGCTCGAAAACGGTTAGTTCCTGCGAGCGAAGCGGCCAATAGTGCGCGACGGGAAAGAAGGAGCGGGGGCACGTTCGCGATCATACCTTACTGGGCTAGATGCGATGGAAGCCTTTCAAAATATCGCGGGTGGAATAGCGCAAGGCGATGGGTCGGCCGTGGGGGCAGTTTGTGGGATGCTCGCACCGGGCCAATTCCGCCAGCAACCATTCCATCTTCTGTTGGTCGAGCCGCATATTGATTTTGATGGCGGCGCGGCAAGCAATCGTGGCGCAGACGTTGCGGCGTACTTCGTCGAGCGTGGCGCCGCGTAGCTCGCGTTCCGCGGTTTCCAGAATTTCGAAAACAATTTTCTCGATGTCCCCCGGTTTCACGGCCGCCGGAGCGCTGGAGATGGCAATCGTCCGGTTGCCGAAGGGCTCGCTTTCAAAGCCGCTGGCGCGGAGTTCATCGGCAATTTGCGCATATTCAATCTGCTGCGCGGCGGTGAGTTCGATCACCATGGGCATAAGCAGCGTCTGCTGTTCCACGCGGCCGGCAGCGCGTTGACGCAGTACCTGTTCAAAGAGAATGCGTTCGTGGGCAACGTGCTGATCGATAATCCAGAGTCCGTCGCGCCCGGCGGCGAGAATGAAACTCTCGTGGAGTTGTCCCAGAGGGCGGAGGTCCTTCAAGACATCGAGCGATTGGGCCGGATCAAGGATCACGCCATCGGGCAGGCCGCCATGCGTATCCGGAATGCGGGTCCGCAGCGGAGCGGCCGTTACCGGCGAGGGCTCCGCCTGCGGCGGCATGGGAGGCGGTTCCGTGAACTCGAAACGCGGAGCGGCCTGCGGCGGCTGATGGAGTTGGAAGACCGGGAGATCGGCCGGGTTCACGGGCGGCGCGTCCTCCGGGGGCAGGACGCTACGAAACGCGGCGGATTCCATCTGTTGGGAGAATTCGCTATAGGGCAGGCGCGCGGCGGCCTGCGGCGCGGCCGGCAAGGGAAGCGAGGATACCGGCCGGCTTTGCATGAGAGAGTCACGAATGGAGTCCCGCACATAGTCATGAACCCAACTGCCGTGACGGAAGCGCACTTCGGTTTTGGAAGGATGGACGTTGACGTCCACCTCCTCCGCGTCGCAATCCAGAAACAGCAGCGCGAACGGGAAAGATCCCGGCGGCATGAGGTTGTGATAGGCGGACTGCAGAGCGTGCATCAGCAGCTTGTCGCGAATCAGACGGCCATTGACGAACAGATAGATGGAATTGCGGTTGTACTTTTGCACCTGCGGGCGAGAGACGAATCCGCGCAAAAGAAAGACGCGCGTCCGTTCCTCTCCCGCGACTCCCTGCGGTGCTTCCGGGATGAGCAACTCGCGTTCGTGCTCGCCGATGTCGAGTAAGTCCTCCAGAATGTGGCTTCCGAACACCTGAAAGACGCGCTCGCGTAAGGTGGCCACAGGAGTGACGTGCAGCAGTTCGCGGTTGTCGTGGCGAAGTGCAAATGTTTTGTCCGGGTGCGCAAGCGAATAGTGCGTGACCAGAGAAGCGATATGGGCAAGTTCCGTCTGGTCCGAACGCAGAAATTTCTTCCGGGCGGGAACGTTAAAAAAGAGATCGCGCACCGTGATGACAGTGCCCGTCGCCAATGCGGCCTCATCGCAACGGATCATCTTGCCGCCGTGAATCTCAACGCATGCCCCCGTCGATTCCTCCGGCGCATGCGTTTCGAGCGTCAGGCGGGAAACACTGGCGATCGACGGCAACGCTTCTCCGCGAAAGCCGAGCGTGGCGATGGAAAGGAGGTCCTTCACGCTCGATAACTTGGAGGTCGCGTGCCGTTCAAAGGCGAGCATGGCGTCATCGCGCAACATGCCGCACCCATTGTCAGTGATCCGCAATAGCCGCCGGCCTCCGGACTCGGCCTCGATCACGATCGACGTCGCACCGGCGTCCAGCGAGTTTTCCAACAGTTCCTTGATGACCGACGCGGGCCGCTCCACAACTTCGCCGGCGGCAATCTGGTTCGCAACGGCATCCGGGAGGACGCGAATTCTACCCATTTCTTCGAGTGTAGCCGAGGGCTCTCAAACAGACAGCGGGCGAGAGAACTCCCTCGCCCGCCGCCGGTTTGTCAGATGTGGCTAGAACTGGAAGCGAAGCCCCAGTTGCAACTGCCGCGGGTTGCCCACGGTGCTCGTAATCATGCCGGCCTGCGCGTTGCCAATCGTTGCGTTCGGTTGGCCGAACTGCGGATGGTTGAACACGTTAAAGGCTTCGGCGCGTAGCTCGAACCGCATCTGGTCGCGGATCACGAAGTTCTTGAACAGCGACATATCCCAGTTCCAACGGCCGGGGCCGAATAGGGTGTTGCGGCCAAGATTGCCATAGGTATACGGGGCGGGCGTGGTAAACACGCTCGGATCGAACCAGCGCTGCAGGGTGTGCGGGTCATTGCCCACTGCGCCAGACGAGTCCGGCCGGCTGGCAGTGCCGTTGGTGGTGGAAGTCTGCAGAACCGGAGTAAACGGCAGGCCGGACTGAATGGTCAGGATACCGTTGGTCTGCCAGCCGCCGATCACCAGATCCGCAATGCCGCCATGGTTCATGAACGTGCGGCCCTTGCCGAACGGCAGCGAATAGAGGTAGCTGGCGGTCAGGCGATGGCGCAGGTCGGTGATGGAGTTGCCGCGTTCCGCACGCAGATTGCGCGGGTCCTGCGGGAGAGGGCCGGAACTGCCGCCGCCGAATTCGAGCGGCACGTTATCGATAGAGTGCGACCAAGTATAGCCGAACAGACCGTTCAAACCCTTGGCCATACGCTTGTCCACCGTCAACTGGAAGGCGTAATAGTTGCTGAGGCCGTTGACCGTGAAGTAGCTGACATCGCTCACGTTCGGAGCAATGCTGTAGAGCGGACGGCGCGTATTGAGCGCGGCCGCGCCGGGAATGGGCTGGTTCGCGTTGTAGGTGTTGTAAAGGTGGCGGCCGAGGTTGCCGACAACAGCGGCCTTGACAACCAGCGCGGCAGGAGCAAATTCATGTTCCGCGGTCAGGTTGAACTGCTGCGCGAACGAGGGGCGGAAGTTCGGGTCCACGGCAAACACGGCGCCGAACGGATTGTTCGCCACACTGAAATTCACCGGCTGGAGCGGAGCAAAACCATCGCTGACGCGCGTACCGGGGTTGATGTCGCCCGGATTGACGGTGATCGTTGAGCCGAAAGGCAACTGCCGGAACAGGCGCAGGCTGCCGCCTTCACTGCCGGTCGGGTTATAGAACAGCCCGTAACCGCCGCGGAGCACGCTGTGGGAGCCCAACTGGTACGCAAAACCGAAACGCGGGCCAAAGTTTTTGTAGTACGGTTTGATGCCCGCATACTTATCTACGCCATTCTGGCCGGCAATATCGAGCTTCGCCGTGGCGATATTGAAATTCGCCCAACGGTTGGCCACTTCACTGTACGGGCTATAGTAATCCCAGCGAATGCCGAGGTTCAGCGTCAGTTTCTTCGAAATGCGCCAGTCATCGGCAAAGTAAGTGCCGACCTCAGAACCACGCTGGCCCGGCCAGTTCAGCGTGTAGTCATGGACAATGGCGGTGGCGTAGCCAAGGACGAAACTGGCCATGGAGTCCCCACCGGAACCGGCGCGGCCGTCGGTGAGCGCCGGCGAGAAATTGAACCGTCCGTTACCCTGGTTCGTCTGGTAGATGGTCAATTGGCGACGGCGAAAATCGCCGCCGAATTTCAGGGTGTGCTTGCCGATGGTGTAGGTCACGTTGTCGATATATTGAAACGTGTTCTCCCGGCGGAAGATGGGCAGCGAACGGGTCTGGCCGGTTCCAATGTAGTTGGCCGGCGAGAAGATCGGCAGGTTCTGTTCGTTCGGCGTCACGTTCGAATTCGGAATGCCGAGCTGATTGCCGAGACCGGCGCCGGGTTCGAACTGGTCAGCGGTGTAGTCGAGGCGGAAGCGATTGAAACCTACGCGGAGTTCATTGACCAAACGAGGCGTGAACACCTTGGCGTAGCTGGCAACGGCATGCTGCGTCGGCGCAAACGAAGTTCCGGCGAACGATCCTTCGTCTCCCAGATTTACCGGTTTGGCGATGCCGGGAATCGTGACGGGCGGATAGGAACTGGGCACACGCGTTTCGGTGTTCTGGATGGACCAGCGGGCAAAGAACAGGTCTTTGGGTGTGATCTGATGATCGACACGGACGTCGCCCTGGTTCCAGTTCTGCTTCTGCACGAGGTTTGCCAGGTAGTTGTTAAAGCGGGCTGGGCTGGTGGGCGTGGGATAGGCGCGGACCATTTTAATCGCGATCGGATCGAAGCGATTGGCTGGGATTATGTTGCCGGGAAACTGGTCGCGCACGAAGCCGGTACCAGCGGCGTTCGGACGGGTGGAAAGGGGATCGTAGACATTGGCGGTTTCGGTAAAATCGCCCTCTCTCATTTTGAGCGTCGGAATATTGCCGAGCAGAAACTGTTGGGAGTCGCGGCGATAGCCCTCGTAATCCACGAAGAAGAACGTACGGTTCTTGCCGTTATAAATCTTGGGCAGCACGACAGGGCCGCCGAATGAGAGACCGAACTGATTCAGCCGGAAAGACGGGAAAGCCGTGCCTTTCGGGCTAAAAAAGTTGCGGGCGTCCATTGCGGAGTTACGCAGGAATTCAAAGGCGCTGCCATGGAAATCGTTCGTGCCGGACTTGGTGATCACGTCAACGACGGCGCCGGAGTTGCGGCCCACATCGGCGCTATACATATTGGTTTGAATTTTGAACTCTCGCACCGCTTCGACCGCCGGACGCAGAACGATGGAAAGCGTTAGGCGTTCGTTGTTATCGATGCCGTCGTACAGGAAGTTGTTCGACCCTTCCCGGTTGCCGTTGGAGAAGATCTCCGTTCCAGGACGGCGGTCATCCGGACGGCTGCCGCTCATGATTGTGCCGCTGGCGGAGAAGCCAACGCCGTTGACGCCCGGGCTCAACGTGGCCAGTTGGACAAAGTTGCGGCCGTTCAACGGGAGTTGATTGACAAGCTTCTCGCTGACCACCGTGCCAAGTGAAGAGGATTCCGAAGAAAGAAGCGGCGCCTGCGCCGAAACCTCTACTACCTCATTGACTTGGCCGACCTGGAGCGTAAGGTCGACGCGAGCCTGCTGGTTGACTTGCAGCGTCAAGCCGGATTGCGACAACTTCCGGAAACCGTTGGCTTCCACGGACAATTGATAGTCGCCGGGTTGGAGAAGATTGACGAGGTACGCGCCGTTGGAGTCGGTCACGGTTTCACGGGAGAGGTTGGTGGACTTGTTCGTAACGGTCACTTTGGCATTGGCGACAGCGGCGCCCGTCGAATCGAGGACGGCGCCGCTGACTTCGGCGGAAGCAACTTGAGCAAATCCAGGCAAAGAAAAAGCGCTTAGGAGCGCCGGTAAGACTAACCATTTCAACATGGGGGGTTAACTCTTTCAGCGGGCTGAAGACCCTGGGATGCCCTGATTATATATCAGCTTCGGCGAACTAAAATTTCAGAAAACGCCCGTTGCCGCAAACTCTACACAGGTAAAGCGGTTTTATAAACTACTAGGTTGCAAACCGTAATCTCTCTACTCCTCTTCGTCTTTTCCGCTACTCTCCTCAGCGGCCAGTACGCCGGCCGGCCGGAACGCCTGCTGGGCGATCCGGCAGCATTGACCGAACCTGAAAAACTGCAGTTGGCCAGCGGCCGAACCAGCGCGGTCTTTCGTGGACAGGCCGGCAAGTCGCAATTCAATCTTCATTCGTACCTGGTTCACTTCCAGGGGCAGTTTTTTGCCATGTGGTCCTCGGCGGCGCGGGAGGAGGAAGACCCGGATCAACAGTTGCTATTCTCCACTAGCGGAAACGGACACGAGTGGACGCCCGCGCGTATCCTTGCCGCCGATCCGGATGGACCCCAGGGGCCGTTGCGGTGGATTGCGCGCGGACTGTTCGTGCGGGACGGAAAACTCTATGCGCTGGGCGCGCGCATTGCCAGTGCGGACTACCGGCTGCGCGGCAAGCAAGTGGTGTGGAAGGATCTCAATCTGTATTGGTTCGAGTGGACGGGAACCGAATGGAAAGAGAAGGGACTTTTTGCGAAGAACTGCATGAACAATTTCCCGCCGGAGCGCCTGGGCGCCCAACTGTTCATGCCCTGCCGTGATGAGAACATGGACCTCTTCGCCGCGGTTGCCAGTCTGGACAGCCCCACACAATGGTCGTTGACGCGACTAGCCGCGCCGCCTCCGTTCGAACGGCTCGACGAACCGAGCTGGTTTGTGGGCGCAGACGGAGTGGCGCATCTGGTGATCCGCGACAACAATAAGTCCAGGCGTTTGATTCATATGTACTCGCGTGACAAAGGCGCTTCCTGGTCTCCGGCGGTACAAACCAACTACCCGGACGCGACCAGCAAAAACTACATCGGCCGACTCTCCACCGGCGCATACTACCTGATTAACAATCCCAACCCCAAGGGCCGGGATCCGCTGGCCGTCTCATTCAGCAAAGACGGCTGGTCCTTTTTTCAGCCCATCGCCATCCGCAATAACGCCCCGGGACGCCGGTTTCGGCCCGGTACAGGCACGCTGCAATATCCGCATGCAATCGAGCACAATGGCTCCTTATGGGTGATTTACTCCACTAATAAAGAGGACATCGAGATCACCGAAGTTCCGCTCAAGGAGACGCCGAGGTCATTTGATGTCGTGGTCTATGGAGCAACGCCTGGAGGCATTGGAGCGGCCATTGGCGCCGCGAGGCTTGGCCGGCAGGTCGCGCTGCTGGAGTATCACAACCATATTGGCGGAATGGCGGCGAGCGGACTGGGCAAGTCAGACATAGAGACGAAGGAAGCCATCGGCGGACTGTTCCGCGAGTTTGTGGGCCGCGTGAAAGACCACTACGTGGAACACTACGGAGCCAATGCGGCGAATGTGCGGCTTTCCCGCGACGGCTACTACTACGAGCCGTCCGTCGCTGAAAAAATTCTCCGGCAGATGGTCGGCAACGAGGGTGGCCGGATTACTATCTTTCTCCGCCGTCAGTTGGAGACCGCCGCCAAGAAGGACAATCGCGTTATCTCCATCCGGGTTCGGAACCGGGACAGGCAAACGGCGGAGGAGTTTCGCGGTGGCGTATTTGTGGATGGAACCTACGAAGGAGATCTGGCGGCGGCAGCCGGCGCGCGCTATCGCCTCGGCAGGGAGTCCCGCGACGAATTCCAGGAAAAGCACGCCGGGGTCATCTACCAGGACCACGACACGCGTGAATTCCTGCCCGGCAGTACCGGGAAAGGCGATAAGCGGGTTCCCGCCTACACCTTCAGGCTCTGCCTGAGTACCGATCCCGCCAATGCCTATATCCTGCGAGAGCCGCCGCCCGATTACCGGCGGGAACGCTACCTCGGCTACCTGGAAGATTGGAAGGAAGGCCGCATGGGCATGCCCGCCAACTATAAGGATGGCCGAGGGATGTTCAAGCCATTAATGGGAACCGCCGTCCGCGCGCTCTCCGTGGCCGAGTTGCCCAACGCGAAAACCGACGTCAACATGTTCCCCAAGGCGCTAGGTTTTCCATTCTCCGAGCTCAGCCAACCCTATCCGGAAGCGAACTGGGACGAGCGGGAACGCATCACCGCCCACATCCGCAACATCACCCTCGGATTGCTCTATTTCCTGCAGAATGACGCGGCCATCCCGGTGGAACACCGCAAGCTGGCCCTCGGATTTCATTTGGCAAAGGACGAATTCGAGGCCGAAAACCACTTCCCCTGGCAGCTCTATATTCGCGAAGCGAGGCGCATTGTCGGCGGATACACCCTCAGCGAACGGGATGTCACGCTCTCGCCGGGCCAGAAGCGCGCGCCGGTACACGCGGACAGCATTGCCTCGGGAGAGTTTCCCATCGATAGCTTCCCCACCCGCAAACGGGAACCCGGCCAAAACAAGGTACTGGAAGGCTACATCTATATGCTCGACGACTATACGCAGCCCTACCAGATCCCGTATCGCATTCTGGTTCCAGAGAAAATAGATGGGCTTCTTGTCCCTGTGGCGGCTTCCACCACCCACGTCGCATTCTCCACCATTCGCCTGGAGCCGACCTGGATGGCGATGGGTGAGGCCGCTGGCGCGGCGGCGCATCTGGCGCTCGAAAAGAAGGTGCAGCCTCGGGCAGTACCTATCCAACGGTTACAGCAGTTGCTCGCCGAACGCGGTCAGGTATTGACCTACTTCAAGGACATCGACCACAAACACCCGGCCTACGCCGCCATGCAATACTTTGGAACCAAAGGGTTTTTTACAGACTACGTCTCCCGTCCCGACGATCCGGTTGATGCATCCCTGGCCCAGCGTTGGGCACAACTGGCAGGAGTGTCCCCTGCCCCCATACCCGCAGGAATGACGCGCGGCGAATATTGCCGTGCGTTATACCAGCAGGTTCAGGCCGCCCAATAGCCACATAAATCGATTGACACACTCGACTATTAGTCGATATACTCGATTCACAATGTCGAGTTTAAGCCAACTCATCACGTTCCGTTGTTGTCCCTCCCGTTAATCAACTTCTAACTACAACAACTTGAACCGGCGTCCCACCTGCCCTCTTTTGGGGGCGGGACGCCCCTCCTATTTCGAAGGACTCTCGCATGAAAATCGTCGCAAGGAGCCGCACGCGCGGACTCCTACCCCTTCTTTTTGTCTTTGCATCCGCCTTGTTCAGCCAACAAACCGCTACTGTGAGCGGGTTGGTAACGGATGCGACCGCAGCCGCCATTCATCAGGCGGAGGTGAAATTGACCAACGCGCAGACCGGTGAATCCCATTCGCAAAAAACCAGCGGGACGGGCGGCTACACGATTCCTCTGGTGAAACCGGGCGAGTACGAACTGACGATCGCGGCGCAGGGATTTAAGCAGTATCGCCGGCCGGGCATTCGGTTGGAGACGGGCTCCACTGCCCGCGTGGACGCGCAGTTGGAGGTAGGCGGCGTGGCGGAGAGCGTTACGGTGGAAGCTTCCGCGCCGTTGCTGAATACGGACACCTCTTCTTTAGGGTCTGTTGTACGAAACAACACCATCGCCAATATGCCGTTGGTTGGCCGGCGAGCGGCCCAATTGGTCCGGCTGAATGGTTTCGTTGTCCAGAACGGCAGCGGCTCTACTTTCTCCATTGCCGGCGGACGCGGGGATAACGCGATGTGGACGATTGACGGCGGCAATGCACAGAATATTCTGCTCGGCGTGGCCACGTTGAACTATGACCCGCCAGTGGAGTCGTTGGAAGAGTTCAATGTGGAGGTGGCGAACTACAAGGCCGAACTGGGCCGGAGCGGCGGCGGATACATTCAAATGACCACTCGTTCCGGGACCAACCAACTTCACGGGTCCGCGTATGAATTTCTACGCAATGATGCCTTCGACGCACGCAACTTCTTCTCCGCAAGCAAAGCCAGGTTGCGGTACAACCAGTTTGGCGCCAGTATCGGCGGACCCCTCCGCAAGGACCGCACGTTTTTCTTTTTCAACTACGAGGGCATCCGCGACAATCGCCAGAATACGTTGCTTGCCAACGTTCCCACACCGGCCGAGATCAGCGGCAATTTCTCCGCGAATTCCACCGTGGTTCGCGACCCGTTGACAGGCACTCCGTTCGCCGGAAACATCATACCCGCTAACCGGCTCGATCCCATCGGAGACGCTGTCGCCAAACTGTACCCCGCCCCCAATGTCGACAGCGCGCGCAGCCGCACGAACAATTTCCGCGCCAACCAATTCGTCAGCAATCCATCGAACTCGTTCGTCACGCGTATCGACCACACTTTTTCCGACCGGGACCGGATCTATGGCCGGCTGCTAACCAATACCAGCACTACGGACAACGCTCCCGTCTATTCGACCGTTGGCGTCGATCCGTACAACAGTTCTTCACGCGGAAGTTACTACAGCGCTTCCGCCACTTGGCAGCACAATCTCTCTCCCACTACTATCCTGGAGACGCGCTACTCCTATGACCGGCGAACCTTTATCAATCAAACCGGGAGCACCGATCTCGGACTCGCCAAGCAATTCGGCATTGCGGGAACCAATGAACGGTTCTTCCCTCAGATCACACTGACCGGCCTGACCGGTTTCGGCACGGGGACGCACGAGCGTCTCCAAACACCGATTCGCGGCGACCATATTACCGGAAACATTACACACATCTCTGGAAAACATACCTGGAAGTTTGGCGGTGAATTCCGGCGCTCGCAGAATGATGACGTATGGAGCGGTACAGCCGGCGGCGTCTTCGCCTTCAACAACACGGCAACGGGCGATGCGCTCGCGGCATTGCTCACCGGGTGGACGGCCAGTGGTTCCCGCGCGGAAGCGCCCCTTGTCCGCAGCCGCGCGAATGCCTTCGGCGCGTTCGTTCAGGACGACTGGAAGATCACCCCGAAGCTGACCATTAATGCGGGCTTGCGCTGGGACTTGGATTGGCCACGCTGGGAATCGGTGGATAACCGGCAAAACTCTTTTGACCGGTATGCGATCAACCCGGTCAGCGGCACGCCTGGCGTCATTACCTGGTCAGGCCGCAACGGATTAAGCCGCTACGCCCACAACTTCGATGTCAACAATTTCGGTCCCCGCTTGGGATTTTCCTACCGTCTCACCGATAAGTGGGTGATCCGGGGCGGCGGTGCGACGCTTTTCATGGGTCAGTACGACCAGGCCACACCCGTCGTAGCTAATATCGGCTTTGGCGTTCGCGGCGACTTCGTCTCTCCCGACGGCGGCCGCACGGCTGCTTTCCTATTCAAGGATGGCCTACCCTACATTGCTCCGTTGACGGAGGCCAGCCTGGTTCCTGGCTTCGGCGCGGTACCGGCCGGAGCCAACCCAACCCTCGCGGTCGAATTCTTTGAGCCCACGGGCCGTGCGACGCCGTATTTGAATTCCTTCAACTTCAATATCCAACGGCAACTTCCTTTCCAGTCCGTCCTGGAGGTGGCTTATCTCGGTTCTCTGGGGCACAAGCTGGGAGCGCCGACGTCCCGGTCTATCAATCAGGTCCCGCAGTCGCTCATCGGTACGAATGCCAATTCCCAGATCCTTCGCCCGTTCCCGCAATTCTCGGATGTGCGAGTGATTTCGCCGGCCATCGGCAACTCGAACTACCACGGCCTGAACATCCGCCTCGACAAACGCAGTTCTCATGGTATTCAGTTTGGGTTCAACTACACTTGGTCGAAGGCGATTGACGACGTTCGTTCCCGAAATGAGATTGGCGGCAACGCCGGCGACAACGCCTTCGGCAACCAATATGACCGCGCCGCGGACCGGGGTCTTTCCGGCAACAACATTGGTCATCGTTTCGTCAGCAATGTTACATGGGCGCTGCCCAGCCCATCCGGCAAGGGTTTGCTCCACCAGACCATCGGAGGCTGGTCCACATCCCTGCTCTTCGAAGCGCGTTCTGGGGCGCCGTTCGGCGTCATCGAGAACAATGGAGCAGCCGTTTATCCTACAGCGGCCGCCGTCCGGTCCAATGTCGTAGCTCCCTATGCGCAGAATACAAATTGGAGAGCAAATGTACTTTCCGAACCGTTCTTCAATACTGCCTCATTTGCCGCACCGGCACTGTATACGTTCGGCAATGCGGGCCGCACCGTGGCCAGCGGTCCCGGGGCGGTAATCGCCGATATCTCGCTGTTGAAGGACTTCCGCATTGCGGAAGGTCACCGGATCCAGTTCCGCGTGGAATCGCTGAACTTCATCAACCACGCCAACTTCGCGTTGCCCAATCAGCAGCGCGGCAACGCCAACTTCGGCCGGATCAACGGCCTCATCGGAGGCAATCAGGCCCGCATCGTACAACTTGGCTTGCACTACAAATTCTGAACGATGATTGAAAAAGGGGAGAGCCGCGGCTCTCCCCTTTTTGTTTAAGGCAAAGCAAACGCAAGGATATTCGGCCCCGCAGCAAATGCTATGTACTGCTTGCCTCCGGCCACATAGGTCATCGGCGAAGAACGCCAACTATGTCCGTCTCCCAGCGCCGCCGCGGCATTGGTCTGGATGTGCCACAAGTCTTTACCCGTCTTGGCATCGACGGCGCCCAATGCGCCGCTATCTTCCCCGAAGAATATGACCCCGCCCGCCGACAAGACGCCGCCCCAACTATCGGCCGGACCGATTTGCGGCACTTCCCAGACGCGCTTGCCCGTCTCAATATCCAGGGCGCGAAGGAACATCTGTCCTGGCTCCAGCGGTATCTTTTTCGGGTTCCAACTGGGACGCTTCACGTAGACGCCGCAGGCCTCTCGCGCCATCACGTAAAACAGGTTTGTATCCGGACTGTGCGCCATGGAGGGCCAGTTTGTTGCGCCGAGCACATTCGGACAGACTTTGGTGCCGTCCTTGGTTGGCTCCATGCCCGGCACGAGAATCGGCCGCCCGTCCTTCCCGATTCCGGTTGCCCAAGTTAACCGGTCTACGAACTTTTCCGCCAGCAGCAATTTGCCGTTTACACGGTCGAATACATACAGAAAGCCATTGCGATTCGCTTGAATAAGTAACTTTTTGTCTTCGCCCCGGTAGGTACGATTCACCAGCAACGGCGTCTGTCCGGCATCCCAATCAAACAGATCATGCGGGGTGAATTGGTAATACCATTTGAGTTTTCCAGTTCCCGCATCCAGCGCAATCACGCTATCGGTATAAAGATTGTCGCCCTTCCGTTCATCCCCATTCATGGAAGGATATGGATTCCCGGTTCCCCAGAAGACGGTGTTCGTATCCGGATCAAACGTTCCGGTCATCCAGGTGGCGCCTCCTCCCCCGTGATCGGGCAAAGAAGAACCAACCCAAGTCTCCGATCCAGGTTCACCTGGTTTCGGAACGGTCCAAAAGCGCCATACACGTTCGCCCGTAGATGCTTTGTACGCGTCCAGGAAACCGCGCATTCCGAGATCGCCGCCGGAGACGCCGGCGATCACCAGATCGTTGACCACCAGCGGTGCGGCTGTATTGCCGATGTTCTTCTTGTCCGGCACGCCGGAAGTAATCTCCGTCTCCCACAACAATTGGCCGGTCACCCGGTGCAGCGCCAATAGATGCGCGTTATCGGTCACAACAAAGATACGGTCTCCAAGGACAGCCACTCCGCGGTTCGTGCCCTTGGCCGGATCCCCTTTGGATTCACCCGACATCGGTCTCTGGAAATGCCAGAGCGTGCGGCCCGCGCGTCCATCCAGAGCGGTGACCTGGTTCGGCCCAGTGACGTACATCACGCCGTCCATCACCACCGGGGTAACTTCCAATACATTGTGGTTGATGGGGAAGACCCACTGCAGGACCAGATCTTTGACGTTTGCGGGAGAAATCTGCGACAGGGCGCTGTGGCGATTGCCGCTGATGTGTCCGTGGTAGCTCGGCCAGTCGCCCGGCTTTGGATTCGCTATCGCGGAAAACGGCGGCCCGCCTTCGTTCGTCAATGCGGCTCCCGATGCGCCGGCCGGGGTCCCGGCACGTGTACTGAGGTAGGCCAGCAAATCGCGGCACTGCGCCTCGGAACAGGCAGGAGCGCGCATCAGCGAACCGGACTCGATCGTTGTCGAAGCGATTTCCCACTCATCCAGCAGATGAAACCGTCCCTGGAAATCCTGCAATTGTACGTTGTAACGGCTACGGTTGCGGGCGAATCCGCGAAGAGAACGGCCGTCTTTCAGCCGCACCGAAGCCACCTGATACCCGGTTTTCACCGTGGCTGCTGGTTGCTTTACCGCCTCCTCTAATTCCACAAACGTCATCTCGCGGCCGATGGCCGAAAGGTCCGGCCCCGATGCTTTTCCGCGGCCCTGCACCATATGACAGTTTGCACAGCGGCCCTCCCCGAAGAAATAGCGTTCGCCCGCGGCAACATCCCCGGCAGGATGACTCTCAGAAGCCGGTGCACTGAACGAACGAACCAACTGCGTGACGGCCTCCAACTCCGCAGGCGGCAAAGGAAACGCCGGCATCCCGCGAGCGGGAACCCCATTGCGAATCAGCCCCCGCAGTTCATCGAAAGACGACGAGCGCACACGACGGTTATCCGCCAGGTTCGGGCCCCGTTCCGTGCCGTGGCCATCCCCGTGACAGACCGCGCAGTTTCTTTCAAACGATTGCCGGGCATCTTGCGCGCCAGCAGCGAGCAACCCAAATAACAACGAGAAGCAGAACTTCATGTATTCGTTGATTGTATAAACCTAATTAAGCTTCCGCTCAATTGGGTTCTGAGGTGCGGTCAACTGAAAACTTCCCCAGGTCGAATCATCGTCGCCCCGTCCGTAAATGAGAAAGTGTCCCCCATAGTCGCCGCCATCCGGGTCCGTGTGGACAATTTCTACTCCGTAGGAGTCACCTGCGCGCGGCGTTCGCCAATGCGGCGTGGAAACGCCCAACGTGGGAGCCATCTCCACCCTCGCTTCCAGCACGAAATCGCCCCGCTGCCCCCGCCGGATCGCATATTGAACGGCGCCCGGCGGTATGGGCTCCTCTATGTACGTCTTTCCGGGCGCACCGTGCCGCCACCAAGCCGCATAGGCCGGCCGGGTTGTATCGATGACGAAACAGAAAGCGTTGTCGCCCTCACCGAACTTCTGACCGGCCGCGCGGCGGGGAGCCTCGATGAACCAGCAAATGGCGTCTTTGTAGTACCAGCGTTTAGGTTCATGCTTCGGATCACTGACGTCGTTGACGTTATCCTTTACATCCGCGCCCAGGTATAGATACCGCTCGTCCCACGCCATGTAGTACCGGGCCGCCAAATCCTCCCCGGCCGCCGGTTCCTGGCCATGTGTCGTCAAGCGGTTGATCGCCGGGTCGTACCAGGGAGCGTGACGGAGCCGTGCCAAATCCCATACGCCATCATGAAATGCGTATTCCCGCCACTCCGAGAGATCCCCGTCTATCCGCACCGGCCGTTCCAATTTCGGGATCTGCGCCAGACAGCCTACGGCCGCCAGGAATACCAGCCATGTCCGGCTCACCGGGAACCCGCCAGTTCTGCGACCAGATCATAATGGAACCGCACGAACTGGTATAGCGAAGACTCCAGAATGCGTTCCTGGTCACTATGCGCGCCGTATCCCTTGGGTCCGTCTTCGGAATCGATAGCGGGACCGATTCCGTAACACTGAACACCTTTTGCCCGCAGAAACGCCATGTCGGTCGCGCCGGTCGCCATCGTCGGCAGGACAGGAGCGCCAATGTAGTGCTTCCGGGCAACGCTCTCGATCGCTCGAAACGCGTCGTTAGTAAGCAGGGAGGGCGGAGCCGCGGGCCGCGCGGACCCGGTCTGAGGAATGATCTGGATCGCAGGGTCGTTGATTACGCTCTTTAGCGATTCGTAGAACTTTGGCATATCTTCCCCGGGCAGTGCGCGGATGTCCAGAAGAGCCTCCGCCTCGGATGGAATTACGTTAAACCGGTAACCGGCTTGGATCACGTTGGGCGATACAGAAGTACGCAACATGGAATTGTGCCGCGGCTCGTAAACGGCAAAATATTCTTGAATGGCGTCCGTCTTTTCGGGGTTGAGAATACCGTTGTAGCGTTCCTTCTCCTCCGGGGTAGAGATCCCGGCCAGACGTTCAAAATAGGCGCGCGTCGTATCGTTCAGACGCATGGGCGGTTGCCAGTCGGCCACTTTCGCCACCGCCTTGGCAATGTGAGCGACCGGGTTCGTTCGCAATGGAACCGACCCGTGGCCCGCCACTCCGCCAGCGACCAACTTCACCCCTCGAGGAATTTTCTCCGTCGTCTGCACCGACACAAACCGGAGCCTTCCCCCTGTCCGCACGGCCGAACCGCCCTCCGCCAAGCAGTATTCCGCATCGAGATCGGCAAAATGTTCATTGACCAGAAAGGCAATTCCAATAGTCGTTGCCCCTTCCTCTCCCGCTTCGGCGAGAAAGATTACGTCACGATCCAAATCGGCTCCCTGGCGTTTGAGGAGGAGTATCGACATCAGCGCGGCTGTCAGGTTATCTTTGTCATCCACCGTTCCCCGGCCGTAGATAAATCCATCTTCCCGATGAGCCGAGAACGGACCGTGTTTCCACTTTTTCGGATCGATATTCACAGTGTCGGTATGCCCAACGATCAAAAGAGGGCGCTTCTTTCCCGAGCCCTTTAACCGGGCGATCAGGTTCGGCCGGACAATTTCTGGATTCGCCAGATTCGTCCGCGTGAAGATTTTGACGGGAATCCCCTCCTTATCCAGAACGGCCTTCAAATAGTCGACGACAGGCTTCTCCCTCCCGCCCGGATCGGTCGAGTTGATTTTCACCAACTCCGTAAAATGCCGCAGGGTCTCCTGATCGGCGTTCGTCCAATCCACCGCGCGCTGTTGAGCTGCCGCGGTCAAGAGCATCGCGGAAAGCAGGAATACAAGCTTCATGTGTAGTGAGCCTACCAGACCCTACACAATAATCCTGACCCTACTCAACCACGGTCAGTGTAATGGCGGCCACTGGACGCCGGTAGAAGTTCCAATCGCCCTGGTAGATCGGACCGATCATCGCCGCCGTCTTCGCTTCAGCTTCCAGGCCAACTGCGGTCTTCCCGAAGATGCGTAGCGGGTAGATGCCGGCTTTGTCTGGAGCCTGCACGCGAAATTCCATCTCGGGAATCAACATGTCCGCTCCATCGGCATTCGGTTCGAACAACTGGTCCGCGCGGAAACGGCCCAGCAAACCGGGAAGTCCATCTACCCGGATATCCACCGGCCCGGCAAAACCCATCTCGCGAACAAGGTGCACCTTCAAGACTGCGGTTCCGCCTCGCCGCACGGTAAGGTTCTCGGGCGTAGTAAAAAGTTGAAATCCGGGCACGCGGGAATCAACTTCCAGCCGGTAGGCAAACTCTTCTCCTCCGCGATGCAGCCGGTCCCGAACCTCTAACGTAAGAGGCCCATCGCGGTCCGGCGTATAGAACAAGCTGCTGTCCGGGTTACCAAGCAGTCCGCCCCAACCCGCAACGACGTCGTCACTTTCGGCCACCTTCTTCCCTTCCGCATCGCGTAGCGTCAGCACGGTATCCAAGTGTGGACCGCCGAGTTGCGTCGCAAGCGTCGCGGCATGAATGGGAATCCCTTTCCGGCCCGTGACCGGATAACGGTCGCGTTGTTTTTTCTCCCGCAACAGTCCGTTGATCGCATACGGCATGGGAGTTGGCTGCGTCCCCGTAACCTCTGGTAAATCGTTGATCACAAGCCGCAGTCCTTCCGCAACGCCGCCGCGGGTCTCCACCCACAACTTCCATACGCCGACCGGCACGCGGGCAGGTATGGCAAAGGAGGCTTCGACAAACCCGTCGCCGCTAGAAAGTACCCTTCCGTCTACACGGCCGTCGGCGCCGCCAAACTGTATCGGCATGGTGTAGGGGTAGGTCATGCGCACATACTCGGCACGGCGTAGCGCAGTCATATAGACACGCTTCGCCCCCGCTAGGCCGCTTCCCGTCAGCCGAAACTTCGCGGGACTACCGCGCCGTGCGCCCAAGGGGGCCGCCGACTGCAGAATCGGAAGTTGGGAAATGCGGAGCACGTACGCATTGTTTTTTCCGAAGGTGAACCCACGAGGTCCCCGGTACTGATCGACGCGTACGCCATAGACGCCCGCCTGCGAAAAAACATGGGAAAGAATCGGGTTTTCATCATAAGAGTCCCGGTCGTCGTTGTAGGCTACTGTTTCGCCCCGGCCATCGACCAATGCCATGCGAGCTTCCACGGCCGACCCGTGCTCCATTGCCAGCAAATCAAAAACCCAACGCTCCCCGGCCTGCACGGAGAACCAATAGGTGTCGATGTCCGCGGCCCCGTCCAGGCGTCCGTAGATCTCCACCGGCAGAGAAGGAACGGCCCGCGACTCCGCCTCCGGGAACGCCGGAAACTGTCCGACATGAAACAACAGCGAAGGAGAGGGCCCCTGAGTTGTCATCACTCGCAATAGATGTCCGCCCAGAGCGGCATCCTTTCCGATCAGAACCACGCCGCGCACCCTGCCCGCTTCCCGCAAGGTCGTCTGCTGCCACCGCAGGGCTGGACTATCGAATTCCACGCCTACGACGCCATCCAGTTTGGTTCCTAGTATCTCGACCTCAACAGCCGTCCCCGCTTGTCCGCCCAAAGGATAGAGGCGCGACAGCGTGACCGGCTCAAAGTCGGCTGCGCCTAGCCAAAGCGGAAACAGCAGAAGGATACGGAACACTTAGGCGAATAGCTCCCGGACGACCGCCCCATCCTTGTTGATTCGTACCGGCCGCCCATTGGCCCGGTACTCCTTATGAATGTTGATCCCCAATGCGTGATACACCGTCGCGCCGAGGTCTTCAATCGTGACAGGGCGTTCCACAGGTTCGCCCCCATGGACGTCGCTCTTTCCAATTACCACGCCTCCGCGAACGCCGGCCCCGGCCAGGGCGACCGAAAAGCCGCGCGGCCAATGATCCCGTCCGCCGGAAAAATTGAGCTTGGGCGTGCGGCCAAAATCGCCGATCACCAACACGAGAGTCGTCGCCAGAAGCCCGCGCTGTTCCAGGTCTTCCAGCAATGCGGGAAAGGCCTGATCGAAATCCGGCATCAGCCGCTTCACTCCTTTTTCATGCTCGCGGTGCGTATCGTAGCCGCCATGAAATACCGTGGCCAGCCGCGTTCCGGATTCGATTAACCGGCGGGCCAGCAGGCACCCCTGTCCCACACCCGTCCGGCCATAGGCATCCCGCACCTTATCGGGTTCCGCATGAATGTCGAACGCCTTGCGTGCCGACGGAGAAGCGATTAACTCCATCGCCTTGGCGGAAAACTCATCCATATCGCTCAGCAACGGGCTCGATGTCACCTTGGCAAACTGGGCATCCATTTTTGCCAGTAATTGACGGCGAGCTTGCGACTCTTCTTCGGACACGCCAGCCGGCAGCGTCAGATCCTTCACCGCGAACCCCTTGGCGTTTGGATCGCCTGTCACGAAAGGATCGTGCGCTGGTCCCAGGAAACCCGCTTCTGCCGATAGATCTTTGTCCGGGATGACAACGAAGGCAGGCAAACCATTCTTGCTGCCGCGTTCTTTGGAGAGCACCGCTCCGTAGCTGGGATGCAGCAGATCGTTGCGCGGCTTCGTTCCGCTAAAGATGTACTGTCGCGCCCGCTCATGGATTGCCTCGTCGGAGTGCATCGAACGAATCACGGCGAACTTCGAAAACGCTTTCGCCGTGCGGGGCAATAGTCCGCCGAAATGTATACCCGGCGCCGTTGTGGCGACGGACCCGAAGCTGCCGCGCACGTCATGCGGCGCATCCGGTTTCGGATCAAATGTATCAAGCTGGCTGGCGCCGCCGTTTTGGAAGATGACAATACAAGAGCGCTCACTCCTGGATGGCTCCGCCGCAAGGAGCGACGGCAATTCCAGCCCGCCAAAGGCCAAGCTGCCCACCCGTAAAAAGTCGCGGCGATTCGATTCCATCATCCCCTCAATAGTTCAACTGAAATTCTTTCGACACCAGCGTAGCCCACAATAGACCCTCCAGCGCCTTCCGGCGAGCACTACCCTTTGCCAAAAACTCCATGCCCATTCCGAGTTCCGCCTCGTTTGGTTTTCGAGCAAACGCGCGTTCATAGAGTGCGGTGACGGCCTCTCCATCCGGCAGACTCTCCCAAGAGGCGAGTATGTTGTCTTTCTCTTCCACTTTCGCCTGAATCGTCTTGCCGTTCATCAAATGCAACGTCTGGCTCAATGTCGGAGCGCCGGCTCGCTCACACAAAATATCCCGGCGCGGGAAGCCAAATGTGACCAGGAAAGAGTCGGGCTGATCCGGCATGTATACATCCATCGCCCGGGTCCCCTTGGGATGCCACATGAAGGTGTGTGCGGCGCCCGCTACCTGCGACAGCGAATCCAGCAGTACCTCTGCCGTCAATTTCCTGGGCTGGTAGCGGGCAAACAACATTCGCTCCAATTCCGCGGCCGTAGTTCCGGCGGACCGCGAAGACAACTGATAGGTTCGCGAATTCAGAATTACACGGTGCAGGGCTTTCAACCTGTATCCGCTCTTTACGAAATGCGCCGCCAGTGCATCCAGCAGTTCTGGATTCGTTGGCGGATTGCTCATCCGCAGGTCGTCAAAAGGTTCCACGATACCCGTCTGAAAATAGGCGTGCCAAATACGATTCACGGTGGCTCGTGCGAAGTAAGGATTGGCAGGGTTCGTGATCCATTCGGCGAGAGTTCGCCGCCGGTCATCGGGACCATCAAACGGTTGCGCGGCGCCGCCCAAGAGTTTCGGAGCTACCGGTTTTTTCGTCACCGGATGAGCAACTTCGCCTTCGTCCTCCAGATACCATGTCCGTCGGTACTCGCCGATGCCGTGTTTCACCCGCATGCGAGCAAAAAAAGCCGAGAGCCCGTAAAAATCGTCCTGTGTGAAGTTTTCCAACGGGTGATTGTGGCATTCCGCACACTCCAGCCGGACGCCAAGAAAAAGGCGGGTGACGGTCGGCACCGCGCGGTTCACTTCGAACTTCTTGAGCATGAAGTCCGTCGCCGGCGCCCAAAAGGCGGTCGCGGGCACAAGGAAGGAATCGCCCTCACTGGTTAGGATGTCGCGCACCATCTGGTCATACGGCAGATCCTGGCGCAAGCTATCCCGGATCCATTCTTTAAATGTGCCCATCGCCCGGCCCTGGGAATTCAATTGGTTGTTCCGGAACCAGTCTTCAAACTTTACCGTCCAGAAGGCGGCATACTCCGGGCGCGCCAACAGCGACTCGATCAGTGCCGCCCGGTCAGGCTTTGCCAGAAACGCTCGGGTCTCCTCCGGCAACGGAGGACGCCCAATCGCATCCAGGAATACGCGCCGCACAAACTCCGCGTCGCTGGTCAGCGCCGCCGGAGTTACACCCATCTTTTGCATGCGTGCGCCAGTAAGCGTATCAATGAAGTTGTTCACCGGCAGCGGCCGCGCGGCGCCGCCCGCGGCAATGCCTACGCGCATCGCCGCCACCTGACCCATGCCACGCGCGAGTATAGTCGTCATGCCCGGCGCACCTGGCTTCACCACCGCGGCTTCGATCCGTGCCACATTCTCGTCCGCCGTGGTCAAGCGCACCTCGCGCGTCATGTCGCGGGTAGTACCGTCGGACATGCGGCCGATCACTGCGATCGGCTGTGGCCCTGTCAGCATCGCCTCGCGCGGATACATGTCCATCTGAATGAGCCTTGCGCCGCCGGATGATATCTTGGCGCCTTGTTTCAGCCAGCTGAGTAAAGTCCGGTACTCCTCGCTATCCGGGGACATCAAACGCCCGCCCCCGTGCGGGGCTTCAAAGGTTGGCTTTCGTAGGAGCAGACTCTTTTCCGGCTCCGCCAGGTTCACGCGATTACTCACCATCTGGTGATCGGCCTCTACGTCATAACCGAACAGCGACAGCTTGAACCCGTTCTGCCCTGCGGGCGATCCATGACACCCAGACCCGTTGCAGCCTTTGATAGTCAATACGGAAATGACATCCGGGGAGAACCGGGGCTCCCATTGTCCCGCCGTCTGGTCCCGAACCTCCACACGTGCGCGAGCGGTCTCCGTGCCGCACGCCGCCACGAGTTCCGCCACGCCCCTCGCAATCCCCGTCACTACCATGCGGCCGACATCCACGGCCGCCGTCGTCGAAGTAGACGTTACGCGGCACCCGGAGCCGGTTACCACCAATTGTTGCGATGCGCCGGGACCGGACAAGACAATATGCTGCGGCTCAATCGTGGCGCACCATGCCGCCGCCGTCAGTAGCCACAGACCACATTTCATCCCGCCAGTCTATGCAAACGCCGCCAGCGAATCAACGGCGCTCCAGGCGGCCAACGCAGGTCCACAGTGCGGCGGCGGCCACCAGCGGCAATGTACCGAACAACAGAAAAGCAGGTACGTAGGAGTAGTTGTCCACCAGCCATCCGGTTGCCAAGGCAAACACCATTCCGCCAAACCCGGACCCCATGCTGCATAGTCCCCAACTCGATGCCAACGCTCCCGGCGGCAACACGTCGGAGGGAATCGACAACAAAACGGCATTAGCGCCCGTGTATCCCGCCATGGCCAAAGAGATGCACGCCATCGACGTCCATACGCTGCCCGCGAAAACGGCCGGTACGGCCGCGGTCATGCAAAAGGCCGCCAAGGCCACTGTCCCTTTCTTCGCCTTGTCCGGAGAAATACCCTTGCCCAAGAGAAATCCGCAGAACCAGCCGCCAGCCAGATTGCCCAGATCGGCGGCTAGAAAGGGGATCCAACCAAACATTCCGATTTGCGCCATATCCAGGTGACGCCCGTTTTTTAGATATTCAGGGAACCAGAAAATGTAGAAATACCAGACCGGGTCGAACAACAACTTGACGAGAAAAAAACCGCGTATGAACCGAAGGCCCAGCAGAGTGCGCACCGGAACCGGAATGGCCGGCCCGGCCGCAGAGACCTCCGGCGGCCGGTAGCTGAACCACCAGACCGCCAGCCAGATAAAGCCCAACATCCCGACGGCCACAAACGCGGCACGCCAACCAAAACGAAGCGATAGGAATACTACTAACGGCGCCGCAACCAAAGCGCCCACGGACGATCCGCTGTTGAAGATCCCGGATGCCAGCGGCCGCTCTTGAGGCGGGAACCATTCCGCAACGACGCGAATCCCGGCGGGCCAGTTCCCGGCCTCGCCCATCCCTAGTAGGAATCTCGTCGCGCCCAACGTCCATCCGTTGGTGGCGAAGGCCTGCGATATCGATGCCGCCGACCACCACGCGACGCATAGCGCGTATCCGGCACGCGTGCCGATACGGTCGATCAGAGGACCCGAAAGACCATTCATCACCGTGTATGCCACCATGAACGCCGATACGATACGGGAGTAATCGACGTTCGTCAATCCAAACTCTTCCCGCAGAACCGGAGCCAACACCGACAAAGTTTGCCGGTCCAGATAGTTGATTACCGTCGCCGCAAACACCAGTGAGATTGCAAACCAGCGGCGCGGCGACGGTGTCATTACAACTGCTCGGCGGCCCGCCGGAATTCGGAGATGCCGCGGGAATAGACACCTACATCGCTTCCCAGGCTGATCGCACGGAAGCCTTTGCGCAGCCAATGCTGCATGTCCGGAGCATTGGCCGGCAAGAATCCGGCCGCCACTCCATGCTTCTGGCATGCCGCTACCAGGGCATCCATGGCATCCAGGAAAAGAGGATGGTCGAACTGGGCTGGTATGCCCAGCGAGACGGTGAGATCGAAATGGCCCATCCACGCCACATCCAGGCCGGGGGTACCCACAATCGCGTCCAGATTCTCCAGCGCTTTCGGCGTCTCGATGATCGCAATGACAACCGTCTCTTCATTGGCCTCTTCGAAATAGGCCGCCCCGCGCGAATGGTAATCATCGTGCGCCAGGCCCAAGGCAACGCCGCGACGTCCGGCAGGCGGATACTTCAATTGCGCCACAGCATCCTGCATCTGCTCCGGTGTCTCCAACCGGGGAATCATGACCCCCTTGGCGCCAATGTCCAACAGCCGTGCCATCGGATACGCATACACATCCGGCACCCGCGCAATCGGGGTCAGCCGCGTACCGCGGCACGACGTTACCATCTGGCTCAATAGTTCATAGCCACAACGGCCATGCTCCATGTCATAGATCACGAAGTCCAGACCGGCATGATGCAGCATGGGCGCCACGCCGGGCGTGAATAACTCCAGAATCATCTGGCCGTAAACCGTCTCCCCGGCCTGTAACTTTTTCCTCATAGCGTGCCTCCAAGCCGCTCCAACTTCTTCAAGAATCCGGGCCGGGTCAGCACCTCCGGATTCACTACATTGGCCGGAGCCAACCCGCGCCCCACCGCTAACACACCGGCGAAGGCCTCCCGCCCCATGTCTCGGAACAACTCTTCGGTCCAGCAGAGCGAATGCGAAGTGAGAATCGTGTTCTCCAGACCCAGCAGCGGCGAGTCCACGGCCAGCGGTTCTTTCTCAAACACATCCAACGCCGCACACTTGATCCGGCCTTCCTGCAACACGGCGGTCAGTGCCGCCTCATCCACAATGGGCCCGCGCGCGGTATTCACCAGCACCGCATCGCTTTTCATCCTTCGCAACAACGAATCGCTGACCAATCCACGTGTTTGAGGCGTCAGCGGGCAGTTGATCAATACAAAGTCTGATTCCGCGAACAAAGTTTCCAGGTCTACCATCCGCACTCCTTCGGCGGCCTCCACCACGGGGTCGTAGGCCAGAAATTCGGCGAACCCAAACGGAACCAGAAGGCGCAACGCCTCCCGCGCGATATTGCCGAGACCCACGGTACCCAGCACCCGGCCCCGAGGCTCCTTGCCAAGCGCCCGTGTGCTTGCAGCCCACTCTCCGCGCCGAAGCAAGCGGTCCTTCGAAACCAGGTTATGCGCCGCCGCCAAAACCAACAGCACGATGGAGGACGCAACGGGCCGAACAACGGCTTGCCGCGTGATGTATACCGCCACATCCGCCTCGGTGCATGCCGCCGTATCGACGTTGTCGTAACCTACTCCGAAACGTCCAATTGCACATAGCCTGGAGACGCCCTCCAGTGAGGCAGCCGTTACCTTGGGTTTCAACGACAACACCACGTCGGCCTCGGCCAACTGGCCCGGCGTGTATTCCGCCTGGTAGTCGGGCAAAAATCGATGGGCAATCTGCGGATGGCCCGCAATCGAGTCCAAAGAGATGTCGGGGAAGATCAGCGCGCCGCTTTCACTCAGAAAGTCCGCCGATAGAACAACGTCGAGTCTTGACATAATGATCCGGCCTTCCAGCATATGCCGGTTCCGCTATCATCGTGCAAATGCGTTCGACTCTCTACCTTTCGCTGGTAGCCCTTTCGATATCCGCGCAACCCCAGCTATCGCACGTGGATGTGTTCAAAGCCGGTTCCGGCGGCTACAGTGCCTATCGCATTCCTACCATCGTTGCTGCGGGCGACGGCTCTCTACTTGTCTTCGCCGAGGCGCGCCGGGACAATCGCGGCGACCCTGGGGGCGGCGACATTGATTTGGTTTGTTCGCGCAGCACCGACCAAGGGCGTACGTGGTCTCCGCCCCAACTCATTGACGATCCTGGCGAAAAGTGGTCTGCCTCCAACCCCACGCCCCTGCTTGACCGCTCCAACGGCCGGCTCTGGATTTTCTATAACCGCTGGGAACCGGGCATGGGGACCATCGCCTCCAGACCCGGCACGAACAACAACCAGATGTGGGCGCGAACCAGTGACGACCACGGCCAATCATGGTCAGCGCCTCGCGATTTGACGCGCGTCAGCCGGGACTATGACACGTGGGGAGCCATATTCCCCGGGCCCGGAGGAGCGATTCAAACCCGCTCCGGCCGTCTCCTTATCCCCGCGGCCATGAAGTACGACGCCTACTCTCTCGTTGGCGCGCATGGCTCAGAATCGACCATGCGAACTTACACGATTTTTAGCGACGACAACGGCAAAACGTGGCAACGCGGTTCTCTTACCCATGCGCTCACGAACGAAAACCAAATGGTGGAACTGGCAGATGGCTCTGTCTTGATGGACGCCCGCCAGAACAGCGGCGAACATCGTTGGAATATGTTCACAAACGATGGCGGCAAAACGTGGTCACGCCCCCGGCCCGGCCAGGCGGTAGCGCCAATCTGCGCTTCCATTCGACGTTATTCTTCAGAAACTTCCGGAGACCGCAATCGCCTACTCTGGACTGCGCCGGCGGGCCCTGGCCGAAAAAATCTGGTCATCCGGATCAGCTACGACGAGGGACAGACCTGGATGAACGAACGGTTGCTCTACGGTGGCTTGGCCGCGTATTCGGACATTGTTGTCTTGCCCAAGGGAAATGCCGGTGTCGTATGGGAACGCGGAGTCTCCGACACCTACCAGTTCGTCACCTTCACCAGCTTTAATCGTGAATTCCTGGAACCAACCGGAACGCTAATTCCGTCCATCCGCTGACAACACCCGTAGAATCCCCGCGCCGTAGCGGCTCACCGCGCGGGGCCCCACACCCGCCACCGCCAGCAGTTCTTCATTGGAAGCCGGCCTCTCTTCGGCAATGCCAAGCAGCGCCTTATCCGTCAGCACGCGAAACGCGGGCACGCCCTCTTTCTTCGCGATTCCCATGCGCCACTGCTTGAGTGCCTCCACAATCGCGTCTTCTCCAGCCGCCTTCTTCATCGCCTTCTTTGCCGCTGCACGTTTCTTGCTCTTCGCCTTTTTCTCCGGCCGCTCCTTGATGTGCAGTTCGAACGTCCGCGCCATTTGCAGCAACAGGGCGCGGCGGAAGGCGATCTCCCGGCCTTCCGCCGTGAACGTCTCCTCTTTCAGCTCAATCAACTCCGCGCGCGCCATGGCGCTCAACAACTGTTCGAAGGCGTCCCGCTCAAAATTCGACGCTCCGCAGATCTCCGTGTACAGCTTCCCGGTAGATCGCCCATCGTTTTTGGACAAAGCCTCCAAGACATCCTGCGCAAACGCCATCTCCCGGTCCGTAGCTTCCCGGAACCGCTGCGCCTCACAGTCGCCCGGCGCGCAGAAGTCGCAGATCCCGCAGGGCTGCATAGAACCGGTACGGTCTCCAAAATGCGACACCAGGGCGCACATCCGGCATTGGCTTCCATCGGCGAAGCGCAGCATCGCTTGCAGTTGTTCCAACTTTTGCGCCATCTGCGCCTGATACGGCTCCCGCCAACCCGGCCGCCCCTGGGTAACGTTCTCGGCAAAATCAACGAGAGCCCCGCCGTGTATCCAGAGTTTTTCCAGCGCCCGTTCAAAGGCCTCCGGGTCCATTCGCACCCGCCGCTGCAACTCCTCCTTGGCCTGCGGTTCTTCCCCCAGCAACTTGTAGAGCCCGTCGAGCACCTTCACGTCCGGATAGTCCCGCTCATGAAAGTGGTCGTGAGTATATCGGTCGGCATAGGAGTGCATCAAAACCGCGCGAGAGGGAGCCCCATCGCGGCCCGCACGTCCGATCTCCTGGTAATACCCTTCCACGCTGCTCGGCAACGCCGTATGAATCACGGTGCGAACGTCCGGCTTATCGATTCCCATGCCGAAGGCGATCGTCGCCACAATCACCTCGAGTTTGCCGTCCAGAAACCCGGCCTGAACCCGCCCGCGCACTTCGGCGGACAGCCCCGCGTGATAAGGCGCCGCGGGAAAATGTCCTTTCAACTCGCCCGCCAACTCCTCCGCTTGCCGCCGCGTCGGCGCATAGACAATCGCGGGCCGCCGGTCCGAATCCTCCAACAACTGTCGCGCCAAATCGAATCGTTCGCCCGGAGCCGCCTCCACAACCTCAATCGCGATATTGTCGCGCCGGAATCCCTGGATGAATCGCCCCCCGTCCCCGAGCCCTAACTGTCGCGCGATATCGTTTTGAACAATCGGCGTGGCTGTCGCAGTCAGGGCGATTACGGGAGACGGTCGCAGGTTGGGCACATGCTGGCCCAACGTGCGATAGTCCGGCCGGAAATCATGCCCCCACTGGGAAATGCAATGCGCCTCGTCCACGGCTATCAGCGTCGGCTTTCGCTTCGCAAGCATCTCCGGGAATCCAGGCACGCGCAGCCGCTCCGGCGCGACAAAGAGAAACTGGAGCCTTCCGGCCAGGTAATCGATGCAGGCTTGTCGGCTTGCCGCCCGGTCCCGCCCGGAATGAATACGTTCCACCACGAACCCGCGCTGCTGCAACTTCGCCACCTGATCTTCCATCAACGCAATCAGCGGGCTAATCACCAACGTCGTACCGCCCAGCGCGAGGCCCGGTAATTGATAGCAAAGCGACTTGCCCGCTCCCGTCGGCATGACCAGCAACACGTCTTTCCCGTCCACTACCGCTTGGCAGACTGCCTCCTGGCTCGGCCGGAACTCCGAAAAGCCGAAAGCCTCGTGGAGCAGCGTCGGCAGATCGCTGGAGGAAAAAGTAGGTGGTGCAACGAGGGTAGGCGGGGCGGTCTCCGGAGCGGTGGGTGGAACCGCGCCCGCGGCGCCCGGCCGCCGGACCGGGTTGCTGCCGACCTTTCCTACCACCTCCCGCACATATTCCGCGATGCCATCCATGAAAGGGGAAAGCTCCGCCTCTTTCCGTTCAATCCGTTTCAAGTACGCTTCCCACTGACCGGTCATCGCCGGGCTTTTCACTTCCGGATGCACAACTTCAATCAGGTGAATGCCTTTATCCGTCGCCTCCAACGTTTTGCCCTGACGCTGGATGTAGCCCCGTTTCAGCAGAACTTCAATGATTGCCGCACGTGTCGCCGGCGTACCCAGTCCGTTCTCCTTCATCGCGTCGGAGAGCTCTTTTTCGTCCAGCGTTTTGCCGGCCGTTTGCATGGCAGTCAACAACGTCGCATCTGTGAATCGCTTCGGCGGGCGCGTCTTCTTCAAAACAGCCTCCGCTTTCACTACATCCTGCGGTTGATCCGGAACCAGCTCCGTGGGCAAAGTCTGCTCCCCGGCCTCTTTATCTTTTTCCTTGCCTTTCTTTTCGGCAACGATGTCCAACACCTTCCAACCCATCTGACGGACTAGCGTTCCCGCCGAATGGTAGGGATCCACGATGTCCCCGAGCCGGATGTGTGTGATCACCGTGGTGACATCCGTCAGGTAGTCGTCGTGCCACGCCGAAAGCAGGCGGCGGCACACCATGTCGTAGATCCGCCGCTCGTCTTCTCCCAGGTTCGCCTTCGCCGGTGAAGTGGCCGTGGGAATAATCGCGTGGTGATCCGTAATCTTCGTGTCGTCCACATAGCGGGTTCCGAGCGGCCGCTCCCCGCTCCCCTCGGCCACCAGCTTGGGATATTGCGGAGCGATCGCTCGGACTACCGCGCCTAGTCCCGCCGCCACAGTCTTCGAAAGGTGGCGTGAATCGGTTCGAGGATAAGAAATCAGCTTGTATTGTTCGTACAGCTTCTGCGCCACATCCAGAGTTTTTTGGGCGCTGTAGCCGTACAACCGGTTCGCGTGCCGTTGCAATTCCGTCAAGTCGTACAGCCCCGGCGGAGCCATCTTTTTGGCTTCGCTGGTAATGGATTCGATACGGGCGCTGCCCTTCTTCGCCCTGGCGACAATCTCCTTTGCCTCATCGGTTCCCGCCGGCAACCGCATCGCCTGTTGCAGCGTTTCTCCCTTTTTCGGCTCGCGGAACCATGTCCCTAAATACGTCGGCTTCCCCGCAACGCCCTGCGGTGAAAACGTCACCACCACCTCGCGGTACTCCTCCGGGACGAAGGCCCGCACCGCCAACTCCCGCTCCACAATCATCGCCAGCGTCGGCGTCTGTACCCGTCCCACCGACAACTCTTCGTTGAAAGCCAGCGAATAGGCCCGTGAGAGATTCATCCCCACCAGCCAATCCGCCCGGGACCGTCCCCGCGCCGCGCTCCCCAGCCCGTCGTACGCCGCGCCGTCCTTCAACGCAGCAAAGCCGGCGCGAATTGCGTCCGCCGTCAGCGACGAAATCCAAAGCCGTGAAACCGGTTTATCGCTCTGCGCAGCATCGTAGATGTAGCGAAAGATCAACTCGCCCTCTCGTCCCGCGTCCGTCGCGCAGATCACGCGCTCCACCTTGGGCGAGTTCAGGATTTTCTTTACCGTCTCAAACTGGTCCTTGGTCTTGTCGTAGACCACCAGCGGCCACTCCGCCGGCAGCATGGGCAGCGTGTTCCGGCGCCACTGCTTCCATTCGGGACGAATCTCATGCGGCTGGGCTAGCGACACAAGATGGCCAATCGCCCAAGTGACGATATAACCGGCCCCATGCAGGAACCCATCCCCTTTTTGTGTGGCGCCAAGAACCTTGGCGATGTCTCGCGCCACTGAAGGCTTTTCCGCAATGACTGCAACGTTCGACAAGCTAACCCACTATTGTACCGGGCTACCCGCCCGGCCTGGCATTTTAGATGTCGTAGTAGAGCGAAAACTCGTACGGATGAGGCCGTAGGCGCACAGCGTCCGCTTCATGCTTGCTCTTGTAGGAGATGTAGGTTTCGATCAACTCCTCCGTGAACACATCGCCCTTCAACAGGAAATGATGGTCTTCTTCCAGGCAGTACAAGGCTTCTTCCAGCGAACCCGGCATGGAAGGCACCCGCTTCAACTCCTCGGGCGAAAGGTCGTATATATCCTTGTCCAACGACTCGCCGGGGTCGATCTTGTTCAAAATGCCGTCCAATCCCGCCATCAACATCGCCGCAAACGCCAGATAGGGATTGCAACTCGGGTCCGGAGGCCGGAATTCCACACGTTTTGCTTCCGCCTTGGACGAATACATCGGTATCCGGCAGGCGGCCGACCGATTCCGCCGGCTGTAGGCGAGGTTCACGGGAGCCTCATACCCGGGCACCAGCCGCTTGTAGCTGTTCGTCGTCGGAGCGATGATGGCTGACAGCGCACGGGCGTGTTTCAACAACCCGCCGATGTACCAAAGCGCCATCTGGCTCAAACCCGCATAGCCATCTCCGGCAAATAACGGCTTGCCGTCTTTCCAAAGCGATTGGTGGCAATGCATCCCGCTGCCGGCATCGCCGTACAAAGGCTTGGGCATGAAAGTCACGGACTTACCGTACTGATACGCTACGTTGCGCACGATATACTTGTAAGTCATCATGTTATCGGCGGATTTCACCAATGTGTTGTAGCGCTGGTCGATTTCGCACTGTCCGCCGGTGGCAACCTCGTGATGGTGGCACTCGATCACGAGCCCAGCCTTCTCCATCACCTCCACCATTTCCGCCCGCAAATCCTGATAGTGGTCCGTCGGAGGCACCGGGAAATAGCCTTCGCGGTAGCGCGGCCGGTAACCTTGGTTGTTCTCCCGCCGGCCGCTGTTCCACTGCCCTTCCTCGGCGTCGATGTGATAAAACGCAGAGTGCCGGTTCGATTCAAAACTTACATTGTCAAAAACAAAAAACTCGGGCTCCGCGCCCACGTAGCAAGTGTCCGCCAGCCCGGAGTTAGTCAGATACGCTTCCGCCTTCCGCGCGATGTTACGCGGGTCCCGGTCATAGCGCTGCTTCGTAATCGGATCTTGAATCGTGCCCAGCATAATGATCGTCGGCACTTCAAAAAACGGATCCAGGATCGCAGTAGATGCATCCGGAATCAGCAGCATGTCGCTTTCATTGATCGCCGCCCACCCGCGGATCGACGAACCGTCAATTCCAAAACCTTCCTCAAACGAGTCTTCAGTCAACTGAGAGATCGGGTAGGTGATATGGTGCTGCAACCCCGGTATATCCGTAAACCGGATATCCACCTGCCGCGCCCCCTCAGCCTTGGCAAACGCCAGTACGTCCTTCGGACTCATTGAACCTCCACGTGGAAGAATGGATAATCGACCAGCCTAGCAAATCAAACCCCTAATGGACCAAGCTTTCGATCTCACGCCGCAACGTCGCGAATATACCGTCGGCGAACTCACCGCCGAAATGGCGGCCCTCCTAGCCGATGCGTACACCGGCATTTGGGTGCGCGGAGAAGTCTCCGGCTGCAAACTGGCCGCCTCCGGCCACGCCTATTTCACGTTGAAGGATGACAACGCTACGATCCGTGCCGCCTGCTGGAAGGGCGCCTACCGGCTTCTGAAGATCAAACCCAAGGATGGTCTGGAAGTCCTCGCGCGAGGCAGAATTGAGATCTACGAACCGCGCGGCGAATACCAGTTCATCGTCGAGTCACTCGAACCCGTCGGCGAAGGCGCTCTCCAGGCAGCGTTTGAGAAATTGAAGAACAGACTCGCCGCCGAGGGACTCTTCGATCAGGATCGCAAACGGCCACTGCCCCGCCTTCCCCGCCGCATCGGCGTCATCACTAGCCCAACCGGCGCCGTGATCCGGGATATCCTGCACGTCCTCGAACGCCGTTTTCCCGGCCTCCACGTGCGACTCTTTCCCGCGCAAGTCCAGGGGCCTGGCTCAGCGGCCCAAGTAGCTGCCGGACTCGATTATTTTTCCAAACATCCCTGGGCCGACGTCGTCATTCTCGCTCGCGGCGGCGGTTCCCTGGAAGACCTCTGGACGTTCAATGAGGAAGAGGTCGCCCGCGCCATTGCCAGATCCAATGTGCCCATCATCTCGGCCATTGGTCACGAAACGGATTTCACGATCGCCGATTTCGCCGCCGACCGGCGCGCGCCCACGCCCTCCGCTGCCGCGGAAATCGTCACCGAATCACGCGAGGCGATCTACACGCAGATCCGCGCCGCCCACTCCAGGATTGCGCAGTCGATGCGGTTGGGACTGTCGCGCGCCGCTCGCCGGCTCGACTCACTCGGAACCGGACGGGCACAGATGACCATCGAACGGCGCCTGTTCCGGGCAGGCCAACGCCTCGATTTCGCGTCACAAGCGCTCCAGACCGCTTGGAGCCGCCAGGCCAGTGGAGCCGGGGACCGGCTCGAGCAAATCGACCGCAGGCTGCGACGTCTCGATCTGCGCATCCGGCTCCAGTCAGCCCGGCTCCGGCTCGAACAAGCGACTTCGAGGGCCGAATCCGCCATAGAACGGCGTCTGGCCGTGCTCCGGTCCCAACTGGATCGCCCGTCCGCCCGTCTGTCCGCCCTCGATCCGCTCCAGATCCTCGAACGCGGCTTCGCCGTTGTCACGAGTGATAATGGCGCCGTCCTCCGTCATCCCGCCGGAGCCCCCCCGGGCACGCTCCTTCGCATTCGCCTCGCCGGAGGGGCAATAGACGCCGTCGCCGGCCCAGCTCATCAGGACGGGAAATAGGGTCCATAAATAAATACGTTTGAAAAAGTGCCCACAAGGAGGGCTCCGCGCGGAGCCGGACGCCTATAATCGAGAAATGGCGGCGTCTTCCGCCGTTCCCCACCCCGTTATCTGAGGAGATTGAATTGAGCAACCTGCGCGACTTTTTGGAGCTCTCGTACGCAGAGCTGGAAGAGAAGAACCTTGCAATCAAGCAACAGCGGAAGGACCGTATTCCGGCGGATCAGATTCGGGAAGAGCGCCTGAAGTACCTGACCGATGAATCGCGGATCAAGGCCGTCACCGTACTTTTCAGCGACCTCGAAGGCCGCCTCCATATGCTCGACTACGACAAGAAGTTCCTGCTGAAGAGCTGGGATAACTTGACGTTCGACGGTTCGTCCATCCGCGGCTTCACCGCTCAAAAGGAAAGCGACCTCCGCCTCGGCATCGACTGGAGCGCCTTCTATCATGCGCCGGCCGACATTTTCGGCTCGGGCAAGGTCCTGGCCTTCTGCGAAGTCATCGACAAAGACGGCACCGCCTATTCTGGCGATATCCGCGGTGTCCTCAAGGGCTACGCGAACAGCCTGTACGAATCGGAGAGCTACGTTCTGAACGCGGCGAACGAGATCGAAGGCTTCCTGTTCCAGGGTACCGACGCCGAACGCCGTTTCCACGAAACCGGCAAATTTGAGTACGTCAACACCGGCGGCTATTATCACTCGCTGCCCGGCGACCCCCTCCGCACCTTTATCGACAACGTGGCCGAAGTACAGCGCGCCATGGGCTTCGAGAATGAAAAGGATCACCCGGAAGTCGCCCCCTCCCAGTTCGAAATCAACTACACCTACGGGGATGTCGTCACCGCCGCCGACCAGATCCAGATCTACAAACTGATCTGCCGTCAGGTCGCCACCAAGATGGGTCTTACCGCCAGCTTCCTGCCGAAGCCGGTTGTCGGCGTCAATGGCAGCGGTATGCACACCAATGTGTCGATCACCAAGAAGGGCAAGAACCTCTTCTGGGACCCGAAGGGCGACGAGAAAATCTCTAAGCTCGCCTGGGGCTTTGTGGATCGCATCCTAACCCACGGCAACGATATCTGCTTGCTGTTGAACGCCAGCGTCAACGCCTATCGCCGTCTCGACCCGCACTTTGAAGCCCCGAATCAGATCAAGGCCTCGGCCGTGGATCGCGGTTCCATGGTTCGCATTCCCATCGGAAACGAAAAGAGCTCCCGTGTCGAAGTCCGCTCGGTCGGTCCCGACGCCAACCCCTACATGGTGCTCTACTCGGTATTCAAGACCGGTCTCGACGGCGAAGTCGGCAAAGTGAAGAATCTCCGCCAAGCCGAACGCTATCTACCGGACAACATTTATGATGCCTTGGCCAATTTCAAGGCTGCGGAATGGACCGGCAAGCTTTTGGGTGACGACGTAAAGGCCCGCTACGCCGATCTCAAGCAGGCGTCGGCTGACCGTTGTGCCCGCTCCCTCGGCACCATCGTCAAGGCCCCGGAAGTGCAGTTCCATCACGAGGTCTACAACCAGTATCTCTGGAACCAATTCTAAAAATTACCTGATAATAGGTGAACAAATGCCCCGGCTTCGGCCGGGGCATTTGTTTTACTGGCATCAACAGGTATCATTAGTTTATTAACGG
The DNA here is from genome assembly GCA_035714175.1 of Bryobacteraceae bacterium. Lineage (GTDB taxonomy): Bacteria > Acidobacteriota > Terriglobia > Bryobacterales > Bryobacteraceae. Next base: position 30,255 of record DASTML010000038.1, on the reverse strand, counting down.
ACGTCCCCGAAGTCGTTCCATTGCTCAGGGAGTTAAAGAATGAAGAAATTTCTTTCTGGAAAGGGGCTCCGTTGTGCAACGGTGCTCCTACTGATCGCTGCGAGTAGTGCCATTCCGGCCTCCGCACAAGTTCTCTACGGTTCCGTCGTTGGAACTGTGGAAGATCCGACGGGAGCCTCGGTTCCCGGCGCAACTGTCAAACTAACCAGCACCGCCAACGGAGCTATCCGCGAAATCAAAGCGGACGAACAAGGCCGCTACAACATCGTCAGCGTTTTGCCTGGCGACTACAGCATGGTCGTCACTGCCCCCGGCTTCCGCACCGTCAACCGGAGCGGCATCGCCGTCACAATTAACACCGTCACCCGTCTCGAGGTTCGGCTGGAAGTCGGGCAGGTCTCTGATGAGATCGTTGTCTCCGCGACTGCGGCGGCACTGCAAACCGACCGCTCGGATACACGTGCAGAAATCACCTCGAAAGCCGTCGTGGAGTTACCGCTGCCCGGCTACCGGAATTTCCAAAGCTTGATCAATTTGGTTCCTGGCGCCACTCCCGCCGCACTGCAGAATTCGGTCGGTTCCTCGCCGTCCCGCTCGCTCACGACCAATGTGAACGGCACGAACCGGAACAATAACAATACCCGCATTGACGGCGCCATCAACGTCTATATCTGGTTGCCGCACCACACACTGTACAATCCGCCCGTGGAATCTATCGAAAACGTCAATATTTCCACATCCTCCTACGATGCCGAGCAAGGCATGGCGGGCGGAGCGGCCGTGACTGTCGCCACCCGTTCCGGTACGAACCAGATTCGTGGTTCGGCCTTCTGGTACCACGACAACCAACATCTCTACGCTCGCCCCTACTTCTTCCAGCAGAGCATTCCCAAACCCACCCTCCCGAAGTCCATCATCAATATTCCGGGCTTCACAATCGGTGGGCCCATCATCAAAAATAAGCTCTTCTACTTCTTTAGCTACGAGCGCACCAGCGAACGGACGGCCCAGTTCGGCAACTACTCCGTACCGCCGGCCGATATGCGCGCCGGCAACTTCGCTGCCTATGCGGGCCTCGGAGCCATCTACGATCCCACTACCGGCGATGCCCTCGGCAACAATCGCCAGCCATTCGCAAACAATCAGATCCCGGCGGCCCGCATCTCTCCCATTTGGTCCAAAATTCAGCAGATGGCGCCGCTGCCCAACCAACCGGCGCAGGATGCTTCCGGCCTCACCGGCAACTATGCGGTTTCTGCCACCTTGGCCCTTACCCGGGACCAGTACGACATCAAGTCAAACTACAACATCACGGACAAGCTCATGGTCTGGGGCAAATACTCGCTTATGAAAGCTCCCGTACAGGGAGCCGGAGCCCTGGGCGAACTCACCGGTCCCGGTCTCGGCCAGATCGGCAGCGCCTACGCCCGCGTAGACATCCCGACCTTCGGCTTCAACTACACGCCCGCGCCCACCTTCCTCATCGATGGCGTCTTCGGCTACACCCGCTTCCGCAATGAAGCCACCGGTCCCGATTACGGCAAGAACTGGGGTTCGGAAGTCTGGGGCATCCCGGGCACCAACGGCGGCAAGGCGTTTGCCAACGATATCCGTTACTCCGGCCAGCCCTGTATTAACAACGGCTTCACCGCCTGGGGCAACTGCACCTCGTCGAATCCCAATTTCTACGCGGACCGCAGCTATACCTACACCATGAACTTCTCCAAGATCCACGGAGCCCACGAGTTCCGCTGGGGTGTGGATATCATCCGCCACGCGCTGAACCACTGGCAGCCCGAAATTGCCAACCCCCGCGGCAACTTGACGCCCACCGGCAACGCCACCGTTCTCCGTGGCCAGACGTCCCGCGCCAGCCACATCTATGCGGCCGGCCTGCTCGACATTCTGGGTAGCGCCAATAAGTCCGTGCAGTTCTTCGACATGAAGACGCGCGAATGGCAGCATGGCCTCTATTTCCGTGATCGTTGGCAGGTCAACCGCAAATTGACGCTGAACCTGGGCCTTCGCTATGAATACTATCCGCTCATGACGCGCGGCGATGGCAGGGGCCTGGAACGCTGGGATCCAGCCACCAACCTCGTGACCATCGGCGGCGTCGGCAACATTCCGATCGATAACGGCATGTCCGTCTCCAAGAAGCTCTTCGCCCCGCGTCTCGGTTTCGCCTGGCGCTTGAGCGACAAGACCGTCATCCGCTCCGGCTACGGGATTACCTATAACCCCATGGTAATCTCCCGCCCGCTGCGTGGCCTGTACCCCGCAACCATCGCCTCGTCTTGGGTAGCGCCGGATCAGTACAGCTACTTCGGCCTCCTGTCGCAGGGCATTCCGGACGTGCCAACCCCGGATATCAGCTCCGGAACCGTCGCATTGCCGTCTACCGTTAATATGGGGCCTCGCAGTCCCTGGGGCGGCCAACTGCATCGCGGCTACATCCAGAGCTGGAATTACACCATGGAACACCGGCTCGCGGGTGATTTAATCGCCTCGCTCGGCTACGTCGGCAACCAGACGGTCCATCAATTCCTGGACCGCGATATCAACGCCGCGCCCATCGGCACAGGTCCCACCGGGCGGCCGCTGGCGGCCACGCAGAATCGCTTGATTGAAACCCTCATGTGGGACGGCTGGGCAAGCTCCAACTACCACGCACTCCAGGCGTCGCTGAATAAGTCCATGGCCAAGGGCCTCTTCCTCAAGGGCGCCTACACATGGTCGAAAGCGATCAACATGAGTGACGATGACGGCTGGGCAGGTCTCCCGCTCACCAACCTCGATAGCGCCATCCGGCGCAACCGTGCGGTGGCCGGCTATGATCGTACGCACATGTTCGTCATGAGCTGGGTGTACGAACTGCCCTTCGGAGCGGGCCGCACCTTCAATTTGCGCGGCATCGCGGACAAAATTGCCGGTGGTTGGCGAGTCAACGGAATCTACTCCGCCTACACCGGCACGCCTTTCACAGTAACCGCCACGGACAACTCGCTCAACGCGCCCGGTTCTACGCAGACCGCCGATCTCATCGGTCCAGTCGTAAAGACGGGTGATGTAGGCCCTGGAACGCAATATTACGCGGTCACCGCTTTCGGCGACCCGAACTTCCAGCGTGTGGCCAACACCTACCGGTTTGGAACGATGGGCCGCAATACCTTGCGTGGACCTGGCTTCCAGAAAGCGGACCTTGCCATGTTTAAGGACTTCAAATTGTCGGAGCGCTTCATGCTCCAGTTCAAAGCGGAAGCCTTTAACTTCACCAACACGCCTCGCTTCGGCAATCCGGGCATCGTCAACGTCAGCAACATGACGGTGAATGGAACCACCGGCGTCCCCACCGCGACCAACAACTTCATGGCGATCACCAGCGCCGAAGGCGAACGCAAGTTCCGCTTCGGCCTGCGCCTGTCGTTCTAACTGCATCTGCAACCACAAAAAGGCGGCGCCTTCGGGCGTCGCCTTTTTGCGTTCCGGCCCGGGTTGTTGCCGGCCTGGGAGAACGGAACGGTCCTCCTCTTATTTACACTTCGCCAGCGCGCCCACGAACCAATCCGTCCTGCAATTCCGCGAGGTATTGAGTAGGCCCCTATGAAACCATTTCTACTCGCCCTCTGCGCCCTGGCAGCCGGCGCCGCTGAATATTTCCCCCTCAGACAAGGCAATACGTGGACGTACCGCGATACCGCTACAGGAGCAGAATTCACTGTTCGTGTCGGCACACCCGTCTATGCCCGCGAACGCGTCTTCCACCAACTACGCGGCTACCTGGACCGCCCGGTCTTGGCACGTTACAATGACCGCCATCAACTCGTAGCCCTGGACGAAGAGACGGACAATGAGGTCATTCTCACAGTCTTCGAACCCCTCGACCGCATTGGTTGGAACGCTCCCTTCCGGCAATGCGAGCAAGATGGGTTCACCGACTCAAAACGGCAGGACTACAACGGCCCCACGGGCCAATTCCCCGAAGTTCTCAACGTGCACTATCGCTCCTATGGCTGTGCCGACGCCGGGGTCGTGGGGGAACAATATGCGGAAAACATTGGCATGTTGCGCCGCACAGTCGCCACCATCGCGGGTCCCCGCAGCTACGATCTCGTCTACGCCCGGATCGGCAACTTGGAGGTAAACGCCGCGCCCTCCGTCGCGTTCTCCGCCACTCTGTTTCCGGAGGCCAATGGAGATCGGACCGTGCTCCTGCGCCTCCGCCATATGCCGCCCGCGGGCATCCAGCTCGCTTTCAAATCCAGCCAGGAATACGAAGTCGTTGTTCGCGACAACACGGGCCGTACACTCTGGCGGTGGTCGGACGATAAAGGATTTACTGCGGCCGTCACGGAGCGTATCATCGGTCCGGACTGGGCAATTCCTGTGCGTATCCCGGCCGGGGTCTTCCCGTCGGGCCACATAGCGCCAAATACATTATTCATTCAGTCGTGGCTGACAACCACCACTGTGGATACCCAATATGCCGTCACCATCCCGGTACCGGAGCAGGGTCAGCCCGAATAGCAAAATGCGGAGCGGCGCCAAAGCGCCGCTCCGCTCTCCACCCAACTCTAGAAGTACAACCGCAACGTATACTGCATCTCCCGGCCGCGGTTCGTCGTCGCCTGAGCGGTAGACCGCCCGAACAACGCGTTCCCGGCCGTCATGTTCGGGTTCGCCCACATCAAAGAATTGGTCAGATTGTAGGCTTCAAACCGGAATTCGAACCGGTATCGGTCGCGGAACGGGAAGGACTTGGACAAAGTGCCGTCCATGTTCCAGAAAATCGGCCCCGTGATTCCATCGAACTGATACGGATTCATCCGCGGCGTAAACGGAGTGGCCACTTTAAAGGCGTCGGTGTTGAACCACTTCTGCGGCCCTGGATTCGAGATGTACGGGTCTCCGGCAAAGTCCATCTGCGAGGCGAAACGCAGGAACTCGCCGGATCGATACGAATAGATCCCGCTCATCTGCCAGCCGCCGATAATCCCGTTCACAACAGGATGAATCCCGGAGGCGAACTTGCGGCCTTTCCCGACTGGTACGTCATACGTTCCCGCCAGGGTCAACCGGTGCCGGGCATTGTTCGACCCCAGCCAGAACGCTTGGTCCACGTACATCTGTGGATCGTTGAAATAAGCCTCCGTCCGTTCCTGATTGTAGTTGTACGCCATCAGGAAACTCGCGCCGGCAGAATACGTACGCTGCACGCGTAGTTGGAGCGCTTGGTACCGGTTGCGCCAGTCGCCGACATTGTTCACCGTCAAGTTGCCGTTGTATTGCGGATAGGGCCGCAGCAGGCTGCCCCGCGTTACCGTGGCCGGGTTGCGCAGCGTACCGGGGAACTGCGGAACGGTCAAATAGTTGTAAAAAGGATTTGCGATGTTCTGCGAGAGAACAGCCTTGTACTGGTAGCTCAGATTCGGATCGGCCATGTTCACCTGCAGATCGTGCCCCACGTACCGGCCGAAATTCATGAACCAGGTGGCGTCCACCTTCATGGACCCCGGCAACTCACGCATTAGCGTAAAGTTGAACCGATCGTTGATTTGTACCCGTGTATTCTGCGCAGGCCAGTTGGCCGCGTTGCCTACGTTTGTGTACACCCCGTAGGATTTCCCAATCGGCAACTGAAGCGGATTGGACCCTGCCGGGAACGGATTCGCCAAATATGCCTGCGGACGGCCTTCTACAAACGGCAGTACGGTCGTCGTCTGGTTAAACCCGGAGCACCATTGGCAAGCGGCCAATGTGTTGGCGCTCGTCGTGCCATTGCCTGTAATGATCGGCGCTGCATAGCGGGCAAACCCAATATTCAGCGCCGTCTTGTCATTCACGCGCATTGCCATGCCCGCCCGCGGCAGGAATACGTTGCGCTGCGTACCAAACGGCTTCCGATTGCTCCCGTCCGTGAACACCCATTGGCCGTTCCACTTCGGCTGGGACAGCGCTAGCACGTCGGAAGGGATAGTTGGCGGCGCTTTCTGAATCGCATCGTTGGGCTTCGATAGATCCAGGAACCGCGAGAAGATGTCATTGTCATCGTACGGAGCCGACTCCCATTCATACCGGAGCCCCAGATTCAATGTAATCCGCCTCGTAATCTTCCAGTCATCATGGAAGAACGCCCCCCAGAAAGGTGATCGCATCGTCTGGTACGGATATCCCCGAGCCGCGCTGTTCTGGTCAATGGCGCCCAATAAAAACGACGCATTCGCGTCACCGGATAACAACGTGTTCGGCGAGAGGTACGTGTTCGCCGTCGCGTCCGGATAGAAGTTCCAGTTCATCAGGTTCGGGAAGATGCCGATCCCAACGTGATATCGGTACTCCATGCCCATCTTGTAATAGTGCGATCCCCGCGACTGCGACATTTTTCCGCTAAATGCATAGTGATGGGGATGCTGAAACCAATAGCTGCCCTTCCCATACGCGGACTGGGTCTGTCCATTGATTAGTACATTCGGATAGTAGACCAGCGGCATAGACGCTACGTAAGGCGTGTACCATGGATTGTTCGGCCAGAAGTCCGCCAAACCTGCCTCTCCCACCGCCGACTGCGGAGCCGAATAGTCGTCTTCCAACATCGCGTAGCTTCCGCGGAAGTTAAACACGGTACGCGGCGACATCGTATAGACGGCATCGCCCGCAATGTTCCGTGAATTCATAATGCCGCCGTTGTCGTTCGGCATCGCGCGGGAATTGTTCGGCGTGTAGTTATCCTGGTCCAGCGTCGTGCGGAACTGCGAATACCGTCCAAACACCTTCCACTTGTCGCTAATGTTCCAGTCCGTGCGATTGGAGAAATTCAGATTCTTCATCGGCCACGCATAGGTAGCCCTGAAGTTATTCGAACCCGAAAGGTCATCGCCCGGATTGTTCGGCCCCCATAGGTCCTGCATAATGCGACGGGACGTTCCGTCGATGCGGCTCTGCGGAATTACATTCCCGGCAAACGGCATACGCGAAGCAGTATTCGTCGGCACGTCCAGTACGGTGGTCACCGGGTCATAAATCGTCCGCAATCCGCCTGCCCGCGTCAGCGATCTCGAAAAGTCGCCCGTCCGTTCCAGGTCCGTCGGCATCGTCCGCACCGTGTCGCGCGGTTCCTTGGTTCGCCACGCCTCATAAGCAAAGAAGGTGAATACTTTGTTCTTCTTAATGGCGCCGCCTGCCGTGCCGCCCCAGATATGATTCTTGATGAAGTTCCTCGTCCGGGGGATCGTCGTCGGATTCACCACCGCATTCAGCGCCGGGTTGCGGCCGAAGTAGTACGCCGATCCGTGTATCTCATTCGTACCGGATTTCATCGACACCGACATCGTTCCGCCGGCAGAATGCCCGAACTCCGCATCCACCGAATTTTGCTGAATCGAAAACTCCTGTACTGCGTCCATGGGCGGCGCATAAGAGCCCTTCGGCCCAATCTGAATCGGAGCACCATCCAGCAGCAGATCGTTCTTCATGCTCGTGTTCCCGCCCACGTCCATCTGGGAGGACGACCACATAAAAAACGGATTCTTTTCCGCCGTGTAGCGGCTCACCACCGCCGGGTCCAACAGAGCCAGGGTAAAAGGATTCCGCGCCTTCACCGGCAAATCCATCAGCATTTTTCGGTCGATGGTCAATTCCCGCGTTGTCGTGTTGAACTGCAGGGAAACCGCCTGCGCATCAACCGTCACAGTCTCCACCAGGGTGCCCGGCTTCAGACTAAAGTTGACCGAAACATCGGCGCGCGTTTGCACCAGGATCCCCTCCTGCTGCTGCTTGGAAAATCCAGCCATCTCCGCCGTCGCCACATAGGTGCCCGGCTCAACATTGTCGAACAAAAAGGCGCCATTGGCGCCGCTGTCCCGCACGGCGGTAATGCCCGTGTTCACATTCCGGATCGTTATCTTGGCGCCCACCACCGCGGCATCCGTTGTATCGGTAACAATCCCTTGTACCTTCGCGCGATAGTCCTGGCCCCACATCAGGAACGCCGCCGCTACGGCAACTACGATAACCCGCGAAAACGTCATCTCGTATTCCTCAGTTATCTACGCCCAAAGCGCGTATGAATTTGGTGCGCCGTTCCGGCTATAAATACGCGGGTACGCACAACTCCCCCGCGCCCTCCGCGTACATTCCGGGCGGCGATGCAGTCAGATTAGTCGACCCCACGATACTCGGTCCCGGCGTCTACGCCGCCCCACGGCGCCACCGGGACTGTGGCCTGCGGAGGATTATACGCGTATCGGGAAAAGAAGTGCAACAAAGAATTGCCGATTTTGTCCATTCCAGTGATCAATTGCCCATCACGGGAATCAAGCCAACAATTCTTATGTTTTAAGCCAGTATTTTCGTCGCGACATTGCCGGCGACATCGGTCAGGCGGAACGGCCGCCCGCCATAGGAAAATGTCAGATTCTCGTGACGCAGGCCCAGTAAATGCAGCATCGTCGCATGCAGATCGTGAATGTGCATCCGGTCTTCCGTCGCATAGTACCCGAACTCATCGGTCGCACCGTAGGTATATCCCTTTTTCACTCCGGCGCCGGCCATCCACATCGAATACCCGTAGGGGCTATGGTCTCTTCCATCTCCGGCCTCCGCAACGGGAGTGCGCCCGAATTCCCCGCCCCAGATCACCAGCGTGTCATCCAGCAGTCCGTGCGCCTTCAAATCCGTCAATAGCGCCGCGATCGGCTGGTCTACCTGCAGCGCAGTCCGCGTATGCAATCGGATCAATTCGCTGTGCGCATCCCAACCCACCTCATTCCCTGGCCCATATTCGTGATTAATTTGAATGAAGCGCACATTCCGTTCCGCCAGCCGCCGGGCCATCAGGCATTGCCACCCGAAATCAGCGGTCTCCGGCGCATCCAATCCATACATCTTCTTTGTTGCCGCCGACTCCTTGGAAATATCGAACGCTTCTGGAGCAACGGTCTGCATCCGGAATGCCAGTTCGAAACTCTGTATTCTGGCTTCCAATTCCGGGTCCTGCTGCCATCGCGATACGCTCGCCCTGTTCATCTTTTGAATCATGTCCAACTCGTACCGCTGCTGCTCGGGCGTCAGACCATGATTCTGTAAGTGTTCGATCGGCTCGGTAATCTTATCGAGCGGCACGCCGCCCAACCCGACGGCCGTCCCCTGGTAGGCGGCAGGCAAAAATCCCGAACTCCATTTCTTCGCCCCGCCATGGGACAATCCGGGCTTCAACGTAATATAGGCGGGCAGATTCTGGTTCTCCGTGCCAAGGCCATAAATCACCCATGAGCCCATGCTCGGCCGCGTAAACGTATTGGATCCCGTGTGCAGTTGCAGCGTTGCGCCGCCGTGTGCCACACTGTCGCCCACCATGGACCGCAGAATGCACATGTCGTCCACATGTTTGGCAATCTCCGGAAACAGCTCGCTAACTTCGATTCCGCTCTGTCCGTGCTTCTGAAACTTCCACGGAGACTTCAGCAGATTCCCCATGCTGCCTTCGGCGAAGGTGAGCGGGCGCTTGAAAGGCAACGGCTTTCCGTGATCTTTTACCAGCCGTGGCTTCGGATCGAATGTATCCAGGTGCGAAGGCCCGCCATGCATGAAAAGAAAGATCACCCGCTTTGCTTTTGCCGGAAAGTGTGGCTTCTTCGGGGCCAGTGGATCTGTTGCCTCGGAAGCCAGGAGCGAAGACAGGCCCATCATGCCGAAACCGCAAGCGGCGCGGCGCAGAAGATGGCGGCGGGACGGACGAATGAATTCTGGCACAGGAACCTCAGTAGATGTAGATGAAATCGTTGGAGGCAACCAGCGAACGGCAGAAGCTGCTCCAGGCCTGCAGCCGCCCCTCATCGTTGGCGGTTTTTGCCGGGAACGAGGCAATGTACTGCAACCCATCGCGCACGGCCGCCGCATCCGGCGCATGGCCCAGTACCGTGATCCATGCCCGCGCAATGCGCTGCTCGTCGCCGGCTTCGGTCCGCAATAACTGTCCCGCCAGCCCGCGCGTCCGGTCCGCTACAAACTGGCTGTTCATCATGTATAGCGCCTGCGGAGCTACATTGGTCTCGGAGCGGGTCTCCGTGCTCGTCGTCGCGTCTCCAAAGTCGAAAAGGTTGAAAAGCGTGGCCAAGTTCGATCGCCGCAGCCCTAGGTAGATCGTCCTCCGGTTCGTCGCATCCGGATGAATGCTCTTCCGGCCATCGCTGAACTCATTGTCCGTTCCTTCGCCTTTCTGGAGGCTTCCGCCCATCGTGAGGTCCAGGCTCCCATCGATCAGCAGCAGAGAATCACGGATCTCCTCCACCGTCTTTCGCCGGATCGGAAACCGGGACAATAGCCGGTTGTCTGGATCTTTCTCCCGCTTCTCCGCCGTCGCCTGGGCACTCATCTGGTACGTGCTGGAGAGCATCATCATCCGGTGCATTTTTTTCACCGACCATCCCTGCCGGATAAACTCCGCGGCCAACCAGTCCAACAACTCCGGATGGGTGGGACGCTCCCCCGCAAATCCGAAATTATTTGGGCTACGCACCAATCCCTGTCCGAAATGTCCCTGCCACAACCGGTTGGCCATGACACGCGCAGGCAAGGGATTTTTGTCCCCGGCAAGCCAGTTCGCCAGTTCCAGGCGGCCCGATCCCTGCCGGATCGCGGTCTGCTCCTCCCCCGCCAGAACAACGGGAAACTGCTTCGCTACCGGCTCGCCCTTCGAATCCGGATTCCCCCGCAAAAACACTCGCTGGTCAATCGATTGATCCTCGCCCACCGCGCAGGCAAAGGGCGGTTCCGGCGGAGCAGCAGCTTTAATCCGCTGCAGTTCCGCTTTCAAATCCGACATTCGCTGCTTCACATCCGCTGTATAGAAAGCTTCCGCCTCCTTCTCCGGCAAGCCCAATGGGCCTTTCGCCCCGGCCGCTTCCGTGTAAAAGCGATTGTCTCCGGCTAGGAATTTCGGCGGAGGAGGAGCCTTTTCGCCTCGTGTCTTGGCCGCGTCCGCGGCGGTCTTCCACGCATCCTGGGCTGCTTTGCGCCGGGCGGCTTCCGCAATAAACTCACGCTGATAAGCGGCGGCGACTGCGGCAAAATCGGAAGCCTGGTACCACCGTTCCAGGTGCGCCCTGCGTTCTTTAGTAGGCTTCAGATAGGCGGCCCACTTCTCAACGCGCGGCGCGTCTAGAGTGTTTCCCGCGGCCTTCGCCGCATCCCAGCCGTCCACATAGACATGCCGCGCCGCAATCATATAGGCCGCAATCTGCGGAGCCTGCTCGTCCCGGAAGCGGCGTCCCTCGCCGGCTGCCAAGTCATCAATCTCTTTCTGCTGGGCGGCCAACCGCTTTTGGTGCGCCTCATATTTCGCCGCCGCATCCTTGCCGGTCAGCGGCACATAATACAGCTTTGATACAGTGCCTTCGATCTGCGCCAACTGTTTTGTGCTTGCGAAAATGGAGGCTAGGGAATAGTAATCTTTGATCGAAATCGGATCGAATTTGTGATCATGGCACCGGGCACAGGAAATCGTTAGCCCCAGGAACGCCTTCCCGGCCACGTCGATCTGTTCATCGACAATGTCGTAGAACATCTTTACCTTGTCCTGCTCGGCCACCAGCTTCGGGCCAAGTGCCAGAAAACCGGTCGCGATGATGCCCTCGGTATTGACATCCTGCCCTGGCGGCGGCGGAAGTAGATCCCCCGCCACCTGTTGCCGCATGAACTGGTCATACGGTAGGTCTTTATTAAAAGCGTTGACTACATAGTCCCGGTATCGCCACGCGTGCGGATACCGGTAATCCTCGTCCGCCCCGGTAGAATCGGCATACCGCGCTACATCCAGCCAGTGGCGGCCCCACTTTTCTCCATACCGCGGTGACGCCAGCAGCCTGTCGATCACACGGGCATAGGCCTCGGGGTCCGCATCGGCCAGAAAAGCGCGAACCTCTTCTTCCGACGGCGGCAGGCCTGTCAAGTCGAAGGTGGCGCGCCGGATTAAAGTGAGCTTGTCCGCCGCCGGAGCGGGCTTCAAGCCCTTCTTCTCCAGCGCAGCGAGCACAAAACGATCCATTGCGTTTCGTGCCCACGCCGCGTCTTTCACCTCGGGAACCGCGGGGTGCGTCAGCGGCCGGAACGACCAGAACTCCTTTTGCGCCCGGCTATAGCCTTTTTTTCTTTGCGTCGCCGCTGCGGCTTCGCCTGCCCCTGCCGGCCAAGGAGCGCCCATCTTCACCCACGCTGTCAGCGTCGCAATTTCTTCGTCGCTGATCTTCCCCGTTGGCGGCATCTTTATGCGCTCCAGGTAGCCGACCACCTGGAGCATCCGGCTCTTCTCCGGGTCGCCTGGCGCCACGATCGGCCCCGTATCCGCCCCCTTCTGAAATCCCGCGGCCGTGGTCAGGTCCAGCCCTGCGCGGCCCGCCTTCGGGTTATGACAACCCTGGCAGCGGGCCGCGAAGATGGGTCGCACTTTCTTTTCGAAGTACTCCTGCGCTTCGGCCGAAACCGCTTGGCAGAACACCGGAGTAGCCAACAGGATTAGGAAGAGAGCGCGCATGGAAGCCTCAGAAGCTCAACCGCAAGGAGAGCTGAATCACTCGGGGCGTCCGCGTGCTCGTGACTTGCCCGAACCGCGGATTCGTCTGGTTTCCCTGCGGATCGAAACGGGCCGTGCTGTCCACTCCCGCAAACTGCGTGTGGTTGAACGCGTTGTAGAACTCACACCGGAACTGTGCCGCGGCCTTCTCTTTGAACATTGGAATATTCTTGAATACCGAAATATCCCAATTGCTTACACCCGGCAACCGGAATAAGGTACGTCCCGCATTGCCGAAATCGCCCTTGGCGGGCCGTGCAACTGCCGCCGTATTGAACCACCGGTAAAAACTGCGATCTCCGCTGCTCAAGGGAACCGGAGCCACAACGTTCGGCCGAATTCCGTCGCCGCCGCCCGTCAAGTCCACCGCGTCCGTCGTTGTAAAGCCAATCGTGCCCGGCTGTCCGCTCACCAGCGCCGTGATCCCGGCCAACTGCCAGTTATCAAGCACGTTCCGTACCAGCCCGTTATTCCACACCTTGCTCGCCCGCGGAATGTCCCAGATGTAATTCACCGTGAACACATGCGTCTGGTCCGTACTCGCCAGTCCATAGTTCCAGCTCCGGACCGGCAGATAGGTGGCCACTAGCGTCTGGTCGTTGTCGCCGAAATTCATCGTCTTCGAGTACGTGTAGGAGGCGCCCATCTGTAGCCCCTTCGCATACCGGCGGTTCACAGAGACCTGCAGAGCGTTATAGTTGCTCGTGCCCGCATTCTCGTAGTACCGCACGGAGCCATAGCCCGGATACGGCCGCAGGAAGTTGTCCGGAATCGGCACGGCGGGATTCGCCGGGTCCACATTGCCCGGCTGGAACCGCGTACCATACGGCAGCACGTTCAGGTCTTTGATCCACATCAGGTGCCGCGCCACGTTCCCCGAATAACCGACTTCCAGCACCGTCTGGAACCCGATGTCCCGCTGCACCCCGAAGCTGTAGTTATAGAGGCTCGGCGTCTGCGCATTCTTCTCAAAGCCGTAGACCGTTCCGCTCGGGAACAGGACATTGCTCGAGTTCAACACCGTGTCCAAAGAACCGTAGTACTGGGTGGGATTGAACTGCCGCGGGGGATTGAACTTCGACGCTACCACCGGCGGTCCGCCCACGCTCCGCGTGTTGTGAAACAGTCCGAACCCACCGCGAATCGCTGTCTTTCCGTCCCCAAACACGTCGTACGCAAACCCGAATCGCGGCTCGTACTGTACCGGCTGTTGTACTTTGAAGCCAGCGGGGTACGTCGAATCCGTCCCCAGCACCATGCCGTTGATTGGATCGCCCGAACCGGGCACGTACGCGCCGATCAACACCGCCGGCGCAATCGCGCCCGTCAACGGATTCAATGCCGCGCGCCGTCCGCTGGAGTCCAACGTCGGCCGATACAGCACAGGAGCCTGTGCCAGTTGATACCGTTCCAGCGAAAATGCGGCGCTCGTTCCATTCTTCTGCGTCCACGGCGTGTACCACGCGAACCGCATTCCGAAATCCAACGTCAACTTCCGCGTCACGCGCCACGTGTCCTGCACAAACCATTCCACCGTCGTCTGCCGGCCGTTATAGCCCGGCCGCGACGTCGATTCCACATAGGAGGCATAGTTCCCCAGCGCCGCGTTCGCGTACGCATAATTCGCATCCAGCGGATTGTTCACGTCGCGCGCAAACGAAATGTTGCCCGCAAAAGTCCCGTCTTCGCCCTCGTACTCCCGGCCCCGATCCGCGAAAATGCCCAGTTTCACCGTGTGCCCGCCGCGAATGATGCTCAGCGTGTCGCTGAAATTGAATGCCGTGTCCGCTCCGCGCATCGGCAACCGGCCATCCCACGAAATCGCTGCCGCCTGCGGTACGCCGCCGAAACTCGCCATCGGAATCAGGTTGAACGGATTGTTCTGCGGATTGAATTGGCCCAGTGTCATCCCTAACGTCTTCCGGTTCAATTTCTCCAAGTCCGCCTGCCGCAGCGCCGGAGCCGCTTCCATGCTGTGCCGCGCTCCCGCCATGAACTCGTTGACCATCGTGGGACTAATCGTCCGCACATAGTTCACCACCATGCCCTGATCCCGGAATAGATAGCGCGTCGCCAGCAGATCCCATGCCGCCGTTGCGCCCGCCGGAGCTCCGTAGCCCTGGTTGTCGGCGCGCCACAGCGATCCGCGGAAGTTGATCCGGTCCCGGTCCGTCGGCTGGTAGTCAATCCGGAACATGTGCTGCCGCTTCGGAATATCCCAGCTCTGCAGGAAGTTGTAATTGTAGGAACCGCCCGTCACTGCCAGGTTCGTCGCATTCGGCAGCGGGAATACGTTCATCAGAATGCGCCCATTCACGTTCACCCGGCTCTGCGGAACCACATTCCCGGGCAGCGCCTGCCCCGTCAGCGGATCCCGGATCACAATCAACTGCCGGTTTAAATCGTAGGACTGCGAGAAATCTCCATTCCGCTCCAACGCCGTCGGTACCGTCACCTGCGACAGCGGCCGCGGACTCTTCGTCCCCAGATTTTCAAAGGAGTAGAAGAAGAACAGTTTCTCCCGGTTGTTGTTAAACAATCCCGGAATCGACACGGGACCGCCAAACGTGAAACCTGCAATGTCATGCCGGTAAATCGGCCGGCTCCGCCCGTTCAAATTGTTGAAAAAATCATTGGCGTTCAACTTCTCATGCCGCTTGAAGTAGTAGGCGCTCCCGTGAAAATCCTTCGTGCCGGACTTCGTCACGACGTTGATAAACGCGCCGCCGTTCCTGCCATACTCCGCCTGGTAGTTGTTCAACAGCACCTTCACTTCCGCAATGGCGTCCATGCTGATCGAACTGCTGGCCGTATCCGGGTTGCCCAGGTCATTCCCCGCCATCCCGTCCACATTGAACGTGGCCCACTCCCGCCGCCCGCCCTGCACTACCGGAAGTTGCGTCCCCAGGTTGTCGCCCACCGACTCCGTTTCTCCCCCGTACGCCACGCCCGGCATCAAACGCATCAGCGACATCACGTCCCGCCCGCGCGTCATGATTTTCCCAATCTGGTTCGACGTCAATTGGGCCGAATGTTCGGAACTGGCCGTCTGCACCGCCGTGCCCTCAGCCTCCACAACCACCTTCTCGCTCACCGCGCCCAGCGCCAAAGCCACGTCGCCCAGCGACAATCGCTCGTTCGCGCTCAAATTGGTGTTCCGTCGCTCATACGTCTGGAATCCTGTCTTCGCGATTCGCACCAGGTACTGCCCGCTCTGCACGGCCGGAAATTGAAACTCTCCCGATGCGCTCGACGTTCCCTGGCTCACCGCGCCCGTCTGCGTCGCCAGCAGCGTGACCTCCGCGCCTTCCACCGGGGCACCGCTCGGGTCCACCACCCGGCCGCTGATGGAGCCGGAAACAAGTTGTCCGTAACACGGAAGCAGGAAGCCGCAAACGGCTACCAGGATAGGTACAAGAAATCGATGCAGCATGAAGCCCTCCACTAGATTTCCTGACTGTATACGATGTGGATACAACAGTCAATAGCAGAAATGAGCCTGGAATCCCCATTAATCTCCATGTATTTCCATATTTCTTGCAAGATCGACGAAATGTGACAGTATACTGCTGGTATGCAGTCGGCCCCGCGCCATGCCAACATCCTCCTTCTGCTCCTCGTTTCCGCCGTCACCATCAACTACCTCGACCGCGGCACCCTCTCCGTAGCCGCCCCCCGCATCGCCCAGGACCTCCTCATCTCCCCTACCCAAATGGGAGCCCTCTTCTCCGCTTTCTTCTGGACGTACTCCTCCTTCCAACTCCTCGCCGGCTGGCTGGTCGACCGCTACCCCCTGAAATATCTCTACGCCGCCGGGTTCCTCCTTTGGTCTCTCGCCACTGCCGCCGTCGGCCTCACTGGCAACTTCCCGCAACTCCTCGCCGCCCGTCTTCTCCTGGGCATCGGCGAAAGCATTGCCTACCCCGCGTCTTCGAAAATCATCGTGCAGTATTTCCCCGAACAACGCCGTGGCTTCGCCAATGCCCTGGTCGACGCGGGCTCAAAACTCGGACCCGGCCTCAGCACGCTCCTCGGGGCCCTTGCCCTTTCGTCCTTCGGCTGGCGGGGCCTCTTCCTCATCGCCGGCATAGGAAGTCTTTTCTGGCTTATCCCCTGGTTCTGGCTCTCTACGCCTCGCGCCTCCTCCGAAGCAGCACCGGCGGAAACCGCGTCACCCAGCCCATCTTGGGCCCAGCTGCTCCGCTGCCGCCAGCTTTGGGGTGCATCGGCCGGTATGTTCTCCCTGGGCTACGTTCTCTACTTTCTCCTCTCCTGGCTTCCCACTTATTTAATGCAGGAGCGCGGCGCCTCTCTCAGCAGTCTCGCCGCTTTGGGATCCGCCCCTTTCTTGGCCATGGCTGCCGCTTCCCTCGCCGGAGGGTGGATATCGGATCGCCGCATCGCCGCCGGCTGGGACGCCGGAAAAACACGCCGGGCCTTCGCCGTCAGCGGCCTCATGCTCTGCGCCCTGGCCATCCTCCCCGCTCCGGTCGTGTCCAACCCCGCCGTTTGCGTGGCGCTCCTCACCGTTGCCTGCGGCTGCCTGGGCCTCTTCACCTCCAACGTCTGGGCGATCTCGCAAACTCTGGCCGGTCCTGCCGCCGCCGGCCGCTGGACCGGCGTTCAGAATGCGGTCGGCAACCTCGGCGGCGTCGTTTCTCCGCTCGTCACCGGCTGGATCGTCTCCCAAACCGGATCTTTCGCTCTTGCCTTCACCACCGCCGCCGTAGTCCTCGCCGCCGGAGCCGCTGTCTATCTCCTCTCCCTCGGCACAATTCAACCTGTCTCCTGGACGAACCTGTATGCAAACTCTTATCGATCCTCACGCTTTTGACATGCCGCAGGGCCTGGCCTATTTGGATACCGCCGCGGAAGGCATCCCGCCCCAAGCGGCATTGGAAGCCAACCAGGCCTACTGGAAGGCCAAACGCATGGGCTCCCCCGGACGTCCGCTCCTCTACCGTGAGTACGACGAACTCCGTAACTCCGCCGCCCTCCTCCTCGGGGCCCCTGCCGATGATATTGTCCCCCTCGCCAACTCCTCCGTCGCCCTGGATCTCCTGGCCGGCGGCATTCCATGGCATCCCGGCGACGAAGTCCTCATCTGCGATCTTGAATTCCCCTCAAACGTCGTCGTCTGGCTCCAACTCCGTGATCGCGGCGTCAAAGTCATCGTCGTCCCTTCGCGCGATGGCGTCATAGAACTCCAGGATTGGCTCGACCGCCTCTCCCCCCGCACCCGCATCGTCTCCGTCAGCCAGGTCAGCTACAAAACCGGCACCCAACTCCCTTACCTCATCGATCTCGCCCGCCATGCCCACGCCGCCGGCGCACTCTTCTGTCTCGACGCCACCCAGGCCCTGGGCCGTGTCCCGGTCTCCATCGAAGGCGTCGACTACCTTGTCGCCAGCAGCTATAAGTGGATGCTTGGCCCCCACGGCCTCGGCATCGTCTACCGCTCCCCCGCCCTCGCCGATCTCCTCGCCTCCAGCACCGCCGGCTGGTACTCCATCGAGGAAGTGTTCCACCCCCGCCGCTTCGATACCTTTACCGCCAAACGCTCCGCCGGCCAACTCCAGGCCGGTATGCCCAACTTCCCCGGCATCTTCGCCATGCGTGCCGGGATCGACTACATCCGCGCCATCGGCGTCCCTCAAATCGACCGCCATCTCCGCCCTCTCGTCAACGCTCTCCGCGAAGGACTCGCCGGAGAAGGCCTCGATCTCCTTACGCCCCCCAATGCCTGCTACGCCTCCGGCATCGTCGCCTTCGAATGTGCCGAACCCGAACGCGCCGCGGCCGCTCTCGCCGGACAAGGCGTCATCGTCTGGGGCGGCGACGGCCGCGTCCGCGCCTCCGTCCATCTCTACAACACGGAAGAAGACATTGATAGATGCCTCTCCGCCGTACGAACGCTCTCCCTGCAATCGGAGCGCGCGGCGGCAAAGTAAACTGAAATTTCATGGTCATTAGCAAAACGGCCCCAGAGCGCGAAGGGGAGGTCGATCGCGTCTATCGCCTCCTGAAGACCTGGATTCTCGACGCGCGCCTCCGCCCCGGCGATTTTCTCTCCGAAGTCGAACTGGCCCGGCAATGCGAAACCTCGCGCACCCCCGTCCGCGAAGCCTGCAACCTCCTCTCCCAGGAACGCTGGATCCAACGCATCCGGCACAAAGGCTATCTCCTCCCGCCCATCTCCATTCGCGACATCATCGAGGTCTACGACTATCGCAAAATCATCGAGTGCTTTTGCGCCGAACGGGCCGCCTCCGCCGCTACCCCGGAAGAGGTGAAACAACTAGGCGACATCATCGCCGCCGAGGATCAAATCGACCTCCCCATGGCCGCTTTCCTTAAGGCAAATCAGCAATTCCACGTCCGCCTGGGCGAAATCGCCAACAATCAGCGCGTTCTGGAACAGTTGCATCTCACCCTCGAATACGTACGCCGCCTGGATATCCTCTCCACACAAAAGGACACCCGCCCCGTCCCCCACCGCGACATCCTCCGCGCCATCGAAGCCCGGAACGTCCAGGAGGCCGGCCGCTCCATGGCCGAACACATCACCCTATCCAGGGACCAGATGCTCCGCCTCTTCGGCACCTGACCGCCCGGCGCCTGGCCAGAGGTCTACAACCCGCCCTCTACTCCAAGCGCATCGATAGCCCAGTCCCAAATCAACTTCCGCTCTCCCTCCGAAAGCTTCGCCTCCGGATGCAGTAGCAAGTAGCTGGGCGGCGGCATCGTACCCGCCGAAACCGCGTCCCCAATCTCACCCCGCGTATTCTCGTCAATCGACCACGAGAACGATAAGTTCAACTGCGCCCGCCCCCGCCGTACATGGTCCGCCAACAACCACGACGCCGGGCTGACCCTCGCGTACCACGGCCACCGCGTCTCATTCGAATGACAATCTGCGCAGGCCCTCTGCAGCACCCCTGCCACGCGCCGGTCCAGTCGCGGATTCTCCCACGCCGGAGGCTTTTTTCGCGCCGCGCCTTCCAGCGGCTCCGGCTGAACCAGTTGCGCCGCTGCAAATAGCGTCACCACCGCCATCCCGGCGCGCACAAGAGTCCGTTTTCGCATATGATTTGCAAAAGACGTTGCCGGACAACCGGCGGTTACGCCGGCTCGCTCCTGCCAATCAGGAAAAACAAAGAAAAAGGGCCGGGATCACTCCCGGCCCTTTTTGCCAACCATTCGCGAAATAAATCAACTACTTCGGCGTCACGTGAATCAGCGCGCCCGGATTCGCATCTTCCAGCAACCACAGCGACCCATCCGGAGCCTCCGCCACATCGCGAATCCGCTTACCGACTTCCCAGCGCTCCGCGGCCTTCGCTCCGCCCTTGCCGTCAAAAATAATCCGGTTCAACGACATGGTGGCCATCCCGCTCAAGATACCGTTCCCATTCCACTGAGGGAACATCTTCGTGCCCTTGTAGAACATCAAGTTGCCCGGAGCCACCACTGGAACCCAATACAGCACCGGCTTCGTAAACTCCGGTCGCGTATCGTGGCTCGGTATCGGAACTTGGTTGTAGTTCATGCCGTAGGAAACCACCGGCCACCCGTAGTTCTTCCCCTTCTCAATCAGGTTCAACTCATCCCCGCCCCTCGGGCCATGTTCCACTTCCCACAACTCGCCCGTGGGCGAAAACGCCAGCCCATACGGGGCCCGGAAACCGCTTGCCCACGTCTCCGCCGGCGTTAAATTCTCAGCCGGAAACTTGTAAGTGCTCACTACCTTTGCCGTCTTGGCGGCTTCCGTATCCTGCGGCGGATCGATCAGCGGAATCGTCGAAGCCCCCGTTTTCCCATAATTCGGATTGCCGGGAGCCGGCTTCCCGTCCAAAGTCAATCGAAGAATCTTACCCACCGGCTGATTCGGATCCTGCGCCGGCGTCATGCGCTGCCGGTCGCCTACCGACATGTAGAGATACTGCCCGTCCGGCGAAAACGCAATCTGGCCGCCTGCCTGTCCGCCCATCCCGCGCGGCATCTGCCGCCACAGCACTTTGAAATCCTCCAGCCGCGGTACCCGGCCGGTCACCAGTTTTGCCCGCGCCAGCGCCTGCCCGCCGCCGTAGTCGCCCGGCTCAATGTAAGTGATGTAAATGCTCTGATCCGTGGCGAAACGCGGTGAGACAAACACGCCTAACATCCCGTTCTGCCTCTGCCAATACACCGCCGGCGTATTCGACAACGCCGCAATCTTCTCGCCCTTCGGCGAAACCAGCCAGATCGGCCCTATCTTCTCCGTCACCAACATGTGCCCGTCCGGCAGGAAGGCGATCCGCCAGGGCAGCGAAAAGTTCGCCGTCGTGGTCATTTGGAAAGGCAGTGTGGCCGAAGGTTTCGTATCGCCTACATTCACTTGGGTCCAGGCCGCCGCCGACGCTAAGGTGAGAAGCAGCCCCGCTTTCGCCAGTTTCATCGTCAGTTCTCCTCAATTCATTCTTAAACGACTGTGTCCAGTATACAAGTCGGCCCATCTCCATCCGCCCGGACCACGGACGCCGGCCGGCTTCGCAGCCGCTCCGGCGGAGGCTTTCACCGTCTAGTATAGGCGCGCCGCGTCAGGTTTAGCGCCCGTTTAGTCTTTACTCACCTTCCGCAGCGCTACGGCATTCATGCAATACCGCAATCCGGCTGGAGCCGGACCGTCTGGAAACACATGCCCCAGATGCGCTTCGCAGGAGTTGCAAACCGTCTCCACGCGCCGGAAAATGGCGGGTCCGTCAAACCGGTACGCAACGGCCCCCTCCGCAATCGGCTGCGTGAACGAAGGCCAGCCTGTGTAGGACTCAAACTTCTCGTTGGAATCGAACAGCAATGTATCGCAGCAAACGCAGGCATAAAGTCCGGGCTCAAACCGGCTGCACATCTCGGAGCTGAACGCCCGCTCCGTTCCCGCCTGCCGCGTCACGCGGTACTCCTCCGCGGTCAGTTGTTCCATCCACTCGGCGTCACTTTTTACAACCTTGTGTTCCGGGGCCGGATTCCCCTCCGCCGCAAACCGCAAAATATCGGACCAGGACAACATCCCTGCATGGTACCCCGTCGCAGCGCCCGGTGGCACGCCCCTCCCTGGGTTCGTTTTCGCTCTTGCGAAATACAGACATCTGCCCAATACTGTCTGAAGGTGACTTCAGTCAAAACACGTTCGCTGCCGGCATGGCTGCTGATTGCGGTTTTGGCCTTCCTTTGCATCGGCCTGTGTCCCTGTGAGGACTTCGGCTTTTGCCAGGACGAATGCATCGCGTGTTCGTCCATCGTAGTCCCAACTCCCGTAGATGCGGTCCCATTGCTGACGGCATCGGGTGAGCCAGGACAAGCTCCGCCTGTATCGGCCGGAATGGCGGACGGCCGCGTCACCACACCCCCTCCCAAAGCCTAGCTGCCGCAACTAGCGAACCGACACGATTCCACGAGGGGGAACCATGACGATTGCCGTCATTCCGGCAACAGCTTTGCTGTTGTTTGCCGGAGGCTGCGCCCTTTGGGCACAGCCGTCAATGCATCGGGAGAGCAAAGACTATTTGGATGCCGTCCATGGCCTCAGTCTGAGCGAACTCCTAACGCGGGCGCGCGAAGCGTACCCGGCCATCTTGGCAGCCAGGGAACAGGTGGACGCCGCTCGCGGAGCCCGCCTCCAGGCCGGATTAAAAACGAATCCCGCTATCGACGTCAGCTACCTAAGCGGCCCATTGGTGCGCAACGGCGGCGAAGACCAGTTCAGCGTCCAACTCTCGCTGCTCGTGGAAAGACGCGGGAAGCGCGCCGCCCGGATGAATCTCGCCAACCAGGAGATCGACGTCCGCAAAGGGCAGGAGTCCGTCGAAACAAGACGAATCGATTACGAGGTCAAACGCGCCTACTATGACGCGCTGGCCGCGGTTCAGATTCTGCGGACAACGGAATCGCTGATCGCTCTCACCGAACGAAACCTGACGCTCATCCGCGCCCGCGTACAACACGGAGAAAGCGCCGAACTGGAAGGAAGGCTGGCGCGAGTAGAGGTGGAACGATTGCGCGCAACGCTCCCCGCCGCCGGAGCCGCCGTCGAACAGGCCCTCCTGCAACTCGCAACCTGGACCCAACTGCCCGCTGCCGGAATTCGCCTGAAAACCGGCAACCCGCCCCCGCCCGAAGGACTCAGCCCGGAAAAACTCCTTCCCCTCGCCCTCTCCGCCAGGCCGGAACTCCAAGTACTCGAAGCCGAATGGAAACGGGCGGAAGCCGACGCGTCCCTGGCCCGCCAGCAGGCGCGGCCGGACCCCACCTGGTATGTCCAATTCAACAAAGGGCGCTCGCAAAACGCACAGTTCGGCGTAGACGCCGCGGGTCTGCCCGCGCGTGTGCGAGACAACGACAACATCCTCGGCGGCGGCGTCAGTATCCCGCTCGCCATCCGGGATCGCAACCAGGGAAGAATCGCCGCGGCCGATGCCGAGGCCCGCGCCGCTTCCCTGCGCCGCGATGCCGGCCGGCGTCTGGTCGAAGGAGAAGTACGGCGGGCTCTGCTGGAGTGGCAGTCCTCCCGGGAAAGTGCGCGTAGGCTCTCCGCCAATGTGCTCGGGCAAACCCGCGAAAATCTGAAAACAATCCAGGCTTCTTATGAACTCGGCGAACTGCGCCTCCTGGATGTCTTGCAGGAGCAACGCCGCCTCCTGGAATTGGAAAGGGAGTATGCCGGCCTCCTCCGGGCTGCTTCCTTTGCCCTCGTGGAGCTGGAGCGGTCCATGGGAAGCGATCTGAGTACGCAAGGAGCCGTGCAATGAAAAAGACTCTGGGTCTGGTAACCGTGGCAGTCCTGCTCGGCGGCGCGGCCGCGCTCGTGGTCATGCGCAGCAGGGAGCGAGTAGCCCTGCAACAGCAAAAAGGAGAAGACGGCCATGACCACGAAAAGGGTCATGACGGTCACGATCACGGCGAGTCCGCCGAAATTGATCTCTCGGAGCAGGCGCAAAAAAACGCCAATATCCGTTGGCGCCCCGCCGGAGAAACGGAGTGGGAAACAGGAATCTCCGCCACCGCGGTTGTCTCGGCGCCCGATTCCGCCGTCCACCATGTCCGGCTCCTCTCGCGCGGACGTGTCGTTAAGCTCCTCATACAGTTGGGGGACCGCGTCACGGAAGGCGCGCCGCTCGTCGTCTACGAAAATCTCGATTCCAACGGGCTCCAGAACGACCTCGCCAATGCCCGGTCCGCGCTGGCCGTCGCCGAAAGCGCCGCCTCCGTCAGCAAGAGCGCCCTCACCCGCGCGGAAAACCTAATCGAACTTGGAGCCATCCCCCGCGCGGAACTCGAACGCCGGGCCGGCGAATTCAGAAGCGCGCAGGAACGGGTAGCCATCGAACGCGCCAATGTCACCAAGACAGGACGACTGATGGAACGGGCCGGCATACGCCCGGGCGATCTCTCCCCCGCGCCCCGCACGACGTTGACAAGTCCCTTCTCCGGCATCGTCACAGCGCTCAACGCCGGAGCCGGCGAGTTGCGCGATCCCTCCGAAGACCTTCTCACCCTCACCGCAACTGACCATGTATGGGTCCTGGCCAGCGTCTTTGAACGCGACATCGCCGCCATCCGGAAAAATCAAAACGTTCCCATCACCGTCGATGCCTATCCGGACCGGACATTCCGCGGAAAAGTATCCTATGTCGCCGACCAGGTGGACCCGGAGACCAGAACCATCGCCGTTCGCTGTGAAGTAGACAATCCGGACAGGCTGCTAAAACTCGGCATGTTCGCTCGGGTGACGCTCGGAGCCGGTACGCCGCGGCGCGTCGTCGTTGTCCCGGAACAGGCAGTCCAGACCGTGGATGGACAGACCGTCGTCTATACGCGGGAAGACGACGGTCACTTCCGGAAAACGCCTGTGGAACTGGGAGACCGTCGCAGTTCCCTCGTGGAAGTGCGCGCCGGGCTGCAACCGGGCGTCAACGTCGTCGTATCCGGCTCCTTCGCCCTCAAGGCCGAAGCAATGAAGGGAAGTCTCCACAGCCACGGGGAAGAGGAAAAGGACTAAGGCATGATCGATCGGATTGTGGAATATAGCATCCGCGAGCGCGGCTTGGTCATTTTCCTGGCTATAGCCGTGGCCGCCGGAGCTTTTTACTATGCGTCGTCGCTCCCCATTGACGCGGTTCCCGACATCACCACCAACCAGATTCAAATCAATGCCCTGGCCCCCGGCTTTGCGCCGCGGGAAATGGAGCAATACGTAACCGCGCCCATAGAAATGGCCGTCGCCAGCCTGCCGGAAAAGGAAGAAATCCGGTCCTTGTCACAACCCGGCCTCAGTCAGATCACCATCACTCTGCACGACAACGCGGACCTCTACCGGGCACGCCAGCTGGCGCTGGAACGCCTCGCCGAAGCGCGGGAAAGTCTGCCGGACGGCGTCACCGTTGATCTCTCCCCCATCAGTACCGGCCTGGGGGAGATCTTCCAATTCACCGTCGAAAACGGGCCCGGCGGCAACCGGTCCCTCATGGAGCTTCGGACCATCCTCGACTGGCAGGTCAAGCCGCTCTTGCGAACCGTGCCAGGCGTCATTGAAGTCAATACCTACGGCGGCGTCGCCAAGCAATACCAGGTCAGCGTGGACCCCGCAAAGCTGGTACGCCATCAGGTGAAGCTCGCCGAAATAATAAAGGCGCTCTCCGAAAACAACCAGAACGCCGGCGGAGCCTATCTCGAACGCAACGGCGAGCAGCAGCTCATTCGCGGCGTCGGCCTCATCCAACACCTGGCGGATATCGAAAATATCGTCGTTCGCGCCGCCGCCGGCACGCCGTTGCTAGTCCGCGATCTCGCAACCGTGGAGTTCGGCCAGGCCATCCGGCAGGGAGCCGCAACAATGGATGGCAAGGGAGAAGTGGCCATCGGCGTAGCCATGCTGCTCAAGGGCGAAAATAGCCGCATCGTCGCCGGAAACGTGCGAAATCGACTATTGGAAGCGGGCAAATCGATGCCCCCCAACGTCATGCTGAAGCCCTTCTATGACCGCACGGACCTGGTCAATCGCACGATTGGGACCGCCGCCCAAAACCTCGTAGAAGGCGGCGTACTCGTGGCAGGGATTCTTCTCCTGTTCCTCCTCCAATGGCGCGCCGGCCTCATCGTGGCCTCCGTCATCCCCGTATCCATGCTGATCGCCGCCGCCGGCATGCGCTACTTCGGAGTCTCCGCAAACCTGATGAGCCTCGGAGCCATCGACTTCGGCCTCATCGTCGACGCCGCCGTAATCATGGTGGAAAACAGCGTCCGCCGCCTCTCCGAACACCGCGCGGAACGGCAACGCCGCCTCACCAACCAGGAGCGCCTCGGCGTCATCGCCTCCAGCAGCCTGGAAGTGCGGCGCGCCAGCCAGTTCGGCGAAATCATCATCATCGCGGCCTATCTCCCCATCCTTGCGCTTGCCGGACTCGAAGGCAAAATGTTTCACCCCATGGCCTTCAGCGTCATCCTGGCCCTGTGTGCGGCCCTCGTCCTCAGTCTCACGCTCGTGCCGGCCCTCTCGGCCGTGTTTCTGAAAGATAAGCCGGAACCGAAAAACGCGGTTCTGGACTGGCTCCGCGCACAGTACGAACCCATGCTCCATTGGGTGCTGGACAATCCGGGAAAAACGGCCGTAACGGCGGCGCTGTTCGTGGCCATCAGCGCCGCCGGATTCACAACCCTGGGCTCGGAGTTTATCCCCGAGCTCGATGAAGGCGCCATTGCCATGAGCCAGGTGAGGCCCAAAAGCATTGCCCTCGCCGAAACCGTGCGCCAGGTAACCCAGGTCGAAAAGTCGATCATGGAACTGCCAGAAGTCGCCTCGGTGGTCAGCCGGATTGGACGGCCTGAGATTGCCACGGACCCAATGGGACCCGATCTGACCGATTCTTATATCTTTCTCAAGCCCGAAGCGCAATGGCGCGGCGCCGCATTCAAAAACGAACTCTTGAAGAAGATTGCAGCCAGGACCGGAGACTTCGCGGGACTGGCAGTCAGCTTCTCCCAGCCGGTGAAGTTCCGGATGATGGAACTCATCGAAGGACTCGGCTCCCGTTCGGATGTCGTCGTGAAGATTTTCGGCGACGATCCCGCCGTCCTGACAACCATCGGAAACGGCATCGCGGCAATAGCCGGCAAAGTGACCGGAGCGCAAGACGTGAAGGTGCAGCAACTCGCCGGGCTGCCTACGCTCAGCATCCTTATTGATCGCGCCGCCATCTCGCGTCTCGGCCTGAACGGAAGCGATGTCCAAAGCACCATCCGCACCGCGATAGCCGGAACCAAAGCCTCCGTCGTGTTGGAGGGCTTTGTCCGCGCCGATCTGGTCGTACGCTTCCAGCCGTCAGCGCGGCAAACGGCAGCCGATCTGGCGAATCTGCCCGTGGTGATGGCAAACGGCCAAAGCGTTCCCCTCGGCCAACTGGCCCGCATCGTGGAGGAGGAAGGACCGGCGGAGATCAGCCGGGAAAACGGCCAGCAGCGGCTGACGGTGGAGATGAACGTCCGGGAGAGAGACATCGGCTCGTTTGTGGAAGAAGCCAGACGCGTCTCCTCCCAGGTGAACATCCCCCCCGGCTATCGTCTGGAATGGGGCGGAACCTATGAACATCTGCAAAGCGGTCGCCAACGGCTCATGATTGCGGTTCCTGTCACGTTCGCCTTGATCCTGCTGATGCTCTTTGCCACCTTCGATTCTTTGCGGGAAGCGCTGTTGGTATTCACCGGCATCCCGTTCGCGGCGAGCGGAGGAGTACTGGCGCTGCTCCTGCGGGACATGCCTTTCTCCATTAGCGCGGGTGTCGGATTCATCGCCGTGTCCGGCGTGGCCGTTCTGAATGGAGTGGTGATGCTGTCCTCAATTCGCCGCTACCGGGAGGAAGGGCAAGACGCGTGGAAAGCAACGGTGGAAGGAGCGCTGACGCGGCTTCGCCCGGTACTCATGACGGCCACAGTGGCCAGTCTGGGATTCGTGCCCATGGCTGTCTCCACAGGAACGGGAGCCGAAGTGCAGCGGCCGATAGCCACCGTCGTCATCGGCGGCCTACTGACCTCGACCATCCTCACGCTAATGGTGCTCCCCGCTCTGTACCTGCGTATTGCCGGACCGGGCCAGCCATCCGTTCCTCCCAATCCGGCAGACAATTTAGTCACTCCATGAGGGCAAGCATATGACCCAGGCAGCGACCAAGACTTCCTTTTCTCCGCTTCGCGGCGTTATCTATCGAAATCCTCAACGCCCGCCATCGGCCACAAGCCTGCCGATGGCCTCCTTCGCTCCGCGATTCTACTGAATCGTCGTCTGGGGTCGTTTGAATCCTCTCCATCCAATCGCGACCAGTCCCATTGGCCAGACAGCAATACTGAAAACCAACTCCGCCCATGCCAATGCTGGCCGTAGGAACGGCGGAGAAAATCAACACAAATCCCGTTCGCGGCGAAAGCACATGGCGCCGTGACGGCCATTCCAAAAACGCCAACTAACCAGAACGCTGTACTGGGCTCACAGGCAATCCCTTTACATAGCATGGCGACGATAAGAAATGCTGGCGCATTAACCCATACGCCAATCGCTCTCCCACCGGAAACGCATATTCGATTGAAACGCTCTCCGAACCGGCGGTGCTCCCATGAGTTTGCCACATAAGCAATGAATAGGTCAGTAAAGGAAGGAATGGTAGAATCCATCGGTGTCTGAATCGGTTCATCCTTTCACTCCTGCATCAATGCGCCATCCGACTTATGGCATTCGGGGCACGCAAGCGACGGACTCTATTCTCCCTATTTAGTGCGCTTGCGTCAGTCGCTACGGCATTAGGGCGGTGGCCGATCATGCGCTGCATCATATATTCCAGCGCATGACCGAACTCATGGCCCACAACCTTCTCAACTGATCGGGCGCCATTCCCAAACCATGGAAATCCGCTCATCGCAAGCGGCGATCCGTCCGAAAACCCTACGGACGGATCCTTAACATAGACCCGCAGCTGTCCCGAAGCCTCAAATCCGGTTGCGCCTTCCGCATTGTTGCCGTTGAGTGTTCGCCCTCCAGCGCCAACAATTTGCATCTCCTCGTGCCACAGTACGGATGCCCGCATACCAGCCCGCGGCTAAAGTCATTTTTCGGAAAAGCAGCAACGCAGAATCAACACCTTACCGTTAGCCATCGCAGTTCTCGGGCTACAGGAATGAGCAGTAGCAGGCTCATACAAGATTTTCATGCGTAAAAGGGAAGTTAGCTGATCTTTCTTCTCGCCGCCCCTCCCACATCAATTGACTAGGATCACAGCCACCGTACACCCACAACTCCGTCCCCACGTACGTTAAGGAGGCGAGCAGAGCTTCTAACGGATCTTCGCCTCCGAATGCTTTGAACCTTGTTGCTCCATCATCGATTTCAACTTTGCAAATGTAATAAGGTCCAATTCCTGCAAGTATGGGTATGCCTATCCTCACTCGAACTTTCCGTTGTCCTCCGGTATCGGTCATATTGTAAATGCGATCAGCAAGGACATTATCATCTTCGATCGGAGTATCATATGCCTTAATCATTTTCCGCTCCATCGCTGCTCCTTTACCTTTTTTCTGACGCCTTCTTCAAATAACTCTCGAAAACATTCTACATAGTCGTCGACCCATCTACGTATTCGATCTGGACGGCCTAGCCATGCCGAGCGTGCGTCTACACTTTCTTCACATACCTCCGAATCTCGAGCTGCTTAGCGGGCGGAATGTGGGACACTCTTTCACCGCATCGTGTCCTGGCCGGCACGCGCAACTGGGGCGCGAGTCTTCGACACTCCCGGTTCCCGGCTCATCTTTTCGGCCGTCCGACCGGCCTCCATTTGCGCCACTGCCCGGTGCATCTGCTCTTCGCTGAACTGGCTCTTGTTCATCTGTCTTCCTACCTTTGCTGGATTTTCTCAGGTTTGGCTGGTGAAGATTGCGGGGCCCAGGTCACCACTTTCAGGCCATTATGGGCAAACTCCCATGAGCAACCCGTTCAATACCTGTCGGTATCAACAGATTTCTGGACGGACTCTAATTACAGGCTGTAGGGATATTTACCTGACACCCTGCGAGTGACTGCTAGGAAGTCTTCGCTCGATGATATGTGCAATTGCCCACTTAGCCTCCTCGCTCACCAACCTGCCGCTCTCGACGACAGCATCATCGCTCAACAGTCTCGATATGTGTTCAATGTGGTGGATATTTCCACTTTTTCCCAGCACAAACAATGCATAAACCCTCACTTCAGCGGCGTTATCTCCCAAGAACCTTTTTACGTATTCGGCAACATGAGAACCAGGAACATCAAGTTCACCTAAGACGTCCAGTGCCGAGCTTCGAACGTCGTCTCTATATGAAGTTGTTTCAACCAAGTCCTTAAGCAGACGCACATCTGATCGCCTGGAATACTGCCTGACTAATTCAATTACCAAGATCCATAGAAGCGCTGATTTAGTTCTTGACACAATACGGCGCAAATCACGGCTAGACCACACTCGATGAATTCGGCGAGTATGCCGCCAGGATCTCTGTATTCGCCTCAGCTCTCTCTCCAAAGACCTGCCTATCGCTACTTCGTCACGCGGTAAGCGCATTGTCATCCCCCCCCCCAACGGTCTGCAATCCCGAGTTCTTACACTTCGCCCGGGTCGAAGAGCTTGTTTTTGAAG
>DASTML010000037.1:0-5225 GCA_035714175.1 Bryobacteraceae bacterium | reverse complement strand
TCATTCGGCGAAGATTTTCAAAGGCCTGCTGTCAGTGGGGATGAACGAACGATCCAGGATCTCGCGGACATCCACGTGCGTCTGGAGAAGGCCGGCCTTGAGCGCCATGTCGGCAATGCTCTGCATTTCGTCGTCGCTGGGGTTGAGCATACGGTAGCTGACGCGATCCGGCGGCTTGGTGAGGACGAAGCGGACGAGGCTTTCATTCTGGCGAAAGTAAGGGGAGACAACCTTTGCCGCTTCGAGGCGGTGGTCTTCGGCCCACTCGCCGCTTTCGGCGATGCCGCGTACCAGTTCGCGGACGACGGCGGGCCGTTGACGGAGCAGCTTTTCGTGGGCGACGAGGACGCAGGAGATGAACTGGGGCCAGATGTCCTTGGCGTAGTAGAGAACGCGGCCGGTACCGTCGAGTTCCGCGCGGGCGCAGTGCGGCTCCCCGACGAAGTAGGCGTCAATTGCCTTGGCTCCGAGGGCCCCGGGCATATCAGGGGGCGGCATTTCGACGAAACGGATTTCGCCGGGGCCGATGCCTTGCTGTTCCATGAGCTTATTGATGACGAGGTATTGGTTGCTGTATTTGCTGGGGATGGCGAAGACTTTGCCCCGGAGATCACGAAGGCTGGCGGCGGGGAGATCCTTACGAACCATTACTTGCGATCCGTCGCGATGGCCGAGATAGAGAATGCGCACGGGGAGTCCCTGTTCGCGGAGTTTCATGGCGAGGGGCGCAATCATGAAAGTTGCGTGGAGGCGATCCGCCTTCATGGCCTCCGACATGGTGGGGAAGTCAGTGAACCGTTGTGAGGCGAAGCGGATGTTCCGGCTGGTGCGGGTTGCGAAGTCGGTGACCGGACAGGTGAGGTGGCAGGTGACGGGGAGGTAGCCGACGCTGAGTTCGTCCTGCGCGGGTTGGATGGAATTGGAGAGCGAGAGCCAGGGTTTGAAGCGCAGGACGCCGAGGGCCGCGGTAAAGAGCAGGGCTCCCGCGATCCATCGTAGGGCATAGGAGCTGGTGTTCATCGGGTTATCTCCGAAGGTACTTCCATATCCAGTTCCGCCAGGATCTGCCGGACGGCGGTGACGACGGAGCCGTCGGCGAGTTGGCGGGGACGGGGAGCGGTGATACTGATTTCGTTACGGATGCGGGCGGGCCGGTCCGTGAGGACGAGGACACGGTCCGCGAGTTGGGCGGCTTCTTCGATGTCGTGGGTGACGAGGACCACGGTGCGGGGCCGCTCGTCGAGAAGGCGTGCGAGATCTCCGCGGAGACGGAGCCGGGTGAGGTAGTCGAGGGACGAGAAGGGTTCGTCCATGAGAAGCATGTCGGAATCGCCGGCGAGGGCGCGGGCGAGTTCGACGCGTTGGCGCATGCCTCCGGAGAGTTGGTGGGGATAGTGGTTTTCGAAGCCCCGGAGGCGGATGAGTTCGACCAATTCGGCGACTTGCTGGGCCCGTTTCGCTTCATCGGCCAACGTGCGAAGGCCGAGCGAGATATTTTCGGCCACCGTTTGCCAGGGGAAAAGCCCGTCCTGCTGATAGACCATTCGCATGCGGCCGTGCCGGGCGATGGTTCCGGAGGTGGGTTGCGAATCGCCGGAGAGGACGTTGAGGAGGGTGGACTTGCCGCAGCCGGAAGGGCCGATGATGGCTACGAACTCACGGCGAGCGACGGATAGGGAGATGTCGCGGAGGACTTCGACGGAGCCGAAGGAGAGAGAGACGTTTTGGAGATAGAGGGGCGGACTATCTTTCATAGCCCCACCTGACGCTGGGAATGGCGGTGAGTTGGACCAGGACCCGATCAATGAGCACGCCGATAACGCCGATGACGATCATTTCGACGACCAGAATATCTGTACGTAGCCCGTTGCGGGAATCCATGACGGCGAAGCCGAGGCCATCCCGGCCGGCGATCATTTCGGCAGCCACGACGACGAGCCAGGCGACCCCCGCGGTTACGCGAAGGGCCGTGATCACCTGCGGCATGATGGCCGGGAGGGTGACCTGGGTGAGCTTTTCAAATCGGCGGAGGCCGTAGCTGCGCGCGACACGGAAATAGACGGCGGGGATACCGGCGACGGCGGCCATGGCGGCAAGGACAATCGGGAAGAAGACGGAAAGGAAAATGAGGAAGATGGACGCCAGATCGCCTACGCCGAACCAGAGGATGGCGAAGGGGATCCATGCCAGGGGAGACAGATTGCGGAAAAAGTTGGTGATAGGGAGGAACGCGATACGGGCGGACAGGATCTGGCCCATCCAGATGCCAAGAGGGATGCCGAGGGCGATGGCGGAGAGGAAGCCGCAACTGACGCGGAACAAAGAGGAGACCACATCATTGAACAGGCGACCGCTGGCGGCTTCCTGTATGAAGGCACGCGCTACCGCGCCGGGAGAGGGAAACGCGCTGGGCGGGAAGAGGCCGGTTTTCGAGACGAAGTACCAGACAACGACCATCGCCGCAGCCACGCAGTAGGGAAGCAGGGCGGCGCGCTTCACGCGTGAACCGTCTTTTGCTCCGTCCGCGCGGCAGGCCGGGACTGGAGCCAGATTTCCAGGGCGACGGCCAGCGGGCCGACGGTGGTAAGCGCATAGTACGGGGCGTGGATGTTTTCCGCGAGGCGGAGCATCATTTCAGCCACTGCCACGAGAACGGCCACGGTGCACTGCGCCCAGCGAGGCGTCACGGTGGTTTTAGGGTCCGTGATCATAAAGAAGATGAACAACTGGTACATGGGCCCGGTGATAGGGGCGACCTCGGCCAGAAACGCGTGCCCGGTGAGGACACTGCGCAGGAAGGCCAGGACGACGAACGAGAGAACGTAGGATAGCGTGATGTGGAAGCGGCGGACGCGCCACGTGATTACGGCTCCGAGCAACCAGACGACCAACATAGGATAGATATCGTTTCCCCACTGCACGCTGAGGGTGGCGACGAATTCGGGAGCGAGGAGGAGCATGGCGCAGATGGCAAAGTTGGACGGATTCCACAGGTGCCGGCCCCGCCAGCGAATGACGTACTTGGACGTTATGGATATAGCACTCGTCAATGCGTACGGCCAGAATTCGGGTGAACGGATGAGAATGCCCACGCTGATTCCGGTGATATAGGCACTTGCCAGATTGGGCACTTTTCCGTGCGTCAGGCGGCCGAGGACCACTTCCATGAAGATGCTGGCCGCAATGGCGAGGAGGGTACGCGAGAAGCTTTCCAGGACGCCAAAGGAGAATTGGCCGACGAGGAGAATCGTGGTGATGAGAAGCGGCGGCAGGTAGCGATTCTCGATGCTGAAGAACCGGGCCAGGGCGGAGGGGGAGTTCACTTCGTCGTCTCCTTCACTTTGTGAATTTGGTCGAGCGCGGGGGAAGAGATGGTCTGGCGGACGCCCGAAGGCCAGCGGATTTCGACTCGTTCGACGGCGCCGGCGGCGCCGAGGCCGAAATGAAGACGGCGCTGGTTCTGCGCAGAGAAGCCGCTGCCGCCGGAAACCTCCTGCACCTGTTGCTGGCCGCTCCAGTAGATGCGGACCTGGGCTCCGATGGCGCTTCGATTGCTGGCGGTTCCTTCGAGGTCAAACTCGATCCAGTGTTTGGCGGGCGTCACCGTGTTCTTGTAGAGCAGCATGGGCGCACGCTGGTTGGCGACCACGACGTCCAACACGCCACGATTGCCAAAGTCGGCCAGAGCGACGGCGCGGCCGTCGTAACGGTCTTGAATACCGACCATTTGGGCAACCTCATCAAAACGGCCATGACCGTCGTTAATCCAGACCCGTTTTTGCTGATAGCCGCCCAGGGAGCGGCCCGCGAGCGCGGGCCAGTTGGCGGCATCGGCGATGATGGCGTGGTTACCGCCAGCGACCTTCGAGTAGTCGTACCAGTAACTTTTGTTCCGGTCCAATGAGAGATTCCCGTTGGTGACGTAAAGATCCTGGAACCCGTCATTATTGAGATCGCCGAATTGCGCTCCGAAACTCCAACCGCCCATTTCGACACCCATGGCATTTGCCATGTTTTCGTATTTTACTCCCTCGCCCTGCGGCATCCAGAGATTGTTGCCCTGTACGAGTACGCCCTGTTCGGAGATGTTGGAGACATAGATGGAAAAGCGGCCCTGGTTCAGCACGTCGCCGACGGCGGCAGTCATGCCGCTTTTGGGCGCGAAACCGATCCCGGCCTCCTTGCCGACCTCGCGGAATCGCTTACCGCCTTCGTTCACGTAGAGTTCGGATACGCCGTAATCGTTGGCGATGAAGATGTCCGGGAAGCCAGTTCCGCGCAGGTCCGCGGCGACGGCGGCCAGCGCCCAACGGCGGGATTGAATTCCCATTTTCTCCGTGACGTCTTCGAAACGGCCGCCGCCGAGATTGTGATAGAGGTATTTGCGGCCGCCGTTTGATGCATATTCGAAGCTGTCAGGCATCATCTTCGTAGAGTCGAGCCGCCATAGGTTTACGTTTTCCGGATAGTAGCCGCCGGCAAAGAGATCGAGCTTTCCGTCGTTGTCGTAGTCCAGCCAGATTGCGGTGTGGATATTCGCCCAGGCGGGGAAGCCTGCTTGGGGAGTAACGCGGGCGAAGCGTTTGCCGCCCTCGTTGTGAAACAGTTCCGGGCGGCCCCATTTATAGAGGAATAGGTCTTCGAAGCCATCATTGTCATAGTCGCCCCAGACAGCTCCCATGGAAACGCCCGAGGAATCGTCATTGGCTCCGGTAAGACCCGCCTCGGCCGCCATTTCCCTAAATGTTCCGTTGCCGAGATTGCGGTACAGCGCGTTCGGGGCTCCTTCGCCGCTCGTAACGGCGTAGATATCCTGCCAGCCGTCGCGATCAAAATCGACGACAGAGACAGCGGCTCCCATGGAGGCAACCTGTTCCATGATATGGGAGAGTTTGGCGTCTAGAGTCGGGGCGCGATGGACGAACTCGATGCCGGCGGCCTTGGCCGACTCTTTAAACTCCAGTCCGTAGCGGGCCGCGGCATCGTTGGCAGGCCCGGACTCTCGCAGGAATCGTTTATAAACAAGAGGCGCCGCAAGGAGGCTTACGAAAAGGATGGTGAGCGCGACGCGCGTCTGACGGATCTTCATGATTCTGGCTGCCACATGGCCAAGGATTCAGTCTATATGGGAGAGACGCGCGATGTCGTGATGGCAAGGCTACTCCGAGCGCATAGCGACCATCGGCAATACCGATGCCGCGCGGAGTTGGCGCGAGACTGGCTAG
>DASTML010000036.1:0-123512 GCA_035714175.1 Bryobacteraceae bacterium | reverse complement strand
CCATCGGCATCCCCCGCCGCCACCATCAGCGCCGCGTGGTACAGCGGTTGGCGGGCCATTGCACGCGCCTCCAGTTCCGTCATGCCTTTGGCCTTGCGGCGCTCATAGAGGATGCGCCAATAACGGTCGTCCGCGTCGCCTTCGACCAAGATCGGCGTTACCAGCGCATCGGACCGTAACTGTGCCGCTGCTTCCCGCACGCGTGGATCGTTCCCCTCGGGAAATACAATCCGCTTCTCCGCCGGCAAATGGTGCAAACGGACCTTCTGTCGATGGAGAAAGGAAGATGCGGATTCCGGAAGAGCCATGGAGTCTTAATTGTAGCGAGGCTGGCGGCGGCGAATCCGCGCCGGCGTCTGCCAATCTACGATAGACTCTTGGGTTGGGAACCCCCACGAATTATGCGTAAAAAAGTAACCGTTATCGGCGCTGGCAATGTCGGCGCGAATTGCGCTCTGCGCATTGCGGACAAGGAGTTGGCCGACGTCGTTCTGCTCGACATCGCCGACGGCATTCCGCAAGGAAAAGGTCTGGACATCCTCCAGTCGGGCCCCGTGCAGGGTTACGACGTGTCCATTAAAGGAACTACGGACTACGCGGATACGGCCGGCTCGGACATCGTCGTCATCACCGCCGGCATTGCCCGTAAGCCCGGCATGAGCCGCGACGATTTGCTGGCTATCAATAATGATGTGGTCAGCGCCGCGGCGAAAAGCGCCATCGAGCACTCTCCGGACGCGATCCTGATTCTGGTCACCAATCCGCTCGACGTCATGTGTTGGGCGGCCTGGAATGCCACCGGTCTCCCCAAGCACCGCATCATCGGAATGGCCGGCGTGCTGGACACGGCCCGCTTCCGTACCTTCCTGGCCGAAGCCCTCGACGTCTCTGTGGAGAACGTGGCGGCGCTTGTGCTCGGCGGCCACGGCGACACCATGGTGCCCATCACCCGCCTCACCAACGTCAATGGCATCCCGTTGTCGGAATTGCTCGACGCCGATACCATCAACGCCATTGTGACTCGCACGCAGAACGGCGGCGCGGAGATCGTGAAGCACCTCAAGACCGGTAGCGCCTACTATGCACCCTCGGCCGCGACCATCGAGATGGTGGAATCCATCTTGAAGGATAAGAAGAAGGTGCTGCCTTGCGCGGCGCTGCTCGAAGGGGAATACGGCCTGAACGGAATCTTCTTCGGCGTGCCGGTGAAGCTGGGTTCCAACGGGATTGAGAAGATCTACGAAGTGGCGCTGACCGACGACGAAAAGGCGGCTTTGAACAAGAGCGCGGGCTCTGTGCAGGAGATGGTGGACGTTTTGAAAGCGAAAGCTTAGGAACTCTTCCAGATTTTTTGTGTTTAGAGAAGGCCGGGTGCTGCTAGCGCCCGGCCGATTTCGTAGAATCAACTCAATCACTCAAACGGAGGCAATTCCGGCATGGACCAGCAAACTGTCCAGATCGTGGCAGGTGTTCTCGCGGTGCTTTGTATTGTCGCAATCATCATGCGCCGTAAGGGAAAAAGCAGCAAGCCGGCGGGTGATGACGATTTTTGATATCGTCCGGCGCCTCGAATGCGTGAGTGAGGGCGGGTGGAGAATCGGATGAGTGCAGACGCGGAACGTGTGCCCGGACGCCGGAAAGCGGCGGACGTGGCTCCTCCTCCAGAAATCAATAGCAAGCTGGCGAAGTTCAAGCTCCGGGTGGCCTATTCGCCCATTCACCGGTGGGGCATCTATGCCGAAGAGAAGATCCCGAAAGGCCGGAAGATCATGGAGTATACCGGCGAGAAGATCAACCGGAAAGAGACCAAACGCCGGTATTCGGAGCGGGAAGAGGTCTATTTCTTTACGCTGAACCCCTACTGGACCATTGACGGCGCTGTGGGCGGCAGCGGCGCGCAATACATTAACCATTGCTGCGAGCCCAACTGTTATTCGCAGATCGTGAAGGAGCACATCCTCTACCGGGCAAAACGGGATATTCTGCCCGGCGAGGAGTTGACCATCGACTATCGCTTCGACAAAAATGTCGATCGCGTGGAATGCAAGTGCGGAGCGGCCGGCTGCCGCGGCACCATTAATCTGACAGAGTAGCGCCGCGGCCCTGGATGGAGCTGGAGAAGGCGCGGCCCTGCCATGCCAACCCATGACGGGCTTCGAGTTCCAGCAGCCGGTTGTACTTGGCCAGCCGTTCGCTGCGCGTGATGGAGCCGATTTTGATCTGTCCTGCCCCGGTGGCGGCCGCCAGATCGGCCAGGAAGGAGTCTTCCGTTTCGCCGGAGCGCGCCGATACCACGGCGGCATAGCCATTTTCCTTCGCCAGGCGGCAGACCTCGAACGTTTCCGTCAACGTGCCGATCTGGTTCATCTTTACCAGCACCGCATTCGCGCAACCTTCTTGGATGCCGCGCCGCAGCCGGCCGGGGTTGGTGGTGAAGAAATCGTCGCCCAGCAGTTGCGTGCCGGCGGTGAGTTGGCGCGTCAGTTCCCGCCAACCGGACCAGTCGTCTTCGAACAATCCGTCCTCAATGGACACAACCGGAAACCGGCGGGTCCATTCGCCGAGTAGGGCCGCCATGCCGGCGCTATCGAGCGTTCGGCCTTCGCTGCGCAAGGTATATATACCATTCGCATAGAAATGCGAGGAAGCGACGTCGATCGCGATGGACACCTGCGCGCCCGGCTGATAGCCTGACTGTCCAATCGCTTCGGTCAACAACGCGAGAGCGGCCTGGTTGGAGGCCAGGCGGGGACCCCAGCCCCCTTCGTCGGCCACGCCGGTCAGCGTGTGGCCCGCCGCGAGGATCAACTGTCCCGCGGCGGCGTGGATGCGTACGGTGGCTTCCAGCGCTTCGGCATAGCTGTCAAAACCGTGCGGGATGATCAGAAAATCCTGGAACTCGATGTTGGCTCCGGCATGCAGACCACCGGAGAGGATGTTGATCATCGGGACCGGGAGACGCGGCGCGCCGAGCGAGAGCGTTTGAAAAAGCGGTTCCCGTCGGGAGACGCTAACCGCCCGCGCCACCGCGCACGAGACGCCGAGCAGTGCGTTGGCTCCCAAGCGGGACTTCTGCGGCGTGCCGTCGAGTTCGATCATGGCACGGTCAACCGCCGCCTGGTCCTCGGCATTTTTGCCTTGCAGCAGGGCGGCGATCTCTGTGTTCACGTGGCTGGCGGCACGCAAAACGCCTTTGCCGGCATAGCGTTGCGGGTCGCCGTCGCGCAGTTCCACGGCCTCGTGCGTACCGGTGGATGCGCCGGAGGGGACCTGCGCTTGAGCCGCAGTTCCGTCGGAAAGAGCGGCCTCGACGGCGAGGGTGGGGCGTCCGCGGGAGTCGAGAATTTCCCAGGCGTGCAGCGATTGGATGGTTAGAGACATTTCCAGATGGTTTCGGGGGTAGTGGGTGGGTCGAAAATAATCCGCTTCGCCAGTCGGCGCAGCGTGTCGCGGTCCGCCGGGGACAGGTACTCGGCCGGGGATTTGCCGTCAGCGCGGGCAAGCAGCAGGCCTCCCAGGTGTGCGGCGGTTTCCGGGAATAACCAGGGGTGAGCAGCGTCCAGGTCCAGCGCCCGCCAGAAGGCAAGAGCGCACTGCTCATAGCCGGCGGCATCGCCGGGACGGTAGATGGACTTCATGAGCAAGTGGCAAAGCAGGAAACCCGTGTCGAAACAAGGATTTCCATAGTGCACCACTTCGAAGTCGATAACCATCGTGCCATCGGGGCCGGTCAGCATGTTTTTCGGGCTCCAATCGCCGTGGACAAGGGAGACACGGCGTTCGCGGCAGGAGTCGATGAGGCGCTCGTAGTGGGCGGCGCAATCCGGGTGGCGACTGGCCGTATAGCGGTAGTAGGGGTCCAGGCGAAGTTCATCGAAGACTGTTTGGTCGCCAAATCGTTCATTCCATTCGGTGCTTTGCCAGGTAGCCTGTAGAATCGCCCGAAGCGTACGCCCGGCGGAGGAGGCAACGGCCGGGTCGGCCTCTCCCCGGAGCAGCTTGGTTTTCCAGTCTTCAGCGCCAGGGGCGGCGGCGTCCATCGCGTAGATGCAGTTTGCTCGATCGATAAATAGGACGCGGGGAACCGAACCGGGAGGCAGGAGCGGCGCCAGGGCCTGCATGGATTCGGCCTCTCGCAAGGTACGTTCGGGCCGGGACCGCCAATCGGCCTCTACCCGCAGCTTTTCGAGAGCCTGTTTGCAGACAATCCTACCCGCGGGACCCTCCGCGAGGAGGACTGTATTGGACACGCCGCCGCCCAAGGAGCGGATAGTACTTTGTTGGGCTCCGGCCCATCCTTGCCCTTCCAAGTAGGGCAGCGCGTTGTCTTCAGTCAGGAGGAACAAGACGGATATGGTATCAAGTACTGCGCGAAAAGAGGCCAAAAAGCCCCGAAAGTGCACCATTTGCACGCGCTTTTTCCGCTTTTTTGCGCTGTTTTTCGACGTCTAAACCAAGGATCCGGTCTGCCATCTGGCTGACCGCTTTCCCGATGGCGCTGGATGGCTGGATCGACTTTCCGTCAAGAAGCGCCCGCTGGACGGACTCATAATCGCTGGGGATGATCTGATAGATGTCGGATTGCAGGGCGGTCTCAATCATCTCTTTGGTGAGGCCCACATCCCGGTTAAACCGGTTGATTATCAGCCGGATACGTTGCCGGGAGATGCCGTGGTGTTCGTAGTAGCTGATGACGCGCTGCGCCGCCTGTAGCGCCGGCAGTTCGTTGGTGGTGACCAGAAACACCTCATCGGAGTTCTTCACCGCGCTGAGCGTCCACTCTCCGTACGCATTCCCGAAATCCGCCACCACGTTGTCGTAGAGCTTTCGCGCAAAATCCAGGATGAGCCGGGTATCGCCCATCTCCTGCGCTCCATCGACAGGGTTATGCGGGGAGAGGAGGATTTCCAGCCCGGCATAGGTTTGTACGACGCCGCGCCATACGTCGGCGTCCAGGCCCGCACCCTGGTTCAGGATATCGAGGAAGCTGAACCCGGGTTTGAGTTTCATCTGGAAGGCCAGGGTCCCGGTGACCGGGTCGAGGTCGGCCAGGAGGGTGCGCGCCGAACCGGCGCGCTTCAGCTGCATGGCGAGGTTGAAGGAGAGTGTGCTGGCTCCGCAAGCGCCCTTAGCGGGGATGACGCTGATGACGCGGCCCTGTTCGGCAACCAGATCGGGAATCAGTTGGGCCAGTTTGTCGATGACGGTCCGGAACTGATCGCTGGTGAACGGCTGCGTGAGGAAATCTTTCGCTCCGGCGCGAAGGGCCTGGAGGATGAGCTGCGGATTGCTGCCGGGGACGAGGCTGACGATGGGAATGTCTGGTTGCGTCTCAACAATTTTGGCCAGCGACTGCAGGCCCGCATCCTCATCCGTAATGAGGTCCAGGAAACAAATGGCGCCCGCGCGTCCGAGATCCCCCAGGTTGCCGTCGAGAGGATATCCTTGCAGCTCAACTACTTGCGCGGAGGGGAACTCCTTGGACACGAGGGGCAGTAATTCGGAAGTAATCTTCCGTCCGGGGGTGACCAGGACGATGTGCCACGTCTCGACTGCCAACTGAACTCCTTCTTTGTTTTTGATTGTATCCGCCGGTGTCTGGTTCCGCGGACTCACACCTAATCTCTTCATCGGCCAAGGAAGGGAAAATATAAGCCCTCTCCCGCTGATCCGCTACAAGTTTGCGAACTTGTTCTAAAACCTCTCCAGGGTGAGCCGATATGCGTTTTTAGAGGGTAATAGCCCTCCTAGGAAGGCGTACCACGCAATGGATATAAACGGAAAGAAGACAATCGCGATTTGTGAATCACAGCCGGTGACGGCGGAAGGTTTGCAAGCGATCTTGTCGCGGAACGGCGGGATGACGTTTCTGGGCCGAACAGAATCGTTGCCTGCCGCCAGCGAGCTAGTGCGGCAACTCCGCCCCGATGTCTGTCTGGTAGACAAGTCATTAGGAATCCAGGCTGTTATGGACTGGGTTGGGCAGGCCAAAATGTTGTCGCAGCATACGACTGAGGTAGTGGTGTGGGGCGTATCGATTACTGAGGCCGAAGCTCTCCGCTTTCTACAGTCGGGAGCGAAGGGGATTTTGCGCAAGACGTCCGATGCTTCGACCGTGATCGCCTGCCTGGAGGCGGTGGCCAGCGGTTCGAGTTGGATGGCCGATTCCGTGTTCCATAGTACGCAGCGGATGGAGCGGCAGTCGCGTAGCGAATTAACTCCGCGGGAACAGCAGGTGCTGGAACTGGTGGAGCAGGGTATGAAGAACAAGGAAATCGCGCGAGAGTTGGGCATCCGACCGGGAACGGTCAAAATTCACCTGAAACACATCTTCGAGAAGACAGGAGTCCGGGGCCGGTATGGGTTGGCGCTCTCGGTGATGCGCGAAAAAGGTTTGCTGGAAATGGCCTCGTGAGTTAGACCGGCGGTCTGCGGGGGTGAAAGAGCGGGATAAGAATCAGGAGAATCCAGGTATGCGTGGACCGGGTAAACAACGCGTACCTCGGGCGGGGGCGGAAGGGGGCTCCGCGACCAGCGTGATATGCTGGCGGGATATGCCGCGAGTCGCGCAGCTTTTGCTCCGGAGAGTGCGGAAGTCCGTTAGTATCGTTGTTTTGGCCGCCGGAGCCGTATCCGCCGCCGAGACGCCGAAACTAGTGGATATTCTCTCTTCCGAGCTGGATCGCAACTTCCGTACGTTACAGGAAAAAGGCGATCCGAAGCCGTATTTTGCCGCTTATGCGGTGACGGATAATCAGCTTATTTCTCTGGAGTCAACCTCAGGCTTATTGGCTGGAAAAGACAGCCGTCATATCCGGAGCCTGGACGTTACGGTACGTGTCGGAACGCCGAAGCTCGACAATTACCACCGGCAGCCACGCGACATCGCGCATTTCACGTTGGGCAGCGTTGTTTCTTTGGACGACAACCCGAATGCGCTGAAGCGGCGGCTTTGGTTGGATACGGATGCCGTGTACCGGTCAGCGGCGCAGCGGCTGACCAACATTAAGACCGACACCCAGGTCAAAGTCGATGCACAGGACCAGTCGGACGATTTTTCCACCGCGGAACCCTCCGTCGCCTTCCGGGCGGTACCGGAGATTAAAGTCAATGAAAAGCAGTGGGCGGACCGGTTGCGCAACTGGTCCCGGAAACTGTCCTCGGCTCCCGAAATTCTGAACTCGACCGTGTCCTTTCAGGCACAGCGGGAAGTAAAGACCTTTGTCAATACCGACGGCACGCGGCTCCAGCATGGGCGAACGTTTGCCCGCATCATCATTTCCGCCCGCTCCAAAGCCTTTGACGGCATGGATCTGGCGACATCGGACACGATCGAAGCCGATGAGCCGGGCCGTCTCCCGGATCCCAAGGTAGTGGATGCCCGTATCGACAAGGTGATGGCAGACCTTCGCGGTCTGCTGCGCGCGCCTGAGGTAGACCCCTTTGTGGGGCCCGCTATTCTTTCGGGCCGGGCCTCCGGCGTATTCTTCCACGAGATCTTCGGCCACCGTATTGAAGGGCACCGGCAGAAGGACGAATCGGAAGGGCAGACCTTCACCAAGCGGGTAAATAAAGAAGTCCTGCCTGACTTCCTGAGCGTCTTCTTCGATCCGACGCTGCACCACTATGCCAATGAGGATCTTTATGGCTGGTACGATTACGACGACGAGGGCGTGAAGGCGCGCCGGGTGTCGGTGGTGGAAAGCGGCATCCTCAAGACCTTTTTGTTGTCCCGGTCCCCCATTGCCGGATTCCCCACCTCGAACGGTCATGGCCGGCGGCAGGCGGGGGCGGAGATCGTGGCCCGGCA
This sequence comes from Bryobacteraceae bacterium, assembly GCA_035714175.1. Classification (GTDB taxonomy): domain Bacteria; phylum Acidobacteriota; class Terriglobia; order Bryobacterales; family Bryobacteraceae. The sequence goes on along the minus strand of DASTML010000036.1, from coordinate 115,702 downwards.
ATCGAATCTGGTGGTGGAATCGTCCCGGAAAGTTCCGCAACCCGAACTGCGGAAGATGCTGATTGAGGAGATCAAAAGGCAGGGCAAACCCTACGGGCTCTATTTCGAGTCCGTGACGGGCGGCTACACAACAACACGGAGCGTGGGGCTGCAGGCCTTCACGGTGATCCCGCTGGTGGTCTACCGGATCTACCCCGATGGCCGGCCGGATGAGCTGGTTCGCGGAGCGGACATCGTCGGTACGCCTCTGGCGAGCTTTGCTAAGATCCTGGCTACCTCCGATAAATTGGAAGTCTTCAACGGCTATTGCGGAGCGGAATCCGGCAGCGTGCCGGTTTCGGCATCTTCACCCGCGATCCTGGTCAGCGAAATTGAAGTACAACGGAAGAACCGGTCGCAGGACCGTCCGCCGTTGTTGCCGCGGCCCATGCCGCAGTCCGGAGGCGCGGAGTGAAGCGACGGCTGTTTCTTGCCCTGCCCGGAGCAGGACTCCTGCTGCCTGCTCAAGGCCGCCTGGACGATGCGCTTCTGGAGGCGATGTCGGCCGAACTGGAACGTTCCCTTCGCCTGAAAATTGCCGGCGAGACGCCCTACTTCATCGAATATATGATCGAGGATGGGGTGAATTTCAGTTGCCAGGCCTCTCTGGGCGGGCTGCTGGGTTCCAGCGTTTCTCCCTACCGCGTGCCGCGGGTGATGGTGCGTGTGGGCAGTTACGAGTTCGACAACACGAATTTTGTCTATACCGGCCAGATCCGGGGTGCGCGGTATGACAGCAACCGATGGCCGCTGGAGTTCAACCGGACGCAGGTCCAGCAGGACCTGTGGCTAGCGACGGACCGCGCCTACAAAGCGGCAGTGCAGGAGATCACGCTCAAGAAATCGGCGCTGCAGAACATCACCTTATCGGAAAAGCTCAACGACTTCGCCAAGCAGGCGCCGTTGGTGAAGATATTACCGGCTGCCAAATCCAGCGTGGACGAAAAGAAGTGGAATGATGTGGCGCGCCGCCTTTCCGCTGTATTGGGGGACTTTCCCAAGGTGCTGGATTCGCGGGTGGAGATTGAAGATTCGGCGTCCACGTTCTACTACGCCAATACCGAGGGGACCCGTGTGCGGGTTCCGGAGTTGGTGTGCGGCATCCGCGTGCGGGCCCAGGCGTTTGCCTCCGATGGCGCAGTGATTCGCGATCACCGTTTTTTTCACGGGTTCCGGCTGGAGCAGTTGCCGTCCGAAGCGGTGATGCGGCAGGAGATCGAGGCGATGGGGCGGCATTTGACCGCGCTCGTGGACGCGTCGCCAGGCGAGGCCTACACCGGGCCGGTTCTTTTTGAATCCACTGCGGCCGCACAGTTGTTTGGACAGGTATTTGGCGCGCAATTACAGGCGATGCGGGATCCGGTCTCTGTCCCAGGCCGTCCAGTAAATGCGCCGCCCTCGGAGTTGGAAAGCCGTTTGAGCGGGCGGGTACTGCCCGATACCTTCACGGTGACCGACGATCCGAACGCCGTCTGGAAGGGCCGCCCGCTTTTGGGCAACTGCGAAGCGGACTACGAGGGAGTAGCTCCGCAGAAGGTGGTTCTGGTAGAGAACGGCACGCTAAAGGGCCTCCTCTATTCCCGGCAGCCGGTACGCGGGCACGAAGGTTCCAATGGGCACGGGCGGATGCCGGGCGGATTTGGCGCGGCCGCCTCCGTCCCCACGAACCTAATCGTAGAGTGCAAGGACGGCGTGTCTCCGGGCGACCTGAAGAAGAAATTGCTGGAACTAGTGACGCAACGGAGGAAACCGTACGGGATTCTGGTGCGTCGGATGGACTATCCGTCCAGTGCAAGCATGGTGGAGTTACGCCGGTTGGCAAACGCAATGCAGGGTTCGGGATCTTCCCGTCCGGTAAGTTCGCCGCTGGAGATTTTTAAAGTCTATCCGGATGGCCGCGAGGAACCGATTCGCGGCGTACGTTTCCGGGGCGTGAACGTCCGTTTGTTGCGCGATATTTTGGCGGTAGGCAATGATGCGGCTCCGATGGAATATCTGTTGAATACGGCTCCGCTGGCGTTGATGGGCGCCGGAGGCTATGTGGTTGGCACGTCGGTGGTTTGCCCGTCACTGCTTTTCGATGAGATGGATTTGGAAAGGCCGCAAGAAGAGCGGCCCCGGCCGCCCGTTGTGGCTCCGCCTCCGCTGGAAAGTGGAGCTTAGTGGGCGCCCGGGCCTGCTGGGTTGCAAGTAACGAAAAATGGGTCTGTTAGCGCGGGCTGTCTTCCGCGAAATCATTGCCGGCGCAGCGGTCGGTACCTTTTTGTTCACGTTCGTGCTGTTTCTTCGCAGCGCGAACCTGCTGTTTGAACAACTCGTCCGTGGATCCGCTCCCCCGGCGACGGTCGGTTACCTTTTCCTGCTGGTGATGCCGTTTGTGCTGATGTTTACCATCCCGGTTGGGGTGTTGGTGGGCGTCATGATCGGGTTGAGCCGCATGTCGAGCGACGGGGAAATTATCGCTCTGCGCGCGGCCGGCGTTTCGACACGCCGGCTTCTGGGTCCCGTAGTGGGGTTCGCCCTGCTGGGGACCGCGATCACCGCGGCCTGTTCTATTTGGATCAATCCGTGGGCGGTGCGCGAGACTGTGCGCATTCTGAATGAAATCGCGGCCGAACAGATGACAGCCGAGATTCAGCCGCGCGTGTTTGCCGAGCAGTTTCCGAACAAGACGCTCTACGTGGGCGATGTCCTTTCGGGTCCGGTGATCCGTTGGCGGAACGTGTTTATCGCCGATATGACGCCGCCGGAACAACGGAAGCGATCCACGCAGGAGGCATCGAGCGATGCGCCGCGTATTACGATCGCCACCGATGCCCTGGCAGTGCCGGATTCGGTGCACAACTCGATCCAGCTTCGGCTGCTGAACGGCAGCACGCACGAAGTGGGGAAAGACCTGGAACGATACTTTACGACTCGTTTCCCGTCCTTGGACCAGTTGCTGGAGGCGAAACCGCCGGAAGAGCAGAGGGCCAAGGCCTACACGGGCATGGATACCCAGCCGTTGCGGGAAGAAGCGAAGAAATCGCGCGACGCCGATATTGAGTTGCAGCGGCGGTTTTCTCTGCCGCCGGCCTGCCTGCTGCTGGCGTTGGTCGGGCTGCCGCTGGGCGTATCGTCGCGAAAGTCGGGCAAATCGGCGGCGTTTGTGACGACGGTATTTTTGTCGTTCCTTTATTTTATGGCGCAGGTCAGCCTGATCGGCCTGGCCAAGCAGGGCCGCATGGAGCCGATGACGGCGGCGTGGGCTCCGAACGTAGCATTTGCCTTGATCGGCCTGATTCTGCTGGTTCGCCTGGAGACGCCGGGAGATTCCGACCTGATCGGACGGGTACGGAGCTGGTTCGGCGAGGTGGTGCATGGGATTACCTCGCGATTTCAGCGGCGGGAAACCGCCAAGACGAAGCGTTTGGAACTTTCCTCGCCGTTTGGCGGGTTCCCGCAACTGATCGATACTTACCTGCTGGGCACGTTCTTCTTCTATCTGGCCGTTTGGCTCGCCAGCTTCGTGTTGTTGATCCAGGTGTTCACGTTCTTCGAATTATTGAGCGATATATTGCGCAATAACATTCCGATGAGCCGGGTGGCCACCTACCACCTCTTCCTGACGCCCAAACTAATTTATGACTCCGCGCCCATTTCGGTAATGGTAGCGGTGCTGATCACTTTTGCGGTGCTTTCCAAGCAGAACGAGGTGACGGCGTTCAAAGCCAGCGGCGTGAGCCTGTACCGGCTGTCTCTGCCGATTTTGCTGGCGAGCCTGGGAATTTCCGGCGCACTTTTTGCCTTTGACTACTACGTAGTGCCGGACGCCAATCTGATCCAGGACGGCATACGGAACGAGATCAAGGGCCGCGCGGTACGCACTTTTCTGCGGCCGGACCGGCAGTGGATTTACGGCAAGGGATCGCGAATTTTCCACTATAAGTACTTCGACCCGGCTTCGCGTGTGATGGGCGGCGTGCACATTTACGAGTTGGACCCGAAGGTCTTCAAACTCAAGCGGCACATACACGCCGAACGGGCGCAATGGGACCCGGGCATGGCCACCTGGATTTTCCAGAACGGTTGGTCCCGCAACGCGGACAACGTAAAGGACTACCAGGTTTGGCAAGTAACGACGTTCCCGGAATTGATCGAGACGCCGGATCACTTTCTGCCGGAAGAAAAGCAGTACAAGCAGCTGAATTTCCACCAACTGGCCAACTATATTGCCGAGTTGGGACAAAGCGGGTTCGATACGGTGAGTCTGCGCGTGCAGTACCAGAGGAAATTTTCGGTACCGCTGTTTCCCTTCATTCTGGCGATCATTGCCGTCCCGTTCTCATTCTGGGTGGGCAACCGCGGCGCAATGACGGCGGTGGGCGCGAGCTTTGTAATCGCCATCGCTTATCTAACGGTGAATCAACTGTTTGAGCAGGTGGGGAACCTGGACCAGTTGCCGGCAACGGTGGCGGCATGGAGTCCGAACGTAATTTTCACGCTGGCCGGGCTCTACGCGATGACTCGCATGCGGAGCTGACGATATTTCTTTCCCTTTTACGCATGGAGTGAGGAAGGGAAAGAAATAGACAATGGAAGACTTTCGTGAACTGCTGCTGGCCGCCCAGAAAGAAAACAAGGGCGTGCAGGTTTATGTCAACGGTACGGCGATTCCGCTTTTGGTGACGGCGGTGGGCCTGGCTTACCTGGAAGGCCGGAGCCGCGAATTCAGCAAGATCATGGTCCGCATGGACAAGATCGACGCGGTGGCAAAGAGTTAAGCAGCTAGAGCCGGGACACGGCCATGGCGAGACGCGCCTCGGCCAGATCCTGCCAACCGCACTGGGCGGTGTTCTGCACGAATGTCAGCGTTTCCACGGGAAAGTCACGAGGGCCGGTATATTCGGCCCAGCGCGCCAGGCAGAGTTTATGCACCTCCGCATGTTCCGGGGCCGGGATTTCCTGGGCCAGAGTGATATGCGGATGGTAGGTGAAGGGCTCTTTGTACTGGAGGCCGCCCGCGTTGAGATCGCCGTGCATGGCGTGCAGTTCCGGGAGGCCGCCGGCGATGGCGATGTAAACCACGTTGGTGACGGGGAATACTTCGATTTCACCGAGCGCTACGGGGAACGCGTGATGATTCCGTGTGGCTGCATGCAGGGAACGGATCGCCTCGGCATCCGTACCGGGAAGCTGCCTGGGGGGCAAGATGGAGACATGCGAGCGGAGCCGGCAACTGGGGACGATCTCCTGTCGCAAGCGGAAGAGAAATTCCCCCAACTTGCCATCAATATACGCAACCAAGGCGTATTGGTTGATCCGGCCGGCAGTGTCCGCCGATGGCGCTGGCATGGACGGCCGGAAGCCGTTATCCATAACTACAGTTTACTCGCAGGCGCGGCGGGCGTGGAAGGCACAGAGGTAACAGGTACTCCCTCGGCGGGCGCCGGTACTTCAGTTCCGGGTTTGGCTTCGGGCAGCACCCACTTGGCTTCGTCAAACCCGATGTACTTGCAGATTTGAATACCGCCGATTTCGTTTTCGAGAATGTCGCCGACTTCGAGCGGCTGGGCGGTGGCGCGGAGGAGTTCCCAGGCTTCGTAGGCGCTGAGGGCCTCGATGGAGCCGGCCTCGTTGTAGTCCTTCAGCTTGACGGCGGTTTCGCCGCTGGTATGCGGAGCGGCACGGAAAGACAGCCGCGCCTGGTCCCTCATCCGAAAGATCCGGTAAATGGGCATACGCCTCTATTGTCGCGCAAAAACCGAGGCGGCCGTCCGGCGGCCGAGCTCAATCCAGGCGGCGACATCGGACGGGGCGGCGGTGGCGGCGAGGCGGAGGGGGCCGAGGGCGTGAGGCGGCTCGATGAGAAGCGTTGCCTGCAGACGGCGCTTTTCACTTACCTTTTTCCCTTGCCGCCAGGAACTGGGATACCACCAGGGAAGATGGGTCCAGACGTTGATGCCGGTGATGTGTGTGGCTCCGAGTTCGACGGCGGCCCAGATGGGACAGGAGTCGCGGATACCGCCGTCAAAGGAAAGCGTGCCGCCGACGGTTTTGGCGGGAAGAAGGACGGGGACGGCGCAGGAGGCGAGGAGGACGCCCGCGGTGATGTCCTGGTTGCGGACAAGGACCTGGCGGCAGCGCCAGCCTTGGCTGACGACGATGGTGAGGTCTATGACGGGCCGCCAGTCGCGGGTAAGGGTGTGAACCATCGACTCCAGGCGGCTGGAGTCGAGAATGCCGTCGCCGAAGTAACGGGGCCGCCGGAAGCCGGTGCGGACGCTGGCGGCGGCGGAGAGCCAGAGGTCCTGGAGTTGGGCGGGCGGCATGCGGCTGGCGATGGCCCAGGCGTTCAGAGCGCCTGCGGAGGCTCCGATCACGGCGTCAAACGAATCGAGAGATTCATAGGCGCCGGCCTGGAATGCGCCGAAGAATCCGCCACCGCCCAACACGAGACATCGGCGCAAGTTGTGCAGCCCTCCGTTTTTATCATGGGGCAGGCCGGTCATCTGGCACAATGAAAAATGGGATGGAGTGGAATCCGACAGAGTACGGCCCTGAAGCCGCGCGCCTGCTGGCGTTGGCTGGGGATGGGCTACGGCTGATGCCGCTGGTTTCGCCGCGAAACACGGATGCGGCGCTGGCGGCGGAATTGAACCGGCCGGCGCGCGAGGTTTTTCCGCGGGCGGCGCATCCGGAGGCGGCTTTGGCTGGCCTATGGTTGTATTGCGGCTATTTTGAAGAGTCGCACTCGATTGCACAGGATTTGGCCAGCGCCGAGGGAAGTTATTGGCACGCGATTTTGCACCGGATGGAACCCGATGCGAGCAACGCCGGTTATTGGTTCCGGCGGGTCGGGCAACACCCGCTATTTGCGGAGGTGCGGGAGTCGGCTGCCGCGCTGGGATATGCAACGGGCGGGCGGTGGGATCCGTATCGGTTTATAGACGCTTGTGAGCGTGTGGACGGGAAGAATCAGCGGCTGTTGCAGCAGGTGCAGTTGGCTGAATGGCAGTTGCTGTTTCACTTTTGCGCAAAGGCGGAAGCGTAGGAAATGAGCACGAGAAAAGCAGCCGTATTGACGGCCTATGAGCAACCTTTGGAGTTGCGGGAGTACCCGGCGATCACAGAAGCCGGGCCGGGCGAAGCGGTGGTTCGGGTGGAAATCGCCGGGATCTGCGGCACGGACGTGCATTTGTGGCTGGGACAGTTATCGGTGCCGTTGCCAGTGATTCTTGGGCATGAAACGGTGGGCGTGCTGGAGGCCGTGGGCGAAGGGTTGACGCATGACTGGCGCGGAAATCCGCTGCGGGTGGGCGACCGTGTGGCCTGGGCTAGCAGTATCGTGTGCGGAGAGTGCTACTACTGCCGCGTGAAAAGGCAGCCGACGCGATGCCTGAGCCGTAAGGCCTACGGCATATCCTACAGCGCCGACACGGCTCCTCATTTGCGCGGCGGCTATGCGCAGCAGATTCACCTGCGGGCAGGCACCGCCATTTTCCGGTTGCCCGACGAGTTGCCGTCCGATGCGGTGGTAGGCGCGGGGTGCGCACTGGCGACGGCGATCCACGGAATCGAACGTTGTCCGGTGGAGTGGGGCGACACCGTGATTGTGCAGGGGACGGGACCGGTGGGCCTGGCGGCGATCGCGGTGGCGAAGCAGGCGGGCGCGACGAAGATCCTGGCGATCGGCGGGCCGCCGCACCGCTTGGAATTGGCGCGACAGTTCGGCGCCGACGAAACGATCGACATTGCGGAAGTGGCTGACGCCGCGGCGCGGCGCGCGCAGGCGACCGCCTTTACGGGCGGATTCGGCGCGGATGTGGTGATTGAATGCGTCGGCTATCCGGACGCGGTGAATGAAGGTATTGAACTGCCGCGAGACGGCGGGAAGTATTTGATTTTGGGCCAGTATGCGAATGCGGGCAACATCTCGTTCAATCCGCACACGATTACGCGGAAGCAGTTGACGGTGCAGGGGAGCTGGGGGTTCGAACCTCGGCACGTGGACCGGGGACTGCGGATGTTGGAGATACCGCGTTGGCAGGAGTTGTTTGCGCACGAAATTACGGCGCGATTCCCGCTGGAGCAGGCCAACGAGGCGCTGCAGACCGTAAAAAGCTGGCGGGCCGGAAAGACTGTTTTGATTCCATGAAGCGACTTCTTTGGATTGTGCCGCTGGCGCTGCTGGCGGGCGGCATCTGGTGGGGCGTTCAGCTGAAAAATGCACCGCCCGAGGTGCGGTTTATGGTGGCGAAGACGGGTCCGCTGGTGGACACGCTGGTGACCAATGGAAAAGTGGAACCGGCGGAGTATGCGGCGGTCCGGGTGGAACGTGCGGGAACCTTAACGAAGTTGCTGGTGGAAAAAGGGCAGGCTGTGGCGGCTGGCGCGGTAGTGGCCGAGTTGGACAGCGGCGAGTGGAAGAACGCGGCGGAGGCGGCCGAGGCGCGGGTGGCGCAGGTGCAGGCAGAGATGAGCGCGCAGCAAAGCGGCGGACGGGCGCAGGACCTGGCCGATATTGACGGGCAATTGGGCAAGCTGCAGGTGGAGCGGCAGCAGGCCGAAAAGGAACTGGGCGTGGTGCGAAGGTTGCTGGCCAAGAATGCGGCGACCAAGCAGGAGGAGCAGATTCTGCTCGACAAGCTGGCGCAGATTCAGCAGACGCGGGATGCCCTGCAGGCGCGGCGAGCGGTGCTGTTTACGGCGGCGGACCGGAGCGCGTTGGAGGCGAGGCTGCGGGAGGCGCGGAGTTCTGTGGCGGCGGCGCAGGACAAGCAGAAACAGGGATTGCTTCGCACTCCGATCGGCGGTACGGTCTACCAGGTGGACCCGCGCGTGGGTTCGTTTCTGAACCCTGGCGACCTAGTTGCGAATATCGGGCGAGTGGACGAATTGCTGGTGAAGGTGTTTATTGACGAGCCGGAACTGGGGCGGGTAGCTCCTGGTATGCCGGCGGTGATTACGTGGGACGCCATGCCGGAGCGCAAATGGGATGGGCGCGTGGAAAAAATGCCGGTGCAAATTGTAACGATGGGCACGCGGCAGGTGGGCGAGGTGTCGGTGCGGATTGTCAATGAAAGCAAAACGCTGCCGCCGGGAGCGAATATCAACGCCGCGATCCGGTCGCGCGAGGCGGCGCAGGCGGTGACCATTCCGAAAGAGTCTCTGCGCCGGGAAAACGGCGTGCAGGGCGTATTTGTGGTGAGCGGCAAGCAGGTACAGTGGCGCCCGGTTAAGATTGGGGTCACCAATATTACCCATGCACAGGTTCTGGAAGGAGTGGCGGCGGGGGACCATGTCGTGTTGGCCACCGATATTCCGCTCCGGTCCGGACAGCCTGTACAGCCGGTGAGTGAAGACGGCGGTCCGTAAGCGGCTGCCGAATCCCCCGGGGGCAAGTTCGCCGTCCTGCCCCCGCCGTCCACCACGGCCGCCCGCATCAGGCGAGATCAAAGAGCAGAACATCGCTCTTCGTTACGCCTTGCAGCGTGATCTGCGACTCGCCATCCACCGCGGCGCCGTCGCCTGTTTCGAGCGTTTTTCCGTTGATGGTCACTTGTCCGGCCGCTACCTGGACCCATCCGTGCCGGCCCTCCGCCAACGGGAGGGACACGGTTTCACCGGAGGCGAGCGCGGTGATGTAAACCGAGGCATCCTGCTGAATGACGGAACTGCCGCCGCGGCCATCGGGCGAGGCAACCAATCGCAATTTGCCGTTCACATCCTCCGGCGTGAGGGCCAAGTCCTCAAAACGGGGAGGGATGCCTTGTTTATTGGGTTCAATCCAGATCTGGAGGAAATGGACGGGCTCCGTGGAGGAACCATTGAACTCGCTGTGGACGATGCCGGTACCGGCGCTCATGCGCTGCACATGTCCGGGTTTGAGCGTGGCGCGGGAACCGGTGGAGTCTTCATGGGCAAGTTCGCCGGAGAGGACCCAGGAGATGATCTCCATGTCGCGATGGGGGTGGCGGCCGAAGCCGGCGCCCGGAGCAACGCGGTCATCGTTGATCACACGCAGGCTGCGGTAGCCCATGTGGTCCGGATCAAAGTACCGGCTGAAAGAAAAGGTGTGCTTGCTGTCCAACCAGCCCAGGTTGCTTGCACCCCGTTCGGCCGCGCGTCGAATCGTAATCATAAGACCCTCCTCGTAATTAGTTGTTTGAACAACTATCTACTTGGATGCGGCTTCTTCGATTTGGATTCGAACCTCCTCCAGGAGGGCAGTGAGTTGTTCGAGCTTGGCGGCGCCGAGAGGTGCGAGGGCGCCGCGGGTAGCGTCACGGACGGGTTTTTCCAGGGACCGGAGCAATTCGGCCCCGGCGGGAGCCAGGTAGGCGCGAATGATGCGGCGGTCTTCAGTAGAGCGGCCTCGCCGGATATAGCCGCGAGTCTCCATCCGATTGAGGAGGCGCGTCACGTCGGGCTCGCGAGTCACAAGGCGCGCTCCGACTTCGCCGCAGGGAAGCCCATCGGCTCCCGCGCCGGAGAGAATGCGCAGGACGTTGTATTGGGGGTGAGTAAGACCGAAGGGGCGGAGCGTTTCCTCCACGCCGTGCATGAGCCAATTGGCGGTGCGTTGGATATTGAGGAAAGTTTCCTCGGCAGGGTGCGGAAAGGGCCGGGATTGGCGAATTTCCGATTGCAGGCGGCCAGGCATTTTTCCAATATATCTGTTGCAACGGATAAATGGCGGCCAGGAGGAGGCGGCGGGCTGTGGAAAAAAGGAGGGGGGACGGGCTGTTCCGTAACGAATAGGAGAAACCATTGCCTTTTTGGAATGTGGGGTTTACGATTGAATTTTGCCGGGCTCCGGCAGGAGGTAGGAATTGTCAATGTGGAATCGGCGTAAGAACGAAGAGGAACCGACACGGCCGCTTAGCGGTTCGAACAGCATTGCAGAACCGGTGAGGGACGGCATTCTGGCCTCTCCGGTGATGCCGGCACGGAGCTACGAACCGGATGTGCCGCGCGGTACGGCCACCATTGGCAAGTCTGTCTATATAAAGGGCCAGATCCTGAGCAAGGAAGACCTGGTGATCGACGGCAACGTGGAAGGCAGCGTCGAAGCGCAGGAAAACCGCATCACCATTGGGCCGAATGGGCGCGTTATCGCCAATGTGAAAGCGCGGGACGTGGTGGTAGTGGGTCAACTGAAGGGCAATATCGAAGCATCGGGCCGCGTCGACATCCGGAAGGGCGCCAATCTTACGGGCGACATCCGCTATGCGAAGATCAGTATTGAAGAAGGCGCGGACCTTCGCGGCAGTTTAGAAATGATCCGCGTCGATGTGAAGCCGGAGTCGCAGAAGGCGGCCGAGGCAGCCCCGAAACCACCCGCTGAGAAACCGGCCCAGCAAACTTTGGGCGCGACCCCTGGCGGAACAACCCCCAAATAACTATTCAGTACAGTGATCAAACAGGGATGGAGTCGTTTGTTCGGCGGGGAGCCCCCAGACCCCCAGAGCTCAGCTCCCCCGGCGTCGGTGCCTCCGCCGGAGAAGGTGCCATTGCGTGCGGAGTTCACGCGGCAAAGTAGCGCGCTCGACCAGTTTTTCCAGGCTTTTCATGGCCAATTGGGATTAATGGTTCTGGACCTTGGCGTTTCCAACCAGGAGAATACGGACTTTTTCAACCTGTTGGGCCACAAGCTCCGCTATGACAATTTTGTCCGCTCGCTGGACGAATCGTTCGGCGATGGCGACTTCTACGCGAATCAGGAAAACGAGTTGCGCATCGAGGCGTTTCAGGCGAAGGTTCTGAATTTCGATGACGACTCGTTGGACGGAGTTCTGGTATGGGACGCCTTGCAGTACCTGGGTCCGGCGATGCTGGAGGCGGCAGTGAGCCAACTGCATGCCATCCTCCACAAGGGCGGCCAACTGCTGACCGTTTTCCATACGGATGAAAAACTGGTGGAAGTGCCGTCGTACTCCTACCGGATTCAGGATCGCAATAAAGTAAAGTTGGTGGCCCGCGGGCGCAGGCGGCCCGCGCAGTACTACACGACGCGGTCGCTGGAAAAGCTGTTCAAGGACTTCGACCAGGTGAAGTTCTTTTTGACGCAAGACTCCATTCGCGAAGTTATCGTTCGCAAATAGGACCCTTTCCCCTATTGCACAAGTATCGATGATGGTGATAAGGCTGTACCTGCGCCTTATATAACGTATGGAAACCATCGGCAGATACCAGCTACGCACGGAATTGGGACGGGGCGGGATGGGTGTTGTCTACCGCGCCTACGATCCGGAGCTGGACCGTGAGGTGGCGCTGAAGTGCGTCCGGTTGGAAGGCGTCGACGCAGCCCAACGGCAAATGAACGAGCAGTATCTGGCTCGGGAAGCGCGGGCCGCGGCTCGTTTGCAACATCCACACGCCGCCGCCGTCTATGACTTTTTCCTGGCGGGCGAGATGGCCTTCATCGTTATGGAGTTCATCAACGGTTCCAACCTGGAGGCCTACATTGCCCAGGGCGGTACGGTGGAACACTCCATGCGAATTTTGCGGGAAGCCGCGTCCGCGCTGGATACTGCGCACCAGGCGGGCATTGTCCACCGCGATATTAAACCGGCAAACATACTTCTGGATGGATCGGGCCGCGCCAAAATCGTCGACTTCGGCATTGCCCGCATGACCGCCGGGGGGCAGACTTTGACGGCGCCCTCGATTGGCGCAACCTCCGGCACGCTGAGCCACATGTCGCCGGAGCAGATCCGCGGTGAAACGCTGGACGGCCGGTCCGACCAGTTCGCGTTGGCGGTTGTTGCCTATCAACTGTTCACGGGTCAATTGCCGTTTCAGGGCGAAACCTGGATTGCGCAGTCCTTCAAGATCATCAATGAACCGCATATTCCGCCGCGCACGTTCAATCCGTCCATTCCGCCTGCCGTGGAGGCCGCACTAGCGCGCGCCCTTAGCAAAAGCGCGGCGGACCGGTTTACAACGTGCACGGAATTTGTAGATGCCTTACAGGGGGCGGCCGTCCCGGTTCCCGTGGCCACGCCTTCGCCGTCGAAACTGCCGGTGGTTATTGGAATTGCCGCGGCAATCGCGCTCCTGATCGGCGGCGGATGGGCCTATTTGCACCGAAGCAGGACGGCGGCGCCTCCTTCCACCCAGGTTGCGGATGCCAAGCCAACGCCTCCGCCGCCTACCGCGCCGAGTGGTCCGACGGCGAGCACTGGGACCACGGCGCCGCCCCCGGCCCCTGCGCAACCCGCCGCTGATCCGATGACATTGACGGTTGCCGGAGCCAATGTGGATTTCATCAACATTCCGGCGGGGCGGTTTGTCATGGGCTTTTCGGTAGGGCGGGACGAACAGAAGCCGGAGCACATGGTAGAGATAACCAAGCCGTTCCAAATGGGCCGCACGGAGATTACGGAAAAGCAGTGGAACGCGGTTATGAGCGGCAAGGCGACAGGCTCGAACAAGCCGAAGGTACGAGTGAGTTGGACTGAAGTGCAGGGATTTCTGGCGAAGCTCAACGCCGCTGACGACGGATTCCGCTATCGTTTGCCCACTGAGGCGGAATGGGAATATGCGGCGAGAGCGGGTGACGCGGGCGAATACGCGAAAAACATGGCGGATGTAGCCTGGACACAGGCGAATACAAACCAGACGCTGCAGGACGTCGCCACGGCCCGAATGCCCAATTTGTGGGGCCTGTACGACATGCTGGGCAACGCCAGCGAATGGTGCAGCGACTACCTGGATATTGAATACTACGGCAAGAGCCCAGTCCGCGATCCGCAGGGACCGTCCACTGGAACAATGCGAATCTTCCGCGGAGGCAACTCCCGCGATCAGGATCAGATGGCCTTCTATGCCTGGCGTCTGGCGGATGAACCCACGGCAAAAGGAGACTTTCTCGGGTTCCGGCTGGTGCGGCAGAAGAAGGATGGGCGGAATTCCGCTCGAACGGCCGCATAACTTCTTATAATGAAGGATTCTGCTCTGTTTTATCTGAAGGAGTCCATCATTGTCGCTCGAACACGAGCTGCTCACACAGCGTTTCCGCCGCACCCATGAACTGGAGGCGATGGGCCATCGTCCCTATGGCTCCCGGTTCGATTTCACGCATAGCATTCCGGAGGTTCTCGCCGGCTATTCGGAGAAAACAGGCGAGGAACTGGAAGGCGGGAAACCGGAGGTCCGCGTTTGCGGCCGGATTCAATCGATCCGCGGCAAAGGCAAGGCCGGCTTTTTGCATCTGGAACAGGGAGGCGAGCGGCTGCAGATCTATATCAAAGTGGATCTGCTGGGCGAAGACGATTTCAAGCTGTACCAGTTGCTCGATATCGGCGACATCATTGGCGTGGACGGCGCGCTGTTCCGGACGCGCACGGGCGAGTTGTCCGTGCAGGCGGCGAAGCTCACCTTCCTATCGAAGACCCTGCTTTCGATGCCCGAGAAGTTCCACGGGTTGGAAGACGTGGAGATCAGGGTGCGGCAGCGTTATCTGGACCTCATTTCCAATCTAGACGTCCGGAAAACGTTTGTGGCCCGCGCAAAAGTGGTGGCATCGATCCGCCGGCAACTGGATGCGCGCGGATTCGTAGAAGTGGAAACGCCGATGATGCAGCCTCTCTATGGCGGGGCGGCGGCGCGGCCTTTTGTGACTCACCACAACACGCTCGATATTGATCTCTACCTGCGCATCGCGCCGGAGTTGTATCTGAAGCGTCTCATTGTGGGTGGGTTGGACCGGGTGTATGAGATTAATCGCAACTTCCGCAATGAAGGCGTGTCCATTCATCACAATCCCGAATTCACAATGCTCGAGTTCTACCAGGCCTATACCGACTACGAAGGCCTGATGGACCTGACTGTGGAACTGCTGCGCCAGACCGCCATTGATGTCACGGGCGGCACGGTAGTGGACTATCAGGGAACGATGCTCGACTTCGGCAATATCCGGCGCTATACGATGCGCGAGGCGATCATCGAGTTTTGGAAGGATGGCGACAAGCCGACGATGGACAACCTGCGGGATGCCGAATGGGTAAAACAGCAGGGCGGAAAGCACTCGGCCGGCGAATCCCTGCTGGAGATCTTCGAGCGGGTTTGCGAACGCGACCTGATACAGCCCACGATTATCTACGAGTACCCGGTGGAAGTGTCTCCGCTCTCCAAGCGGAATCGAAATGATCCAAACTTTGTAGACCGCTTCGAGATCTTCTGCGCAGGCATGGAAATTGGCAATGCTTATACCGAGTTGAATGACCCGAACGAGCAGCGCAAGCGGTTTGAAGAGCAGTTGGCCATGAAGGCGCGCGGAGACGATGAGGCGCACCAGATGGACGAAGACTATGTCCGCGCCCTCTGCTACGGCATGCCTCCGACCGGCGGCGAAGGCATCGGCATCGACCGTTTGACTATGTTGTTGACAAATTCGCGTTCGATTCGCGATGTGATTCTCTTCCCGCTGTTGCGGCCGGAAGGCGAGATCGGCATTGCCGAATTGCTGCGGAAGGCCGAATCCGAGGTGGACTCGTAACGGATGAAGCGCCTGGCGTTTGAGAGCTTCGTTGCGCGTCGCTATCTGACCGCGAAACGCCGCCAGGCGGTGATTTCGATCATCACGGCTGTCTCGATCATTGGCGTGGCTGCGGGCGTAATGGCTCTTATCATTGCCTTGGCCATCACCAATGGCTTCCGTAGTACCTTGCAGAAAAGCCTGCTGGGCGCGACGGCGCACGTCAACATCATCGAAAAGCAGGTCGGCATTGGGCTGGAAGATTGGCCGGCGCTGGTGGAGAAGCTGGCAAAGGTCAAACATGTCAACTCGGCCACGGGTGCGCTGTATGCGCAGGTGCTCTATTCGGGCCCGCAAATGGGCCAGGGCGGCTATTTAAAGGGCATCCCGGAGTCCGCAAAAGAAGAGCGGGAAGAACTTCGCCGCTATGTCCGGCAAGGCAGCCTGGATCGTTTGCAATCGACCGCCGATGGCTATCCGCCGATCCTTCTCGGCGCGAAGCTGGCGCAGCGGACGGGCATGATGCTGGACTCGATCGTCACCGTCATCATCCCGAATGGAGATATTACGCCAGCCGGTGCGCGCCCCAGCTATCCAAAGTTCCGCGTGGTGGGCCTGTTCGAATCCGGGTTCTTTGATGTGGACGACAAGTTTGCCTATGCGGCGCTGTCGGATCTGCAGCGGGTGACTGGTCTTGAAAATTCCATCAATTCAATTGAACTGAAGCTGGACGACATCAATACGGCGTCTGAGGTGGCGGCTGCCGCGACCCCGTTTATTGGCGATAAGCTCACGGCGACGACCTGGGAAGAACAGAACCGCGGCGTGTTGAATGCGCTCAAGATGGACCGGATTGTCACCATCATTACGATTAGCCTGATTCAACTGGTGGCGGCTCTCAATATTTTGATCAGTCTGATCATGATGGTGATGGAGAAATCCAGGGACATCGCGATTATGGTTTCGATGGGCGCGCGATGGGAGCAGATCCGGCGGATTTTCATTTTCCAGGGGCTTTATATCGGCGCCATTGGAACCGCGATTGGACTGGTGCTGGGCTATGGCCTGAGCTATGCCGCCGAGACCGGTCGCTGGTTCAAATTGGATGCTGAGATCTATGCGCTGTCCTACGTGCCGTTTCAACCACGATGGACAGACGCGATCTGGGTGACCGCCATGGCGTTGCTCGTCAGCTTTCTGGCGACGCTGTATCCGGCGCGCCGCGCCACGGCCGTTCTTCCCGCCGAGGCGCTGCGCTATGAATAACGGACTATGTGCGGAATAGCCGGTTTTACTCATCGCGGGCGGCCGGCGCCCGCGGGCCGCATTGAGCAGGTGACCACGGTGCTGCACCACCGCGGTCCGGACCAATGGGGCGTACACGAGGCGCCGGACTGTTCCCTTGGCGCCGTGCGGTTACGCATTATTGATCTGGCCGGCGGCGCGCAACCGATCTATAGCGAAGATCGCGATACGGTCATCGTCTTCAACGGCGAAATCTACAACCACAACGAACTGCGGGAAGAGTTGCAGGCTCGCGGCCGGCGGTTCCAATCCCGGTGCGATACCGAAGTGGTGCTGCAAGGCTTTTTAGAGTGGGATTTCGGCGTTTTTGAGCGGTTGCGCGGCATGTTCGGCGTGGCGCTATGGACAGAGTCGAAGAAGCGGCTGGTGTTGGCTCGCGATCGCGCCGGCATCAAGCCGTTGTACTTGTATCGCAGCGGACAAGACCTGTATTTCGGCTCTGAACTGAAGTCGATCCTGGGGCATCGGGAGATTCCGCGACACTTTTCCAAAGCCGGACTGAACGCTTATCTTTCGCTGAACTATATTCCGGCCCCCTTTACGATGGTGGAAGGCGTCACAAAATTGGCGCCGGGCCATTGGCTGGAGTGGGTGGACGGCCGGGAACGAACTGGCCCCTACTGGCAGCTTCGTTTCGCACCTCAGCCGGATATGAAGCTGCAAGACGCGAAGGAGGAGCTGGATTCGCTACTCCGCGCGGCGATCAAGGAACACCTGATCTCCGATGTGCCGCTCGGCATCTGGGCGTCGGGCGGCGTGGACTCCTCCACTGTCCTACACTATGCGTCGGAAGTCGCCGGGCAGCAACTGAAAACATTCTCCGTCAGTTTCCAGGGCCGGAGCTTCGATGAGAGCCCGTGGTTTCGCGAGGTGGCGAAGAAGTACGGCACGGATCATCATGAATTCGATCTGAATCCGGGGCAGGACCTGGCCGCCACCGTGGAGCAACTGCCTTACTACTCGGACGAACCCAGCGCCGATGCGGGTGCGCTTCCCGTCTGGTACCTGAGCAAAATGACGCGACAACACGTCACTGTGGCGCTGAGCGGCGAAGGCGCCGACGAACTCTTCGGCGGCTACTATACGTACCTCGCGGATAAATACGCCGGTTGGATGCGTCACGTGCCGCGGCCGCTGCGCGCGGCGGGGTTGTCGCTGGCCGGGTTGCTGCCGGTCTCCGATGAAAAGATTAGCCTGGAGTACAAGGTGAAGCGGTTCCTGACCGGCTCCTTGCTGGGACCACTGGAGGCCCACCTGTATTGGAACGGCACTTTTACGCCGGGTGAACGGGAGCAGTTGCTGCGGCCGCAGTGGCATTCCGCTCTCCACGCGCCGCCGCCCTGCCAGTCGTTCATGGAGTTGGACCAGCACTGGTACCTCGCCGATGACATCCTCTACAAGTGCGACCGCATGAGTATGGCGCATTCGTTGGAGGTGCGGCCGCCCCTACTGGACCACCGCCTCATCGAGTTCGCCGCGCGCATGCCGGAGAATTTCAAGCTCAACGGCAGCAAACTCAAATTCCTGCTGAAAGACTTGATGACCGGAAAGCTGCCGGATTCCGTCCTTACGCGCAAGAAGGAAGGTTTTGACATTCCTGCGCACGACTGGTTCCGGACCTCGCTCAAACCATTGCTGCATGACGTGTTGACGCCGCAGGCCGTACGGGAATCCGGGCTGTTTCGAGACGGAGCCGTCGAAGCCGTGCTGCGTGCGCACGAACGCCGGGAAGGGAACTACGGCTACCACTTGTGGGGCCTGCTGATGCTGTTTTTGTGGAAAAAGCAATGGAACGTCGCTATCAGTTAATCGTATTGCTCGTCGCGATTGCGATCTATTTCGGCTGTATTGTCAGTCCACCTACGCTGATGGACGATGTGGATGCCGTGCAGGCGCAGATCGCGCGGAACATGTTGGATTCGGGTGACTGGGTGACGGCTCGTTTGAACGGCGTGGCGTATCTGGAAAAGTCGCCGCTGATCTACTGGTCGATGGCCGTGAGCTACGCGATATTCGGTGTGCACGACTGGGCGGCGCGCATCCCGTTGGCTCTCGGCGTTGTGCTGTTGTGTTGGCTGACGGCGCGCTTCGCCCGGTGGGCATTCAACGAAACGACGGGGCTCTATGCGGGGCTTATCCTCGCCACCTCTATCGGGCTGTGGTTGTTCACGCGCATACAGATTCCCGACGCAATTCTTACGGCCACGATCACGCTCGCCATGTGGAGCTTCCTCCAGGCGATGGAATCCGGCAGAGCAAAGCACGCCTATGTGATGGCCGCCGCCATGGCCGCCGGACTCTTGTTGAAGGGCCTGATCGCGATGCTCTTTCCCCTGGCTGCGATTGGCTTGTGGCTGACCATCGCCGGCCGCTGGAGCGAATGGCGAAAGCTGCGCCCATTCACAGGCTTGGCGATTCTGCTAATGATCGCCGCGCCTTGGCACGTCCTGGCAACGCTCCGCAACCCTCCCTATTTTGACTTCACCATGAAGAGCGAGCCTGGCCAATACCACGGCTTCTTCTGGTTCTATTTCTTCAACGAGCACGTCTTCCGTTTCTTGAACATGCGCTGGCCGCGCGACTACAACACAGTGCCGCGGCATCTCTTCTGGCTCTTCCACCTGCTGTGGCTATTTCCTTGGAGCGCCCTGTTTCCTGCCATCGTCAAGCTCCGCTTCCGGCCCACGGACCGTGCCGGCGCCACCCGCCTGCTGGCCCTCTGCTGGACGGGATTCTTACTGCTCTTCTTTACGTTTTCCACGACGCAGGAGTATTACTCCATGCCCTGCTATCCCGCGTTGGCGCTGCTGTTGGCCAACGCGCTCGAACGCGACGAAAGCGTTTGGATTCGCCGGGGGCAGTGGGCGATTGGCGCGCTGGCCGCGTTGGCTGCTGGCGCCATTGCGATGATTCTGGTGCGTGTGAATGGCTTGCCGACGCCCGGCGATATCTCCCGCGCGCTCACACAGAATCCTGACGCCTACACCCTCTCTCTCGGCCATATGGGCGATCTCACCATCGACGCCTTCGCCTACCTTCGCCTGCCGCTTGTGATGGCGGGCATCGCGTTCCTCACCGGCGCCTACTCTGCCTTCCGTCTGCGCCGATTGCCGCTGGTTCTGGGGCTGGCGTTGATGATGACTCTCTTCCTCCACGCCGCCCGCACCGCGCTCGTCACGTTTGATCCCTACCTTGGCTCGCGTCCGCTGGCCATGGCCTACATGTCTGCCCCGCGCGGCACGCTCATCGTGGACAACCAGTACTACACGTTTTCGAGCATCTTCTTTTACGCCAATCCCCGGCGCGCCCTGCTGCTCAACGGGCGGGTCAACAATCTGGAATATGCCAGCTACGCGCCCGGCGCGCCGCAGGTGTTCATCGATGATCCGCAATGCAAAATGCTTTGGGAGTCGATCGACCGTTTCTATCTCGTAATCGAAAAACCATCCGTACCGCGCGTCGAAGCCCTGCTGGGAAAAGACAACCTGCACCTGGTCCGCGAAAGCGGCGGAAAGTATTTGTTCACCAATCGCGGATACGATATTCAGGCCTCCAACTAGCGTCCCTTCACCCAGCGCTCGCTGAACCGCGCCACGCTGAGCCGCCCCGCGCGGAAAATATTCTTGTCCAATCCGCCGCGTTCATAGAGACAGAGAATGGTGCCGTCGGAGATCGCCGCCAAATCGGAGTAGCCCGACAGTCCTGCCTCCAACACGCGTTTGGCTGTCCACGTCTTTCCGTCATCACCTGACCACTGCACCGTCAGGTTCTTGCGGTCGCGATTTACCGTTTGGGAAGCGTCCACATAGGTCGCCTCCAGATTATCCGGATTCGAAAATAGCAATGCCCCTTTGGGATGCC
The DNA here is from genome assembly GCA_035714175.1 of Bryobacteraceae bacterium. GTDB lineage: Bacteria > Acidobacteriota > Terriglobia > Bryobacterales > Bryobacteraceae. The sequence goes on along the minus strand of DASTML010000036.1, from coordinate 95,034 downwards.
GGATCAGCGAAGCCATGCAAACCGGCTCCAGGAGTTGCTGGTCGAAAACGGGTTTGGACCATGCTCGCGCGCCATCGGAGCTGAAGCTCAGGGCGCGCCGATGCTCCGGCGATTCGTTGCGGATGTTCAGCATCACGCGCCCGTCGCGCAGTTCCACGGCATAGGTCTCACTCGGGTTCGGCAAGGTATCCGGAACCAAGTCGCCCGTTTGCCAGGTCAGGCCGTTGTCGTCGCTATACAGCGTGCCAACCCGCGACGGCCGGTGTTTCTTTCCGCCCGTCGATAACCACACGGCCGCCAATAGCCGCCCGTTGCGCAGCCGGATACCATGTCCGGGGCCGGCGGCGATTACGTTCCAATCGTAGACGGCGCGCAGCCGCTCAAAGGCGGCCGTGATCTCCACGGGCTTGGAAAACGTCGCGCCGCCGTCGGTGCTGCGCATGTGGAAAGCGCGCGCATAATCCACGCAGTAGAGAAAATGAATCTCGCCGGGTTTGGCGCCGGGAATAGCCACAGGGTTGTTGGCCGTTCCTGTTCCGGCATCGGCCAACACGCGCATGGGCGCCCAGGTGCGGCCGCCGTCAGTCGAGCGCCGCATCACCACATCGATATCCGCCCAATCGCCGAACCCGTCCCGCCGCGCTTCGGCATAGGCGAGAACCGTCTTCCCTTGGGCGAACAGGCCGGGAATGCGATACGTCATGTAGCCCTGTTCGCCCGCCGTGAACAAATCCTGCACTACGGGCTGCGCGCCGGCCAGCGCCGCGAATAAAGAAATGAGTAGCAACCGCATCGTAGACTGAGATTGTGACATGAAGATTCTCGTCCTGAACTGCGGCAGCTCTTCCATCAAGAGCCAGGTGTTTGAGACCAGCCCGGAGCAGATCGCCTCCGCAACGGATTGTGTTGTGGCCAAGACGGTTGTGGAGCGCATCGGCACGCAGGACGCTATCGTGACAGTCAACGCGGACGGCCGCCGTACGCGCCATACCCGGCCGGTCGCCAACGTCGATGAAGGATTGCGCGCGGTGCTGGATGCAATGACCGATTACGGGCCCATCGACGCCGTCGGGCACCGCGTTGTCCATGGCGGAGAGTCCTTCCGGGAGCCGGTGGAGATTACTCCGGATTCCATCGAAAAACTGGAAGATCTCTACGATCTTGCGCCCCTGCACAACCCGCACAACATTCGCGGTTATTTTGCGGCTCGCACGCTGTTGCCCGCCGCGCGCCACGTGGCGGTCTTTGACACGGCTTTTCACCACACGCTGCCGCCGCGCGCCTTTCTGTACGGCATTCCGTACAGCTACTATGCGCAGGACCACTACCGCCGCTATGGCTTCCACGGCGTCTCCCATCGCTACATCGCCTGGCGGTACGCTCAACTTCTTGGCGTCGACAAATCGCGTTGCAAAGTCATCAGTTGCCATCTCGGCAACGGCGCGTCCATGTGCGCGATTGACCGTGGCCATTCCGTCGACACCTCCATGGGGTTCACGCCGCTCGAAGGGTTGATGATGGGCACCCGCTGCGGTGATATTGATCCTTCTTTGGTGCTGCACATGATGTCGGCGTCCGGCGACTCGGCGTCCGCTATGGAATCGATGCTGATGCGCAGGAGCGGCCTCTTCGGTCTGTCCGGCCTCTCCTCGGATATGCGCACCCTTCTGGAGCACCAGGACAAGGGCGACAGCCGCGCCGCGGTTGCCATTGACGTTTTTTGCTACCGCGTGAAGAAGTATATCGGTTCGTATCTTGCCACGCTCAATGGAGCGGACGCTGTCATCTTCACGGGCGGCGTGGGCGAGAATGCCGCGCCCATCCGCGCACAAATTTGCGAGGGGCTGGAGGGGCTCGGCATCGAGTTGGATGCGGCCGCCAACAATAGTGCCGCCGGCATCGAAGCCCGCATCAGCGCCCGGCAGTCCCGCACCGGCGTCTGGGTGATACCTACAAACGAAGAACTATTGATCGCCCGCGATACGCTGCGCTGTCTGCAAGGTTTGCCGCAGCCGGACTAGCCGCGCCCTATTCGGACATCAATCTCTTGTGAGCTTCAGTTAATGCTATTTTCTCCTCTTCGCCCACGCTGGGGTAGCTCAGTTTCAGCTCATCAATCGCATTGGCAAGAATATTAGAAACCATCGCCCGCGCCACGGCTTTGTTGTCGGCGGGAATCACATACCACGGCGCCCACTTGGTGCTGGTCGCCTCCAGCGCCTCTTCATAGGCGCGCATATAGTCGTTCCAATACTGCCGCTCGTTCAGATCCTGCGCGGAGAATTTCCAATGTTTTTCCGGATTCTCCAGCCGCTCCAGAAATCGCTTCTTTTGCTCTTCTTTGCTGACGTACAGGAAAAATTTCAGGATGACTGTCCCGTTTCTCGCCAAGTGCCGTTCGAAGTTGTTGATATCTTCGTAGCGCTCTTCCCAGATCTTCTTCGTCACCAGCTCCGGCGGCAGTTTCTGTCGGCGCAAAAACTCCGGGTGCACCTTTACCACCAGCGCCTCTTCATAGTGCGAGCGGTTGAAAATAGTAATCTTTCCGCGCGCCGGACTCACGCGCATGATGCGCCATAGATAGGAGTGATCCAATTCCTCGGCTGATGGCCCCTTAAAGCTGTACACGTCGCAGCCTTGCGGATTCAGCCCGGACGTCACATGTTTCACCATGCCGTCTTTGCCTGCCGCATCCATTGCCTGCAGAACAACCAGCACCGACCACCGGTCATCGGCGTACAGCTTGCTCTGCTGCTTGGCTAGTTCCTCCAGATTCTGCTGAAGAATCTTCTGCGCCGACTCTTTCAAGGCAGAGTCCGACAAGTCCTTCATGTCGCCGTCCCCGCGCCAACCCGGATCGTAGTCCTTCAGTCGAAACTTTTTCCCGGGACGGACGCGGAATTTTTCGAGAACTTTTTTATGGGTCACAACGAACGTGAAGGTATCACACAATGAAAGATGTATGCCTCCCCTGCCCCCCGCGCCGGCGATTGTGGAACAGACGCCGCTGCTCGATCAGGTCCGGCAGCTTCTCGAGGTTGCGCCGCGGTTGGCATTTGAGAAAGCGGCGCTATTGCGTGACCCGCTCCTGCGGGATCGTGAACGCCGGGACGCGTTCCTTGCTCTTGCCCGCGCCCATCCGGATCAGGCCGCCGCGTTGCTTCCCCAGGTGATGGAGGCTCGTTGGATCGGGCGTGTCCATTTTGCGCAGGCTCTGGACATCGCCTGGTTTACTGTTCGTGATCAACCCGCCCTCTCCCGCCGTTTCCTACTCGCGTCGGCTCTCCGCCATCCGGCGGCCGCGCTCCGTGAACAGCGTCAGTATGTAGATCTGCCTTATGGCCCGGCCGTTCGCGAAGCCGCTCAGGCGGCGGCTGCCGGTCCGGACCCGGGTCTGCTGCTTCTGCAGATTCGCCAGAATCCGGCGCTGGCCGCAACGCTTGCCCCGGTTGCCGTCTTGCGCTTGGCTGTTGCGGCCGCTACGGAGGAGGAGCGTGTCACGGCCTCCGCCCTGCTTCGCAACCTCGACTGGGATCCCATGGAGGACCCCGCTCTTCTCCGTGGGGCTCTCGCGCTGCTCGCCGAAATGGGCCTGCCTTGTGCTGCCCCTGCTTCGGTGTTCCGCCGCGCGCTCACTGGGATCGATGACGCGGAAGACCCTCTTGCCGAAGCGGTAAAAGCGGCCTCTTTTCTAGCCCTTGCGCCGCCCGGCGTGGAGGACGCTTTGCCCGCCACGCCCCTGGGCCGTCTGTTGGCCGCCCAACGCACGGTTCCGGCGCCGCAGACCACTCTCGCTGTCGATGAACTCTTTCCTGACGGCCTCTGTTTACAGCGCTACGTCTTTCACAACGACGATGACGGCGTCGAGTCTTTCGAGAGCTTTCTAGCCGCCTACGCCAACGATCCCAACTGGGCCATCGAGCGCAGTACCGCCCTGGTCCATCTCACTGGCCGCCTCACGTCCCGCCGCCGTATCGAAATCTTCGCCAATATTCCGGTCGATCTCCAGTTGCCGGCCAACGCCGCGAGAACTGCCGAAGTTCGGGCTCGGCAGGCAGCGGTCACCCGCGCGCTGCCGGGCCCGCCCTCAGTCCTGGTGCATCGGGGGCACGATCACCATTTCCCGGATACTCGCCCCTTCCTGCGCAATGACGCGCGGCTGGTCTTCCTCGGTAGTTGTTATGGCATGTCGAACGTGGAAGATGTGGTCACGCGGTGCCGCCGTGCGCAGATGATCGCGACCCGCGGCATTGGGGCCACCGCCGTGAACGATACCTTTTTACGGGCGTTAAACCGCCGTCTGCTTGGAGAGGAATCCGCGCTCGATTGGGACGAATTCTGGTCCACGCTCCGTCCTGTGCTCGGCGGCAGCGAGCATTTCCAGGCCTACGTGCCGCCTAATCGCAATGGCGCGGCGCGCTTTCTTGCCGCCTGGTACCGGCAGGCTCTTTCCGCGCCATAATAGCGGCCATGACCTACGCGCAACCGATCGAGTACGAAAACGCATCGCCCGAAGTCCGCGCCGTATTCGATGAAATCATGGCGGCCCGCAAAGTAGACCGCGTGAACAATTTTTGGAAATTCCTGGCCAACGATCCTGCCACGCTTCGCCGCACCTGGGAAAGCATTCGTGACATCATGGCGCCGGGCGCGCTGGACCCGTTGACCAAGGAACTGCTCTATATCGCCGTCAGCGTTACCAATGGCTGTGAGTACTGCATCGCCTCCCATACAGCCGCGGCTGCGAACAAGGGGATGACGCCGGAGATGTTCGCCGAAATGATGGCCGTCGTCGGTATGGCGAACGAAACAAACCGGCTGGTCACGGGCTATCGCGTAGAACTGGATGAGGCGCTCCGCTAACGGAACTTTCCCGCATCGGGCTGCGTAGGGAGAAGTATGAACATGCAGCATACATACCGGGAACGCGGCCTGGTCGGGCCGGTGATGATGATCCTCGTCGGATCGGTGTTTCTGCTGCACCAGTTTGTTCCCTGGCTCAGCTTTAACCGCATGTGGCCGCTGTTGCTGATCGGCGGCGGCGTGACGGCGTTATTGTCCCGGCGCTAGCTTTCCGGAATAAAAAAAAGGGACCCGCCGAAGCGAGTCCCTTGTACGTACTTCGGAGGGATCTAGAATACAAAGCGCAAACCGAACTGAATGTTGCGGGGATTTCCGCCCTGCACAATCTGTCCGAACTGCGCGCTGGCAACGTCCACGGTCGCGCCGCGCGCATCCAGCGCCGGCGTATTGGAGATGTTGTAAAACTCGGCGCGGAATTGCATGTTGTATCGTTCGCGGAACGTGGTGTTCTTTAGAATCGACATGTCGAAGTTTACGCGTCCCGGTCCGCGCAGCCTCGGTTGGCTCACGCTGTCGGTCGGCACCGTGTACGGAGCCGCCCGCTGGAACGCAGTAGTGTCGAACCAGCGTGTCAGCGACTGCTCGTCGCCGGACAACACCGGATCTTTCAAACGGTCGGCGCGGCCATTGGTGGAGCTGAAGTTGAAGAGGTTCGTCACATCCGGCGCCGTGATCAGTACCGGCCGCCCGGCCTGCAATACGGTGATGCTGGAAACCTGCCAGCCGCCTACAAACTTCGTGGCAAACGAATTTGCGCCGCTCAGGAATTTCTTGCCTTTGCCGAACGGCAGGTCGTAGAGGTAGCTCAGTACCAGCCGCCGCGGCAGGTCATTGGCTTCAATGCCCTTGTTATAGCGGATGTTGTAGAGGCTGTTCGACGGCCCCACCACCCAGGTATTCGATTGCATCGTGTTGGCGATGGTTTTCGATCCGGTGAAGGAAGCCGACAACGTCATCCCGTTGGAGTACTGCTTTTCCAATCGGGCATACCAGCTTTGATAGTGCATATCGCCGTAGGGATCGCGGAAGATGAGCAAATCCAGGAACTGCGGATAGGGCCGCAGCGCCTGCCGTGCCTGAATGGTCGGAGCGCTCAAGGAGCCTGTCGCGATCTTGCCGAAGAACGGGTTCGGTACGGGCGACAACAGATTGGCTCCCAACGGCAACAGCGCGGGATCGTTCTGGTTCCGTTGCCGGTTCCAGTAGAGATGTGTCGTCTTGGAGCCGACATAGGCCACTTCCAACATCGTGGTGGAGTTCAACATACGCTGCACGGAGAACGACCAGTTGCCCATATAGGCATTCGGCCGGTGCCGCGAATCGCCGCGTACGTTCTGTCCCGCGAAGTTGGTGTTGCGGTCCGGAACAATGATGCCGCCCGCGAACGGATTGCTCCAGGAGCCTCCCACCGGCGGGGTGTTGACCAGGGGATTCGGCTGGCCCAGGAACAGGGCATTAGAAAGGAAGCTGCCGTTGCCGAAGTCGGTGGCGGCGGCGTTCACGCCCACATAGCTGGCGTAGAAAATGGCCGCGCCCGCGCGAATAACGGTCTTCGGCGTCAGTTGGTAGGCCAGCCCGACGCGAGGCGAGAAGTTCTTCCGGTTCGGGTCGCTCTGGTAGCCGCCCGGCTCAATCAGCTTGAATGTGCCTTTTACGCCGGCCACGGGGTCTACGGCGTCAAAGTCCACATAGCCAATCTGCCCGAACTTCTCGGCATACGGCGTGGTGTATTCCCACCGTAAACCTAGGTTCAGCGTCAGCTTGTTCGTAATGCGCCAGTCGTCCTGTACATAGGCTCCCCAGTAGCGTTGATACAGGAACAGCGGGCGGGTGATGGTCAAAGCACCGGCCTGCGGTACGCCGAGCAGGAAGCTGGCGAATCCATTGCCGGAGTTGAGCGCGGTGACGTTCGGGTCCGGGCCCTGCGTGTAGAGACGGTCGAAAATGTATTGGCCGGAGGACAGTTGCGAATTGAAAGCGTTCAGCTTGATCAGTTGGCTTTCAAAACCGGCCTTGATCTTATGACGCGCCTTCATCATGGTCACGTGATACTGCGCGTGCCAGGAGTCCTGCGGATTCAGGTTACGGCCCACGCCGCCCAGTTGGTCGAACTCGTTGGGAGCCGCCCCGGTTACAGCAAGGCCCGCGCCCTGGGCATAGGTCTGGATGGAGATCTGTGGAAACTGTTGGAACAGAACATTCTGCGTGACAGATTGAGGGAAACCCAGCGAACCTACGTCGAAGCCTTCGCTCAGCGGGCTGGAGTCAAACTGCAAACGCGTATAGCTAACCCGGCCTTCGCCGATCATCGTGGGCGTGAAGGTGGAGGTCAGGGAGATCAACGCACTGTTGGCCGGATTGGAGCTCAGAGTCCGCGGCGGGAACGCGGCGTTAAGTGCCACCCCCGTCGTGCTCTTCAGTTCCCGTCCGCCGTACCGGCCATATAGCCGGTGCTTGTCGCTGATGATGTGGTCAATGCGGCCGAACCACGAATCGGAGTTTGTGATCGCTTTGCCGACGCGAAGATAGTTGTTCACGAGGGCGAAGCCTTCTCCGGGCCGGTTGGATTCGCCCCAATAGGGGACCACGCGGGATGAGATCGGATGGATACGCCCGGCCGGAATCCGGTTGCCGGGGAACGGGTCGCGGATCACGCCGCCGCCAGGTGTTGTTCGCGTCGTGGTGTAGTCGTAGATCGTTACCAGCGAGCCTGTGCGGTCCAGCGTTTGGGAGAAGTCGCCCTGGCGTTGCAACGCCGTCGGAACAGTCGCAAGCGCTTGGTCCGGGCTGCCCTGCCGGGTGCCTTCATAGATGGCATACCAAAAGGTGCGGTCTTTGATAATCCGCCCACCGGCGCCCGCGCCGAACTCGTTCCGCTGGAATAAACCTTTAGGTACGTTGGTGCGGTTGTTCTGCCAGCTATTGGCGTTCAGATGGTCGTTGCGAAGATACTCGTACACAACGCCGTGCAGCGAATTCGTGCCCGATTTTGTGGCGACGTTCACAATGCCGCCGGCCGCACGGCCGAACTCCGCCGAATAGGTCGAAGTCTCTACTTTGAATTCCCCGACCGCTTCCAAGGGCACGGTGTACGCGTTGCCGGATTCCGTGGTGCCGCGGGATTCGCCGCCGTCAATCAGGACGCCGTTCTGTTGGGCCAGGCCGCCGTTAATCTGCGATGTCGTCGAGACGCCGACGATATCCTGTCCCGTTCCGCGCTGTCCGCTGGTCGGAATTACGCCCGGAGCGGTCGCTGCCAGCGACAGCGGGTTGCGTCCCAGCAAGGGAAGTTCCACAACGCGGCGCTGCTCCACAACCTTTCCCAGGCCCGATGTCTGGGCCTCCAACTGCACGGCAGTAGCCGTGACTTCCACGGCTTCGCTCACAGTGCCTACTTCCAGCGTGACGTTCACCGTGGCCGTCAGGCCCACCGTGAGCCGTAGCGCGGAAACGCGGGAGGGACGGAAGCCTTGTTTGTTCGTCGTCACCTCGTACGGGCCGGGCGGAAGCGCCGGCAGATAAAAAAGTCCCGCGGAATTTGTGGTCGTGCGAGTGGTGACGTTGGTTTCTGTGTTTCGGATAGACACGGCTGCTTCGGGGACCATCGCCCCCGTTGTATCGGAAACCGTGCCGGTTACAGTAGCGCGTTCGCCCTGCGAAAACGCGGCAGGAGCAAGGAGGAAGAGAAGAAAGACCATCGTGGTCTGTATGTGGCGCATAGTCATAGGCCGCAGAGAGATATATCACAGGAGGACGGCGGCTGTGCTGAGCAGTTTCCATCGACGATCGCGCATGAGTGTGTGAACAGGACGAAAGAAAATGAAGATCAGCTTGTTGTGGATTGCCGCCGGAATCGGATTCCCGTTGTTTGCCCAATTGCCTTCGTCGTTGACGGTAAGCGGAAAAAAGGGCGAGGAGACGGTCGCCGTTCGCAATGTCTCCTTTGAGATAGCGGGCGGCTTGGCGATTCGCAAAACGGAGCAGACCCGTCAGGTATTGAACGAGAAGGGGATGGAAGCGTCCACCTTCGTGGAGGCGTGGCCGCTTGCCGCCGATCGGAAGGGCGCGCCCGTCTATACGGTTAAGGCTGATGGCGTGGATGCGCGAACACTGAACAGCGCGTTTCTCACCATCCGCCGCGGGTTGGAGGATGTCGAATGGTGGTCCGTCTACCGCCTCGCGGACGGGAAACCCCTGTTCGATACCTACGTTCCTCTCGCAAAGTCGCAGGACGGAGCTTTGTACGCCGGCTTGGATGTTCCCGCCGATGGGGATCCCCGCTTGAAAGATCCGGGACTGATTGGCATGTTTCAATTGGTCACCGTGGAAGGAGCTGTGCGTCGCCTGGCGCTCCGCGCCGGCGATGCGAAGCGTGCGCAGTTACTTCGCTCCTATTGGGATGTCCGCCGGACCCTCACCTTTGACGACGCAAAGCAAGCTTTCGTTCTGACCATTCGGGACGCGAACCCGGACGTAGTAATTGAGATTCCCCAGCAAGGAGTGCCCAAGGTTCCCGCCGGTATCCGCTGTGATATCTTGGCGCGGTAATGCGCCTACTGCCTATCGCTACCCTGTTCGCCGCCGGAGCCCTTTGCGCCCAGCCGCCCGCTCCCGCTGTCAATACTGACATGCACTACCGCCTCGGTCCGGACTCGATGGCGCAGGAAGGCGTCCCGAAAGGGCAGATCAAGGGACCGTTTCAACTGCCAAGCGAAGCCTACCCTGGCACGTCGCATACCTACTCGGTCTATGTGCCCGCGCAGTACGATCCTGCCATTCCAGCCAGTCTCATGATCTGGCAGGATGGCCCGGCAATGATGGCGCCGGAAGGCGACGCGCGCGTGCAGAACGTTCTCGATAACCTCATCTACCGCCGGGAAATTCCCGTCATGCTCGCCATCTTTATCAGCCCGGGCCGCCGCCCGGATCAGCCGGAGCCGAACCCGAAGGACTGGGGCGACCGCAATACGAACCGGCCCACCGAATACAACACCTTGGATGATAAGTATGCGCGCGTCATTGTGGACGAGCTGATGCCCGCTCTCAACAAGGAGTACAACATTTCCAAGGATCCGGAACAGCGTGGCCTCGCCGGCGCCAGTTCCGGAGCGATTGCCGCTTTTACCGTGGCCTGGAACCGGCCGGACCAGTTTCGCAAGGTGTTGAGTATTGTCGGTAGCTTTGTCGACCTGCGCGGCGGCCACAAATATCCCGATATCATCGCTGCGGCCGAGAAGAAACCGCTTCGCGTGTTCCTGGTAGATGGCCGCAACGACAACCGGGGAAAACGGCCGGGCGGCGAGTACAACCAGAACCGCGACTGGTTTTATCAGAACGTACGCATGATGAAAGCGTTGTCGGCCAAAGGCTACGATCTCAACTACTCCTGGGGTATCGGGCGCCACGGCCAGAAGCAGGGCGGCGCGATGATCCCGGAAATGATGCGCTGGCTGTGGCGCGACCACGCAGTTTCCACCGATGTCGAAGACATGGTAGAGCGTTCCTTCCGGGAACCCTCCAAGCCCAAACAGTAGCTACGGCCGCAGTCCGAATGTATAGAGCGTATGCCCAATGGCTACGCTCACTAGCTGCTTGCCGGTCGCCTCATAGGTAATCGGAGAGGCGGCCATCTGGCCGCCCAGGTAGACATCCCAAAGTAACTTGCCGCTGGTGGCGTCCAGTGCGAAGAAGTGGCCCTCCCTGTTCCCCGTGAAAAGCACGTTGCTCGCGGTCGTGACGATGCCGCCATCAGTCACGTCCGTCATGCGGTACTCCCACACCTTGGCGCCTGTGGCGGGATGTAGCGCGCGGACGGCCCCGTACCCGGACTTCGGGTCGCGGCGCGCCAACCGGTCCCGGCGTGTGGATTGAACGTCAGCCTTGATGCCGCCTCCGGCATACCACTTGCCCTGTTCGTACTCCTGGTCCCACGCAAAGTAAATGCTGGAATAGTCATCCCAAACATTGAGGTAGAAGAGGTCGGTCCTGGGACTGTAGGAGGGGGCAAACCAGTTGGTGCCGCCTTGTACGCCAGGAAAAATCACCGTGCCCTGTGGACTGGGGACTTTCCCGGGTACCCGGATAGGCCGTCCCTTGTCGTCCAACCCCTTCGCCCAATCCAATTTAACGAATGGAGTTCCCTGCAGAAATTCGCCCGTTGCCCGGTCCAGAATGTAGAAAAAGCCGTTGCGGTTGGCCCATAGCATCAACTGGCGGGGCTTGCCTCGCCATTCCCGGTCCACCAGGACGGGCGTCTGGACCGCGTCCCAGTCCCACTCATCGTGCGGCGTGAACTGGAAATGCCACTGCAGTTTCCCGGTGTCAGCGTTGAGCGCGATCACGGAGCTGGTGTACAGGTTGTCGCCGGGACGTACCTTGGCATTCCAGTCCGGACCGGCATTGCCGACACCCCAATAGGTCAGATTTAGAGCCGGGTCGTAGGAGCCGGTGAGCCAGATTGGGCCCCCTCCGTGCTTCCAGGAATCGCCTCCCCAGGTGTCAAAACCCGGTTCTCCAGGCGCTGGAATGGTGTCAAATTGCCACTTTTTGGCGCCATTTTGCACGTTATAAGCGGCTAAAAAGCCCCTAATTCCAAGCTCTCCGCCGGCCGTTCCAATCAAAACGGTGTCTTTCACCACCAGCGGAGCGTGCGTCAGGGCGTAACCCTTCTTGAAGTCCACCACCACGGTTTCCCAACGCAATTGCCCCGTAACCGCATCAATCGCAACGAGTTTTCCGTCTAAGGTGCCCATAAAGAGCGTTTGGCCGTGAATCGCGAGCCCGCGATTCACTTTTCCACAGCATGGATAGGTGACATCCGGGTTTTTGTGCTCGTAAATCCAATACTCTCTGCCAGTTGCCGCGTCCAGCGCGATCACCGTGTTCGGAGCCTCGGTCAGGTACATCACCCCATCTACCACCAGCGGCGTCGCCTCAAACTTTTCGAGGGATTGAGCCTGAAAAGTCCATTGTAATGAGAGGTTTGCCGCGTTCTGCGGCGTAATGGCCGCCAGCCGGGAGTGGTGATGCCCCGCGTTGTTGCCGTGATAGGTGAGCCAATTGCCCGGCCGGTCCTCCGGAGCCGGCGCGGAGGGGGCGGCGGCTGCGCCGCCGCCCTGGAGAGTGCCGAGGTAGGCGGCTAAGTTGTTGATATCGTTGGTGGACAGCTTCCCCGCGAACGACGGCATCGGCGAACGCCGGTCGAGCGTCGCGTTGGGGTGGAGAGCCTTAGAAAGAGTGCGTAGTTTGCCGCTTTTGTCCAAAATTTGCACGGAAAATGTGTCTTCGTTGAGGCGGTAGCCCTGGGCGGAGCCGGAGGTCCAGCGCCAGTATTCCGGGGCCACTTCGGCGCTGGGGTCGGTGAGGGCCTGGACAAGTTCGGCGGGGGAGAGGCGGGTAGCGACGGAGGAGAGGTCCGGGCCGCGGGGGTTGCCGGCGCCGTGGAGCCAGTGGCAGGAGAGGCCGTTCTGGGAGCGGAAGAGTTGCTCACCCGCTTTGGCGTCGCCGGTGGCGATGCCGGTGCGGGAGGCGCTGAGACCGCGAATAAACGCGACGATTTGCCAGATTTCCCGGCCGTTCATGGAAAAGCCGGGCATGGAGGTGCCGGGGACGCCCTTGGTGATGAGGCGGAAGAGGCCTTCGTCGTTGGAGGCGTGGCGGAAGGTTCCTGTCGTCAAATTGGGGCCGGAGGCGCCGCCTTTGCCGTCTATGCCGTGGCAACTGGCACATTGGGAACGGAAGAAGGCGCCGCCACGGGCGCGGTCGTCGGGTGAGCGGAACGGATTGGTGAGCGATGTTTCGCTATGTTGTGCCGTCAACGTCGCGGCGAACAAAAACGAGGCCACTATGCGAAGTAACATCCGCAGCAAAGTATATATTTTTTAGATGCGCCCAATTCTGGTTTGCCTGTTTCTGTCGCTGGCGGTGATGGCTCAACGCGAGCCGCTGGTATTCGATATACAGTGGGTGAATCCACCCAAGGATCCGCCAAAAGGCGTGACGCACCATGTGTTTCCGAGCGCGTCCATGAAAAAGGACGTCGGATATAACATCTACCTCCCGGCGGAGTATGAGACGGCAACGTCCAAACGATTTCCGGTGATCTATTGGCTGCACGGCGCGGGCGGACACGAATCGCAGGGCCTGGCACAGGCCGCGCTGCTGGACAAAGCTATCACGGCGGGGCTTATGCCTCCGACCATCATGGTGATTCCGAATGGCGGCAAGCGGAGCGAGTACAAGGATTGGCAGGACCAGAACGTGATGGCCGAGACGATGATCATCAAGGAACTGATCCCGCTGGTGGACGCAAAATACCGCACGTTGCCCGCGCCCTATGGTCGAGCGATTGAAGGGATGTCGATGGGCGGAAACGGTTCGCTGAAGCTGGCGCTCAAGTATCCGGAGATGTTCGGGTCGGTGCTGGCAATTGCGGGCACCTATGGGCGCATCCGGTTGGACGGATATTTTTTCCTCGGCGTCCAGTCTGACCAGCAGAAATGGGTTTCGAAGCTGGCGCAGTGGTACTCCGCTGACGACGATGTTTTTGAATTGGCAAAGAAAAACTACAACCGGTTAGGCCATCTGGCGATCCGGCTGCTGATCGGTACACAGGATGTTTCCTTTCCCGATTCCGAGAAATTGCACGTCCATCTGCGGGACCTGGGCGTTGCACACGAATATGAAATCCTGCTGGGTGTGAGCCACAACACCACGCAGTATTACGACCGGGCGGGTATCCATGGCTTCCAGTTCCAGGCGGCTGCTTTTGGCCGAATTAAATAGGGTTAACGGGTGATAGGATGGTTCCACTTTAGGAACCAAATGTCTCGTTTTTTTTCTACATTTCTACTTTGTCTGGCCGGCCTGTACGGCCAGACATCCACAGGCGTTTTTTCCGGCCGGGTGGTTGATCCACAAGGCGCAGCCGTGCCGGAAGCCGAGGTCGTATTGACGCAGCAGGCCACCGGCGTCAAGATCAATACCCGCGTGAACTCCTCGGGCGACTTTGTATTCCCCTCAGTCCTGCCCGGCCAATACGCCATTGGCGTGACGGCAAAGGGTTTTAAACGGCTGGAGAAGCGGGACTATGTTTTGACCGCGTCAGAACGCCGTGACGTGGGCGCACTGACGTTGGAGGTCGGCGCAGTGACCCAGGAAGTGACGGTCACGGCGGAGGCGGCGGTGGTGCAGACGGCGAGCAATGAACGCTCCGCCGTATTGAACGACAAACAGATGGCGTACCTGTCGACACAGGGCCGCGATTACCTGAACATGCTGAAGGTGCTGCCTGGGGTGACGTATCCCGATGGCGGCGGCACGCAGGCGCTAGGAACGTCGAGCGCCCCGATCATCAATGGCACGCGGAATGACTATACGGCGTTGTCGCTGGACGGCGTGGTGGCGAACAATCGCGGCGTCGGAACGACGGAAAACATGGTGAATCTGGACACCGTTTCCGAGGTAAAGGTCCTGATGGCGAATTATCAGGCGGAGTATGGCAAGAACGCCGGCGCGATTATCAACGTGACGACCAAGAGCGGTACGCAGCAGTTCCATGGCACGGGCTACTGGTACAAGCGGCACGAGATGTGGAACGCGAACAACTTCATGAACAATCGCAGCGGGTTGCCTCGCGGCCGGTACCGGTATTCGACGCTAGGCTACAACATTGGCGGCCCCATCTTCCTGCCGGGCGGGTTCAACAAAAACAAAGACAAGCTTTTCTTTTTCTGGAGCCAGGAGTATCTGCCAAACGTTTCGCCTAGCGTGCGTACGTACACATTCCCGACGGAGCAGGAGCGGCGCGGCGATTTTTCGCAGTCTCTGCAATCGAACGGCACGTTGATTCCGGTGCGCGACCCGCTGACTGGCGCGGCCTTCCCGAACAATATCATCCCGGCCAGCCGCATTAACCCGAATATGCAGAAACTGCTGAGCGTGTTCCCGTTACCGAATTTTTTTGACCGGAACATTACGCGCGGCAACTACAACTTCCAGGTGAACGATTCAGTGGACCGTCCGGTGCACCAGAAGTTGCTGCGGGTGGACTACAACCCGACGTCGAAGCTGCGCACCTACTTCCGCGGCATGGACATGTCGGTGGGCCAGGATGGACTGGCAACGACGGCGAACTCCAATGCGTGGGGCGTGCGGCAAACCTACGACACGACGAACCCGAACGTAGCGTTTAATGCGACCTACATGGCAACCCCGACGCTGGTGAATGAGTTCTCGGCTGGGTTGTCGCGGTGGACAGAAGTGCAGGCGATCACGGATTCGGAGTTGGCGAAGATTCAGCGTTCGAAGCTGGGCTTCGGGATTGGACAGTTCTACCCGGAGAACAATCCGCTGAACGTTCTGCCGGCGGCCTCGTTCGGCTCCGTGCCGACGGGTGCGGCGAGCATTGCGTTTGACGGACGGTTTCCGATGAACAACTACGTGAACGCGTGGAGCGTCTCGGACGGCTTGACGAAGGTGTGGGGTTCCCACACGATCAAAGCCGGAATCTATTACGAACGGGCTCAATATCTGCAATCGCACCATGCCGGGTCGGGCGGCACGTTTTCCGGCAGCTTTAACTTCGCCAACGATGCGAACAATCCGTTCAACGCGGGCCACGGATACGCGAATGGCCTGCTGGGCAATTTCAGCACGTACACGGAAGTGACAAGCCGTGTGGATTACAACCCCATCAACCGTGTGATGGAGTTCTACTTGCAGGATTCCTGGAAAGTAAACCGCCGGTTGACGCTGGACTACGGCGTGCGTTTTACCGTGGATCTGCCGTCCTACCAGTTGGAGAACGTGGGCGGGAACTTTGACTTCTCCGTGTACAACGCGGCGAAGATGCCGCAGTTGTATGCGCCGGCATTTGACGAAGCGCGGCGGCGCGTGGCCGTGGACCCACGTACGGGGACGTTCTATCCGGCGACCTATATTGGCCGGTTTGTGCCGGGTACGGGCGATCCGAACGGAGGCGCGGTGAAGGCGGGGACGGCTGGTTACCCTCGTGGTTTCGTGGAAAGCAATGGCTTGGTTGCCGCTCCCCGGTTGGGTTTTGCCTACGATCCGTGGGGTGACGGCAAGACGGCGATTCGCGGTGGGTTCGGCACGTTTGTGAATGCGCGTGCACGCAGCGGCCAAGTGGGCGATATGAGCTTTAACCCTCCGGTGCAGTCGTTCCCGGTGCAGTATTACGGGAATGTCGATTCGTTCCTGGGAAGCAGCGGTACGCTGGCGCCGTCGAACTTTACCCGCGTGTTGGAACGCAACGCCCGGTTGCCGGAGATTTACAACATGACGTTGGGCGTGCAGCGGAATATCGGGCTGCAAACGGTGGTGGACGTGGCCTATGTGGGGAATCTGGGCCGTCATCTGGGACAGACGATGCAGCTCAACACGATGCCGTACGGCACGCGTTTCCAGGCGGCGAATCTGGACCCGACGACCAATGGCCAACCGCTGCCGGATGTGTTTCTACGGCCATATGCGGGTTGGGGCAATCTGCCGTACTTGAGCTTTTCGGGCAATTCGTCCTATCACTCGCTGCAGACGCAGATCCGGCGGAGTTTCTCCAAGGGATTGCAGTTTGCGGCGTCCTACACGTGGGGCAAGGCGATGGGTTACGGCGATGCGTACGACAGCGGGATTGCCCGTTTCAACGATACGCGCTACTGGAACTACGGGCCGCTGAGCTATGACCGCACGCATTCGTTCGTTGCCAACTGGGTGTGGGAGTTGCCGAAGGCCTCCAAGGTTTGGAACCACTCGCTGGTGAAGTGGGTGCTGGACGACTGGCAGTACTCCGGCATCATTTCGTTGATTTCGGGCTCTCCTCGCGGCGTGTCCCTGTCGCTGGCGGACGGCGCGGACTTGAGCGGCGGCGGCGACGGGAATACGCCGGTGATGACCGGGCCGGCAATGCTGTCCAAAGACGAGCGGACGTTCGACCGATTCTTCAATACGTCGGTGTTTGCCCGTCCGGCGCGGCTGCAGACGGGCGCCGGGGCGGCGGCGACGGTGTATGCGTTCCGGGGACCGGGGATCAACAACGTGGATATGACGTTTTTCAAGAATATTCGCGTGAAGGAGAAAGTCGCGTTCCAATTGCGGTGGGAGATGTATAACGCGTTCAACCATACGCAGTTGAATGGCGTGAACACGACGGCGCAGTTTGATGCGGCCGGCCGGATGGTGAATACGCAGTTCGGCCAGGTTAACAGCGTTCGTGACCCACGCTTGCAGCAGTTGGGATTGCGGGTTACGTTCTAGGGCGTGGATTGTTATGGAAAAAGGGGGGCGGCTTGGGCTGCCCCCCTTTTTTGCTCCTACTCCGGCGCAAAGTTGGTGACGAACACGGCCGGGTCCCCATCTTCGGCGAAACTGTAGGGTTCGTGGCCCAGGTTGGCGCGGCGCCTCCGCCGGAGGAGGGCGACAAGGAGCGTCAGTACCGCCGCCGTGATGAGCCAGCGGAAGGGCGTGGCGGACGCGTACCGCACATAGGCGGCTCCGCCGGACCCGTAGAGGGTGAAGAGCGCCAAGAAGACCGCGAAACTCATCGCCGCTGGTTGATGTCCCGGCGCATAGGTGGATGTGAACGGCAGGCGCTGCCAATCCTTCAATGTGTGTTCGAGCAGGCAGGCGTTGATGCCGAACAGCAAGGGCGCACACCATAGCGTCTCGGCGGGCCCGAGCATCATCCACTGGAACGGTAACGCCACCAGAGAGGATGGCGCCACGGCAAACCAGTACATGGCGGTTGCAGTGGCCTCCAGTTGGTCAGCGCGGGTAGAGTCTGTTTCCGTAATTTTGAAGATCCAGTGTGCGCGCCATTCCTGCGGGATCCGGAAGGTCATCCGCAGGGCGGCCAGGAGGCTGAACGCCAACAGCAGCGGTATTGCGGCCGAGGTCTCCGCGAAGAGGCTGTGCGGGTCGCGGCCACGGCTCCACTGCCGCAGATAGCCGGAGAGGAATCCGTCCAAGGCGAGCGAGGCCCCCACCGTTCCGATGACCGAGAGGATGATGCGGTGTTGCGGGCTGCGTGCAAGCGTCCAAGCAATGAAGGCCAACACCCCGCCATCGTCCCGCGTGGCCAGTACACGCAGCGGAGACGGGCGCGGCGCAACCGGCTGGGACGGGGACGCGATGTCGGAAAAATTCCGGTAGAGATACAGGTACGAAGCCGCGGCGACGGCGACGGAGGAGCCGAGCGCTATCGCAGCCCGCTGGGCCAGCAGATTATGCCAGGCATCCGAGGAGCCGCGCAGCGTTTCGCAGACGCCCATCCACCAGACGGTGGGTATCCAGCCGATCCAAGCCGCACGCGTATCGAGCAACCGGTGGAGCCCCGGCAGGTGCCAGACGACAGGGATGAGCGCCACGACCGTGATGACGAGCACGCACTGCAGAGCAAACGAGGCGGACGAGCGCCAGTTGCGCGGCAACGCCACGAGGCAGATTCCCTGCAAGGCCATGACGGATAAGCAGGCGTGTATGCCGGCGCCGAGGCTGCTGGCAATGTTGGACAGAAGGCTCTGCCAAAGGGGTTCGGTGGGAAAGGGGCCGAGGGTGAGTAGAGGCAGGAAGAGAGCAGGGAGAAGGTTAAATGTGACGAGGAAGATGGACAGAAAAAGACCGAGCGCGGCGAGGCGGGAGAGAAAGATATCCGAACGGCGGAGCGGGAGCGGGGAGAGAACGTGGAAGTCCTTAACGCCGGGGAAGAGCGATTGCCATTGGAGCGCGATGACGAGCGTGATGAGAAGAAAACCGGCGGAGAAGTAGAAGAGCTCATCCGCGGCGAGCACGGAACGGAAGAGGCTATAGTCGCTGTTTTGGGCGATGATGACGTACTTCGCGAACAGGATGCGCGCCAGTTGCCAGTGGAACATGCAGAAGGCAACGGCGATGGAAATGATGAGGGTGTAAAAAAGTTTGTGTAAACGCGATTCTCCGAGAATGAGAGAGGAGAAACGATGGAGATCAAACCAGAGGTACTGGACGAGCTGTTGAAGGGGATAAAGACACAGGAAGATTTGGCGGGGCCGAATGGGTTGTTGAAGGCAATCACAAAGGCGCTGGTGGAGCGGATGCTGGAAGGGGAGATGACGCACCATCTGGGGTACGAGAAGAGCGATCCGGAAGGGTATGGGAGCGGGAATTCGAGGAATGGCAAAAGCCGGAAGAAGGTGAGGAGCGAGCAGGGCGAGATCGAGATTGCGGTGCCGCGGGACCGGCAAGGGAGTTTCGAGCCGCAGGTAGTGCGAAAACATCAGACCCGGTGGAACGGGTTGGACGAAAAGATCATCGCGCTGTACGCCCGAGGGATGACGGTACGAGACATCCAAGCCCAGTTGGAGGAGATGTACGGAGTGGAGGTGAGTCCAGGGCTGATCTCCGAGGTTACCGATGCGGTGTTGGACGAGGTAAAGGGGTGGCAGAACCGGCCGCTGGACTGCATGTATCCGGTGTTGTATTTGGATGCGCTGATGGTGAAGATGCGCCATGAAGGGCGAGTGGAGAACCGGGCGGTGTATGTGGCGATTGGGATCAACGAAGAGGGCGGCAAAGAGGTATTGGGGCTGTGGAGTTCGGCGAACGAAGGGGCAAAGTTCTGGCTGGCGGTGATGACGGAGCTGAAGAACCGCGGAGTGCGGGACGTTTATATCGTTTGTACGGATGGATTGAAGGGGTTTCCGCAAGCGATTGAAGCGGTATTTCCGAAGGCGCAGATTCAGACGTGTATCGTGCATCTGATCCGGGCGAGTTTGAACTACGTCAGTTGGAAGGAGCGCAAAGCGGTGGCGGCGGACCTCAAGCCGATCTACCGGGCGCCGACGGTGGAGGCGGCCGAATTGGCACTGGCGGAATTCCGCGAACATTGGCCGAAGCACCAGGTGGTAGCCGATGTGTGGCAACGGAACTGGGCGCTGGTGATTCCGTTTTTCCAATTTCCGGAGGAGATCCGCAAGGTCATTTATACGACCAACGCGGTGGAAAGCCTGCATATGAGCCTGCGCAAAGTGACCAAGAACCGAGGGTCCTTCCCGAATGAGGAGGCGGCCATGAAGCTGCTCTATCTGGCTCTTCGGAACGCGAGCCGGAAGTGGGCGACCGTCCAATTCTGGAAAGAGGCGATGCGGCAATTTGAGCTTGTATTCCCGGGCCGGCGAGAAGCGGCCAGGGCGGCATAGGCCGGCCGGGAATGGGGGACCTTCGCCTGCGGGCTGCGCTTCGCTCCGCCCTCCGGCTTCGGCCCCCATTCCCATGCTGGTCTCACTATTGGCTACTAACCATGGAGAATCCGTTTACACAGAATTCTTGACACCGCCCATTCCCATGCTGGTCTCACTATTGGCTACTAACCATGGAGAATCCGTTTACACAGAATTCTTGACACCGCCTTGCGTCCCGCGGAAATTTGGTAGATTCCGTCCGCCTTCGATTGATTATGTAAGAAATCTTCCAACAATGTCCTGTCCACTCTGCTCCCTTACAACGCCGCCACCAGCTTAGCCAATAACGCCGTCCGGTCCGCAATCCGGTCTATCAATATACTCTCATTCACCGCATGCGCTCCTTCGCCAACGGTTCCCAAACCGTCCAGCGTCGGAATCCCGAGCGCCGCCGTAAAGTTCCCATCGCTCCCGCCGCCCGTTGCCGACTCTTCCAACTCAACCCCCAGTTCCGCCGCCAACTCCTTCGCCTTCCGAAACAGCGCCGCGATCTCCTTCGTTCTCTCCATCGGAGGCCGGTTCAACTCGCCTTCCACTTCCACCCGGCATCGCTTGTCCACCGCCCGCAACCCCCGAAACTTCTTCTCCAGTGCCGCCGCATCCCGCAGCCGCGCCACGCGGATATCCACCTCTACTGTCGCAATCGCCGGAACGACATTGGTACGTGTCCCGCCGCCCACAACGCCCGGATTCACCGTCAACCCTTTCGAAAGGTCGGTAAATCCCGCAATCCGCTCAATCTGCCGTGCTAACTCGACAATGGCGTTGGCTCCGTTCGTAAAGTCCACGCCCGCGTGCGACGCCTTTCCGTGCACCGTCACCTGGTAGCCGCCCACGCCCTTCCGCGCCGTCTTCAATTTCCCAGTCAACCCCGTCCCCGGTTCCAAAACCAGGACGCACTTTGATTTCTTCGCCATCGCCTCCGTCAGTGCGCGCGACGAATGGCTGCCCACTTCCTCATCGGAGTTCAACTGCAGTACTACCTTGGAAGCCACTGGAATATCCAGCTCCCGCAGTGCCCGCATCGCGTGGATAAAGAACGCCACTCCGCCCTTCATGTCCAGCACGCCCGGTCCCCACAGCCGCCCATCGGACACTCTCCACGGCATCGTCTGAAGTATGCCCAGCGGGTACACCGTATCCGTATGGCCCAGGGCTAAGATTTGGCCGGATTTTTTCTTCCCCGGCAGTTGAAACTCCACGAGCAGATGGTCGCCGTAGGGCGCGCCCTTCTTCCGAGTCAACTTCGCCTCGCCCGCCAGCATGTCGCTTAACTGCTCCACATGCCGGTTCACCGCATCGCGGTTGTCGCTCGGCGACTCCACCTCCACCATCTGCCGAATCGTTTCGATAATGGCGTTTTCGTTCGCCTTTGTAAACGCGAGAAGAGAATCCATGCTCTGTTACAATCGCTAGTTTACATGGCAATTTTGGACATTGACGCGATCCGCGATATTCTGCCGCACCGTTACCCGTTTTTATTGGTCGACAAGATCGTGGAGATGGAGCCTGAACGTATCGTCGGCATCAAAAACGTCACGGTCAATGAGCCCTTTTTCATGGGCCATTTTCCCGATTTCCCCGTGATGCCCGGCGTGTTGATTACCGAGAGCATGGCGCAGGTCGCTGGCATCCTGGTTCTCAAGGAGATCCCCGACCGGCATCAAAAGCTGGTGCTGCTTGCCTCTGTCGACGGCGCGAAATTTCGCCGCCCTGTACGCCCCGGTGACCAGCTGCGCATCGAAATGAAGATGATCAGCAAAAAAGCGACCATCTGCAAGATGAGCGGCGAAGTGACCGTCGATGGCGTCATCGTCGCCGAAGCGACGCTTATGTGCGTCATCCGCGATCGGGCCGCGAACTAGCCGGACATGCCCATCCATCCAAGCGCGATCGTCGATCCCGAAGCATGGGTCGACGAAACCGCCATTGTCGGCCCCTATTGCATTGTCGGCGCCGGCGTGACAATTGGCGCCCGGACGGAACTCAAGGCGCATGTCTATCTGGAGGGGCCCACCTGGCTCGGGGACGAAAATCTTGTCTATCCCTATGTAAGCATCGGCGTGGCTTCGCAGGACCAGAAATACAAGGGAGAATACGCGGAAACCCGCATCGGGCATCGCAACAAGATCCGCGAATTCGTCACCGTTCACCGCGGTACCGAAGGCGGCGGGGCCAAGACCATCATTGGCGACGACAACCTGCTGCTCGCCTATGCTCATATTGCCCACGACGCCAACATTGGCTCCCATTGCATCCTGGGCAACGGCGTCACCCTTGCCGGCCACGTCACCATCGGCGAGTGGGCCGTCATCAGCGCTTTCAGCGGCATCCACCAGTTTTGCCGCATCGGCCGTCATGCCATGGTGGGCGGCTACAGCGTGATCACGCAGGACGTCATGCCCTTCGCCACCGTTGTCACGCCGCGCGAGGCCAAGTCCTTTGGCGCCAATGCGATAGGGCTGGAACGCCGCGGGTTTCATCCGGCGGTTATCGAGAATCTGCAAAATGCCCTGCGCCTCCTTACTCGCGGCAAACTCAACACTTCACAGGCCATCGACAAAATCCGGGAAGAGATCCCGGACTGTCCGGAAGTAGAGGAACTCATCGATTTCATCCGGTCCTCCGAACGCGGCGTGATTAAGTAGTCATGCGGTACGGACTCCTCGCCGGCAACGGCCGCTTCCCCGTCCTGGCGCTCGAAACCGCGCGTGAACTTGGCGTTGAAGTCGTGGCCATTGGCATTGAGGAAGAGGCGTCGCAGGAGATCGAAGCCCTCGCCGTCCGGACGTACTGGATCTCCCTCGGCGCGCTCGGCAAACTCATCGACATCTGCAAGAAGGAAGGCATCACCCAACTGATGATGACCGGCCAGGTGAAGCATGTGTCGATCTTCTCCTCCATCGTTCCGGACTGGCGTCTGGCCAAGCTCCTTTTTACGTTGAAGGAGAAGAATACCGAAGCGCTCATCGGCGGAGTCGCTGAAATTCTCGCCGGCGAAGGCATCCGGTTGGTCGATTCCACGCTGCTGTTAAAGCCACTCCTAGCCGGCTCCGGCGTACTTACCAAGCGGAAGCCAAATGCCGATGAAGAGAAGGAGATCCGTTACGGCCGCAATATCGCCAACGCCCTTGCCGGCTTCGACGTTGGCCAGAGCGTCGTCATCTGCGACCGCGCCTGTGTGGCTGTCGAAGCCATGGAGGGTACCGACGCTATGCTCCGGCGCGCCGCGGGACTTGTCAACGGCCGTCCCATGCGTCTCGTCAAGTCTTCGCGCCGCCGACAGCATATGCTGTGGGACGTGCCCGTAGCCGGACTGCAAACCATCGACGTCATGCGGGAGACGAATACCACCATCCTCGCCTGCGACGCCGGCCGTACCCTCTTCCTGGACAAGGACGAGTTGATCCGCCGCGCCGATCAGTACGGACTCTGCATCGTCGGCCATCCCCCGTTGGAGGACTCCACGTCATGAAACCCCGCATCGCCGTCGCCGGCGCCGGCGTCTTCGGCCGTCATCATATGCGCGTCTTGAAGACGCTTGCTTCGGCCGAACTGGCCGGCATCTACGACCTGGACCCCGCCCGCGCCGCCGATGCCGCCTCCGAACACGGTGTACCCGCCTTTGCCTCGCTCGATGAGCTTGCCGCCAATGCCGACGCCGCCATTGTTGCCGTCCCTACCACCGCCCACGCCGCCGTCAGTTGCCATCTCCTGTCCGCCGGCCTGGACGTCCTGATTGAAAAGCCCATCGCGCCCACGCTTGCCGAAGCCGATGCCATACTCGAAGCCGCCGCGCAGAATGACCGCATCGTACAGGTCGGCCATCTCGAGCGGTTTAATCCGGCCGTCGAAGCCCTCTCTGCCAAGA
Source organism: Bryobacteraceae bacterium (assembly GCA_035714175.1). GTDB lineage: Bacteria > Acidobacteriota > Terriglobia > Bryobacterales > Bryobacteraceae. Next base: position 71,067 of record DASTML010000036.1, on the reverse strand, counting down.
TCACCGTTCCGCTCTTCTTTGAGATCCACCGGCTGAGCCTCTTCACTCCCCGCAGCCTCGACGTGGACGTCGTTCTGGATCTGATGATTCACGACATTGATATCGTGCTCGCATTTACGGGCCGTATGCCGGAAGAGGTGCGCGCCGCGGGCATATCGATTCTTTCGAAAAAAGTGGATATCGCCAATGTCCGGCTGGCCTTCCCCGGCGGCTGTGTCGCCAACCTCACCGCCAGCCGTGTTTCCACCGAACGCGTCCGCAAAGTACGTCTCTTCCAGCCCCACGAATACATCTCCCTCGACTACGCCGATCAAAAAGGCGTCGCCTTTCGCGTTTCCCCCCAAAAGCAGATCGGATTTGAGCCTTTCCTCATCAAAAAGGAGGAGCCGCTGCTCCGCGAGGTTGCTCACTTCGTGGATTGTGTAACCAAACGGGCCCGCCCGCGCGTCGATGGGGAAGAAGCGCGCAAAGCCCTGGCCGTGGCATTGGATATCCTCGAAAAGATCGAAGCCCACGCCGCCATCATCTCCGCCACGCTCGCCGGGTAACCCGTGATCCCACCCAATGAAGAGCTCCGCAGTCTCTTCGGCGTCGAAGAACAGCTTCCGCCCAGACCATGGCGGCTCATTGCCGGCGTCAGCCTCGGCTTCCATTTGGTGTTGGCCTTCTTTCTCCGGGAAATACCGGTATTTGAAGCGCGGCACTTCCGCGCAGGCGCCGAAGTCGTTGCTGTCCGGACCGTTACGCCTATCTATGCGCCCGTCCTGGAGCCCACGCAGAACGTGCCGAACAAGGGCAAGTTAAATAAAGATTTCGATGTCGACAGTTTGAAGCCGCGCCCTTCCATCCAGATTCCGCAGGGCCCACCTTCCACCACGCGGCCGGCCGCCCGCGCCCCCATTCCCATTCCCTCGCCGCGTCCCGCAGAAGTGCCCAAGCCGCTCGCCGAACCGCCCCGCGTCGATTCGGCGCAGCAGACTCGCAACGTGGCTCCTCCCCAAATCGGCATCGCAGAAAATTTGCCGCCGCCTCCGCCGCAGCAACTGCCCCAGGAAAAACCGAAGCTCGCTTTTGAACCCATCGGCTCCGGCGGCGTCTCCCGCCAGCCCGGCCAGGGCGAAAAGCGAATTCCCGTTCCGTCGAACTCCATTAGTGAAGCGACCCAGGCCGTTGCCCGCAGCCGCCAGGTCGGCGGGTTGATGGTCGGTGACATTGGGGAAGGCGTGGGTGGCGTGGGCGAAGGGTTGAACCTCCCCCCCTCGCCAGGGAAAACCGGTTCCAACCTGGAGTTGTTAAGTGACGCCCAGGGTGTTGACTTCCGGCCTTATCTCATCCGTGTCCTGGCCACCGTGCGCCGGAACTGGTTCGCTGTCATCCCGGAAAGCGCCCGGCTTGGAAACCAACGTGGCCGGGTGTATGTGCAGTTCGCCATCAACCGCTCCGGCGGCGTTCCCAAACTCGTCATCAGCTCTCCCTCCGGTTCCCAGCCCCTGGACAGGGCGGCCGTCGCCGGTATCAGCGCGTCTACTCCCTTTCCGCCGTTGCCGGCCGAGTTCAAGGGTGAACAGATTCGTTTGCAGTTCACGTTTTCCTACAACACCACCCAGCGCTAAGAGGCGGGTTCCGTTCCGCGCGGTGGCACAATGAGAAGGCATGATCCCCGTCAAGGCTGCCTTCTTTCTCTACCTCGTTTTAGGGGCAATCGCGGTGGCTACCCTCCGGGGAGACTACCGGACGGGAACATTAATTTTGCTTGGTGCTTTGGCTGCAAAGACATGGGTAGGCCACCAAAAACAGATGAGTAATGTACCAGATTCTGAGGGGGGTAGTATCGTAGACCCTGATTCACGGAAGTCCATGGAACCTAAAGATCAGTAAGGAGTTCTGGCATTGGGAAGACTCGATATCGAGTCGGGCGGGCCGGATATTCCTGAGCCCCCCTCTCCCCAAATGAAGAGGCTGCTACCCCCTGACAGAGGGGGGTGGCGTAAGGTAAAATACCGAACCCAGAACGTGCTCCCTACTTACTAACAATTCCTTAGAGGAATGCTAGTATCAGCCGATAACACCACAGAACAGCAAGAACTGAAGCGGTCCGAATCCCTTTCTGAAACACGCTACGTTTCGGAATGGAATCGGCTGGCTTGGACTGCGTCCGGGAATGGCACACTACTCGGGGAAATCCCTTATTGGATCCCCGGCTAGGGAGCCCCCGCGGCGCACCCAGTTAAGTTTTAAGTTGTTCTAGGTAAAGCGGTTAACGGAGAGTTGATGCTTCCTCTAGCAAGCAGTGAAAATATCCTTCGAAATTGGGCAACCGGTTGCACTACTAAGGGCAATCCGCTGGAGACGGCGGTGGAAGCTGACCCGGCCAGAGAGCTGACGGCGACGGAAACAGACTCTCGGAAGGATCGGACGATCACCGGAAGGGCGAAACCCCCGGCAATCGCCTTAGCTGCGGAAGCGGATAACGGCCCTAAGGTCGTTGTACGGAGCCGGGTGCAGGTAGAGCCATTGGAGGGGCGAGCCCGGCGGGGATCGATCACTCCGATCACAGCGGGTACAGCGGTGAAACCTGAACGAATACCCACTGAGGAACCTGCCATGCCCGTTACCGCGACAATGCTCATGAGCGCTCCCGCCATTGAATCGGTCCCGCTGGACCGGAGAAACCTGGAGAATAAGGAGCGCTGGTCTGGCGACCACGCCCCTCGCACTTGCACCCCAATGAATGCAGACCGGGTTGGCGCCGTACGCAACTCGGCGGCTCGCCTGGCCCAACGGGACCGGATCGTCCTGGAAAACCTGCCGCTGGTAAAGGCAATTGCAGTACGCGTGCACGAAAACCTCCCGGTCCATGTCGATTTGGACGATCTGGTACACGCCGGTATTCTGGGTTTGTTTGATGCTGCCACGAAGTACGATCCCGAAAAGATGGTGAGTTTTTCGAGCTACGCCAAGCATCGGATCAAGGGAGCCATTCTCGATAGTTTGCGGCAACTGGACTGGGCGAGCCGTGATCTTCGCCGCCGGCACAAGCAGTTGGAAGCGGCGACGCGGGAACTGGCGGGTGAACTGCATCGAACGCCTTCGGAGGCCGAATTGGCGGACCGTATGGGCGTGGATGTGGAACGGTGGCGGCAGATGATGGTGGATCTGCGGAACGTCGGGCTGGTAAGCGCCTCACAACGCCCTTCGGATCAGGATGATCTTCCTGCTCCCGACTTCCCGGCCGCTGCCGAATTGCAGCCGGACTCCATATGTTCGCATCAGCAGATGCGGAGCGCTCTCGCGGGCGCCATGAAGTCCCTTCCGGAACGGTATCAGAAGGTAGTGGCTCTTTACTACACGAATGAGATGACGATGAAAGAGATAGGCGGCATGCTGGGCATCAACGAAAGCCGCGTTTCGCAGATTCATAAAACAGCCTTGGAAAAGATGGCCGTTGTTCTCCAGGAAGCCGGTATCCGCTCCAGCGCCGCCTTCTAGCCGCGTTAGCGAATATCCAGCCTGTAGGGCATCAACCGGAGCATGGCGCCGTGGCGAAATAGTTCCATGGGCATTCCTCCCGTCCACTCGCGGATTTCCCGGCGCACGGTTCCATCGAGCGATAGACCGCCTTCGGAGGAGCGCGCCATCAACTGTTCCACCAATGTCGGTTTCGGGGGATACACGACTAAGCGGATCTTGTCGTCTTTTTGGAGTTTGGCGCGGGTCTTCACGAGTTCAATGGCCTTATCCAGCCCGCCCATCTCGTCCACCAGTTGCCGTTGCCGGGCATGTTCTCCCAACCAGACACGGCCCTGCGCCACCTCGTGGATTTGGTCGAAGTTTTTCTTACGGCCCTCGGCTACCACGCCTACAAAGGTTTTGTAGACGGATTCCACCCCGTCCCGCAGCTTCTTCCGCCCCGCCTCGTCCAACTCGTAATATTCGGAGTCAATCGTCGCATTGTGCCCGCGGCGCACAACGTCTTTCGTCAGGCCCAGCTTGTCATACAGGCCCTTCAGGTTCACTTTTCCATAGATCACGCCAATGGAGCCCGTAATGGTGTTTGGATAGGCGACAACCGGATCGCCTGTCATCGAGATGTAGTACCCGCCGGACGCCGCCACGTCAGACATTGAGATCACCATAGGCTTCTTCTGGCTCAATAGCTTCGCTTCACGCAGAATTTCATCCGATGCCACCGCATCTCCTCCGGGCGAGTCCACGCGGAGGATCACGCCTTGAATCGAGGAGTCTTCCGCTACCTGGTGGAACAGCCTCGTCATCTGCGCCACGGTCATTTGGGCTTCATCTGCAAGCGGAGCGGCCGTGGAGGAGCCTCGTACGATCGCTCCATCTCCCACAATCAAGGCAATCTTGTTGCGCCCTTCCAACCCGTCCACCTTGGTATGGCTGTACTCGCTCAGCCCAACTCGCTTCACCTCGCTGCCAGTCTTCTGTTTAACTTCGTCAAAGAACTGGTCTTCGAAGCTCAGCGCATCCACCAGCCCCGCCGCTACAGCTTGGTCGGCCAGAAACGGTCCGTCGTCCATCAACTTCCGGATCTGGTCCGCCGGCTTTTTCCGGGCTGTGGCGATTGTGTCCGTCAGGTGGGTAAACAGCCCGTCCAGCAGCAGGTCCAGCGCCTCACGGCTTTCTGGAGTCATCTGGGTGCGTGTAAAAGAGTCCAACGCGTCCTTGTATTTGCCGGCGTGTTCGGCTTCCATTTTTACGCCGAGTTTGTCGAAAGCGCCTTTGTAGTAGGTGATTTCCGCGCGCAGTCCTTTCATATCCAGGTAATCTTCAGGCACCATGTGGATGCGGTCGGCCGCGGTCGCCAGGTAGTATTCCGGGGTGCGGGGCGCGCGTAGGAATACAAAGAGCGGTTTGCCGGAAGCTTTGTAGGCAACAAGCCCGGAGCGGATTTCTTGCAGTTTCGCCCAGCCGGTGGAAAGACCGCGCGGCATCAGGACAACGGCCTGGATCTTCGGATCAATAGCCGCCATTTTCAAAGACTTCCACACATCGGTGACAGTGGGCGCGGATGCCCCGCCCAGAAATCCGAACGGCATATCGGGTCCGGCTTTTTCGGCAATGGATCCCTCCAACCGCAGGACGAGCGTCGAGCCTCTTTCGACTTTCTTTTCCTGGCTTCCCAACTTCGCAACAACCAGCAGGGAAACAATGCCAAACAGGCCCGCCATAAGCACACCCGCCGCCACACCGAGGAAGAACTTTTTCATATTCCGACGCTCCGCTACCTACCATTGTCGAACGGAACGCCAGGCTCTGTGCGCGAGAGGTCTTCCTCGGCCGGCGCTGCGCAGTCCGAAAACAAGACGTGCAGCCTCCCGGCTCGTGGAAGCGCAAGCCTAGACTTTCGCAGCCGCCGCCCAGGCCTTCCCGCGAGGCTCGCATGGGGGCAATCACATTCACCTATCCAGGGGGTTACTTCGCCAGGGATTCTGCGGCAGCCCCCTGGGTCGTGTACCTTTTGGCGCGAGGCTGGCGATCCGGGATCTCCCCGTTCTATAGAAGAAACTTGGCTGGGCTTCCACCGGATTGCGGTCACCCCCACTATTTGATGAGGACGGTGCTTGGGTGACGCCTTCGGACCTGCCTCAGGGGTGAGACAAGACAACAATCCGTAGACGGAAAACTGTCTTTCGGGCGTCGGGTGAACAAAGAAGTGCTCCGCATTGCCAAACGCCTTGCAACCGGACTATGTTCAGCTGTCCAGCGAATACGGGTTCCTTTGCGCCCTTTGCGCAATCGGTGTACGCCAGGGCTTCTGCGTGGCGGCGCCGGGAACGGCGAACCGTCTTCATGCTTGGGTACCCTACCTGGGAACTGGCGTGATTTCTTGGAAAGGATGCAGGGGGGGTAGGACAGAACGAGTTGGACCACAACCTGGACAAACAGGCGCCTGGATCGGTCCGGTAGGGAAGCGCAGAAGGGCGGACAACCGCCGGTCACTGCCGGTTGTCTACACGGTTCTGCCTGCCTTCCGTTCCTTGGTGGCCGCTGTGGGAGAGCTTGGCTCGCCGGGACAGCCGTCGGCTCCAACGTCACGCCGGAACGGACGACACGCATTCCCGCCGAGGCTCCACGGCGTGGGGTCGAGCAAGGGTCGAATGACTGCGCGGCCCGAACAGTCTCTCCGGCCCACCTTCTTTCAAAATGTTGGCCCACCCTTCGAACGAGTGGCGCCTCAAACGGGCCCCGCGGCTCGTCTGGCGTTCACGCCCTCGGTCATCCCAATTCGGTCGTTAAAACTAGCCCAACCGCCTCCGGGACAGAAATATCGTGGCGCACGGCCAAGTCACGGTCTCGCCGATGTAAGCTGCAAGCGTTCTCGAAATGTAGCGGAGCTTCTGGAAGTGAATACCGTCAATTCGCAACTAGCGGGCCTTGGCCACCTGGATCAACAGCAGGGGAAGCATTTCACCCAACGGAGGAGTGTGGAGCAGTGGACATCTGTTACAAATTCAATCGGTTGCGCTATTTTCGTAGCTTCAAACCAAATTTGGCAGTGGAACATGGCTCATCTATCTCCTAGACAGCAAAATTGCGGGGTTGCCAGGTGATGACTTGGTGACTGCCTCAGATGCAACCGGCTGCGTCGTTTTCGCAGCTTAAGCTACCGAATGTTGTTCAATTGCCATTTCTAGGATCATCTGCGGCGGCGCCAGAGCCCGAGACAAGATTTGACCCAGCGGTACGCCCCCAGCAAATGACGTCTCGACCGGCTACCGGTCCCCAGTCATGGCAGCGTCCATGTTTTCAATGGCTGATGAGGGGTCTATGGGATGTGCCGCGCTTCTGTGTCAGGGTGGGAGAGGCACTCAGAGATCGTTACTGGCTGTCGCGGGAAAGCGGGGGCTGGGTCTCAATTCGCCCCGCCGCCCGCCCGGCTCGTCGCAAGTGAATTCGCAGCTAGTCATCTGGCATAGACCTGCCAGGGCCGCGAAAGGAAGAACGACATTCTGCCGATGAGAAAGGGCTCCGTGGCCCCCACTGAAAGGCCACGGCGAATCGCGGCTGGCCGCTACTCGCCGTTCAGAATCAGATCCACCCGGTTGCTCAGATCGCGGAGGTACTTTTCGTCGCCTCCGCGCAGCTCTACCGTCGCGTACCCCTTATATCCAATCTCCGAAAACGCTTTATGGATGTCTTTCCAGTCCAAATCGCCGTCACGCAGGTTCACGAACTCCGGCACATTTGCCCGCACCAAGGCATTCCGCCGGTTATGGAAGTCTTTCAAATGCACTTTGGCGATGCGTTCTTTGCCAAGAGTTCGGATCCAATCGGCTGGGAATCCGTAGAGCTGGATATTGCCGACGTCAAAATAAGCCTTCAGATAGGGACTTTGGAAGGAATCCACATAGGCGGCAAATTCAAGAGGAGAAAGGAGAAACTTGTTCCAGACATTCTCAACGGCAATGATGATCTTGTTTTTTTCCGCCCAGGGGATCAGTTTGCGAATCTGAATTTGGGAACGCTTATAAGCATCGCCATATCCGGTTTGCGCGTTTACCACGCCGGGTACCAGCAGCACGGTGGTTCCACCCCAGGCGGCCGCATTCCGTATGCTGGTTTCCATGCCTTTCATGCTCTTTTCCACGGCGCCCGGATCGGAAGAGGAAAGCGGGAATTGCCAGTGCGCCATGTTCATTACCGAGTGAATCGGCATCCCAGTCGCTTCAGAGGCTTTACGCAGCTCTGTTTCTAACGCCGTGTCTTCGGTGGTCTGGCCTTCAATCGCCTCGAATCCGACATCCTTGGCGAGCTGGAACTTTTCTTTCCAGGTCAGTTTTTCCGGGAGCATGGACGTCAAGATGCCCTTCTTAATGGGCAAACGGTTTGCGGCGGCGGCCGATGCGGCAAAGGCGGAGGCGGAAGCGAGTAGTGTTCTGCGCGTCATGGTGAAAGTCCCTGGCTTCGATGATAGCTCACGGCCACGGCGAGTTCTCGCTAAAAAAGGCCGGAAATCCGGCAGTTTGTCTGCGGATATCCGGCCACGAGTGCGCGTTTGGGCGTCAGAAACTGATAACTGGCATCGCGGCGAACGGAGTGCCGCGTAGTTCCGGGCCTGCGGGATTAGGATTTACGCCAGATTGGGGATTTTGATGATCTTTTTCTGAATGGCGTACTGCACAAGCTGGGCCTTGTTATGGATATCCAGTTTACGCATGAGATTGAATTTGTGCGCTTCCACCGTCTTGACGCTGAGGTTAAGGTCACAGGCGATTTCTTTCACCGACTGGCCTTCGGCCAGCATCTTCAACACTTCGCGTTCCCGCGTAGTCAGCGTAGCGAAGCGCGGCAACCGGTTGGCCGATTTGATGCGCGAACGGAAGTCGTCCACCAGTTGAGACAACATCCGCGGGCTCAGATAGCTTCCGCCGCGAATGACATCGCGAACGGCGGCAACCAGCTGTTGTGCCGGGCTATCTTTCAGTACATAACCGGCGGCGCCGACCTCCATGCCTTCCACCAGATAGTCCTCATCGTCATACATCGTGAGGAATAGAACCTTGCTCTCCGGCCGGTTCTTTTTGATTTGCCGCGTTGCCTCGAAGCTGCTGAGCCCGGGCATGCCGATGTCCATCAGCACCACGTCGGGCTTTAATTCATTGGCGCGGTCCACCGCATCGCCTCCGTTGGAGGCTTCACCCACGACTTCCATATCCGCTTCCGCGGCGATCAGTGTGCGAATGCCTTGCCGAAAGAGCGTGTGGTCGTCTGCCAGTAGGATGCGAATCTTTGCCATATCTTTTTCCGTTTTCCGTTGCTTGGTTTCCAGTGCTTCTGCTTACCTGACCGCTTTGCGCCGCAGGGTTCGCCGCCCGTCGGTCTGTGCCTTCATCCCCATACTGCGGTTAGCGGTCTATCCGATTCCTTCGTTTGCGGTGCACAAGCCCGGCTAGCGGGCGCGAATACGGCGCACCGTCGTACCCCGTTCTGCGCTCATTGCGCCTTGCAGGACAGCCTCTTTCGGTAGAGGCAACGCGATCACGATCTTGGTTCCCCTACCCCTGGCGCTCTTGCGAACCGGCAAGGTCTTCCCAGCCCGGTCTGCGGAAGCAGACTGCAACCGCTTTGCCGGGGTAACCGGGTTACTCTCGATCTGAAAGGTCCCTCCGAGGAGTGCCACTCGCTCCCGCATTCCCGATAGTCCGAAGGAATCGCGACGAGCAAGCGCCTCTTCGACATCGAAGCCGATTCCGTTGTCGTCAACGACCAGCTTCAAATATCCATCGACTGTTGTGACCGAAAGGTTTACGGTCTTCGCTCTGGAATGTTTCGCAATATTGTTGAAACATTCCTGCACCAGCCGGTACACGATCATTTCCGTCTTTTTCGGCAACGGCCCCAGCCGGTGGAGTGAAAGGCGCACCTGCGCCTTGCTGACCTGCAAAAAGCGGTTCACAAGTTGCCGGAGGGCCGCCCCCAGCCCCAGTTGCTCCAAAACGGCCGGGCTCAATGCCGCGATCAGCCGGCGGATCTCCAGGATCGTATGCTCGGTGGTGTTGCGTACTTCGCGCAGTTTTTGCCTCTGCTCGGCCATCGATTCCGGGAGCGACGTCTCTAACATCTCCATTTGCAACCGGATACAGAGCATGGACTGCCCGGCCTCGTCGTGCAGTTCCCGGCTGATCCGGCGCCGTTCTGCCTCTTCGACATGCAACATATGCTCTGCCAACTGCCGGACCTGTTCCTCGCGCGCTGCCAGACCTTCCACCAGCCGGGCCTTTTCAATTGCCATCCAGCAGCGCTCCGCCGCCGCTGTCAACAGCTCCCGTTCCCTCGGAAGCCATTCAAAATCCTTGTCAAACGAGAATTGCAGGACGCCCCATGTATCAGCACCACTCGTAAGTGGGAGTGACCAAAGCGTGACGCCGCGACGGCTCCAAGCGGGGTCGGGAGCGCAGGAAGCGGTCTTTCCGATCAAACAACGGGATTCGGAGAGCTCCAGGCGCAAGGCGGGAGTGTTGCCGGCACGCCAGGGCGTGCCGGCGTACGTCTTCTTTTCTTTTGTTTTCAGCCGGTTAAAGGAAGCGCCGAGTGTCCAGACGCTGGTTTCTTCGTTCAGGAGGTAGAGGCGGGCGCGGCTGGCGTTGCAGAAATCGGAGAGTGTGGAAAGGAAGCGGGAGAGGAGATCGCCGAGCGTCCGGGACTCCAGCTCGACCCGAAACAGGTCGTAAAATGTCTTCGTTTCGGCCTCTCTAACCTGATAAAAGGCGTTATTTAGCGTCAAAATGACGCAAAAAAGCAGCTGTTCGCGCACCCAACGGAGGTTTTCCCGCTGCTGCGGAATCAGATTTTCCAGCACCCCCGCAAGGAGGTGGTCATACTGTTCCAAGGCGGCCACGATGGAACTGGGCGGGAGGTGCATCTTGGCTAGGCGGCGTCCGTTGTACTCCACCTGTTCAAAGAACTCTCCGATGGGGCGGCCCTCCCCCACGGTCCGGAGCGCGGCGCCGGGCGTGATAGCCCGAAGCGCGGCGGCCTGCCGGTCGTCGAGCGGGGGAAGCCGGTCCTTGCCCGACTGGAGGGCCTCCACGAAGCGCTTTTCGATTTGCGAAGCACGGGGGCGCAACCGGTTCGCAATTTCCTCCAGCTTGACCCGGAGTTGATCGCTCAAGACATCGGCGGCCGCTGCCAGAACTGTGGGTTGCGTCGTTTTTGCCACTCCTACAACACATCGGACGTAGGGTGGAGTTTCTTTAGAACTAAGGAAAAAGGAACCCTAGCCGAGCGCTTGCGACGCTAGTCGTCGTTGTCGCCCTGGCTAACTTTCAGCACGGCGAGGAAGGCCTCCTGGGGGATTTCCACGCGGCCGACGCGCTTCATCCGCTTCTTGCCTTCTTTCTGCTTTTCCAACAACTTACGTTTTCGGGAAATATCGCCGCCGTAGCACTTGGCCAGCACGTTTTTCCGGATAGCCGAGATGGTTTCGCGGGCGATGATTTTATTCCCAATGGCGGCCTGGAGCGCCACCTCGAACATCTGGCGCGGGATCAACTTCCGCAGCCGTTCGATCAGGGCCTTGCCTCGATCATAGGCAAAATCACGGTGCACGATGATGGAGAGCGCATCGACGGGTTCGGCGGCGACCAGTACGTCCATTTTCACCATGGGCGAAACCCGGAAACCGGCCAAATGGTAGTCCAACGACGCGTAGCCGCGGCTGGCGCTCTTCAAACGGTCGTAGAAATCGAGAACGATTTCATTGAGAGGCAGTTCGTAGTTGAGTAGAACACGCGAGCCGCCGATGTACTCAAACTTCTTCTGCTTACCGCGTTTTTCTTCCACAAGGGCTAGGATTTCCCCTAGATATTCCTCGCGGGTGATGACGGTGGCATCGATGATGGGTTCCTCGATGGATTCGATCTCGGCGGGGTCGGGCCATTTGGAGGGGTTGTCGACTTCGATGACCTCACCGCCGCGGAGGGTGACTTTATAGCGCACGCCCGGAGCGGTGGTGATGAGGTCAATATTGAATTCGCGTTCCAGGCGTTCCTGCACGATCTCAAGATGCAGTAAACCCAAGAAACCACAGCGGAAACCAAAGCCTAAGGCGACGGAGTGTTCGGCCTCGAAATTGAAGGCGGAGTCGTTCAGGCGGAGCTTTTCGAGCGCATCCCGGAGGAGGCCGTGTTCGCTGCTTTCGACAGGATAGAGGCCGGCAAAGACCATCGGGTTGATGGGTTGGAAGCCTGGCAGCGGCTCCGCGGCCATGTCGGAGGCATCCATGATGGTGTCACCGATCTGGGCGTCGCTCACCTTCTTAATGTTGGCGATGACGAAACCGACTTCCCCGGCTCCCAGTTCGTCGCAGGGAATGGGTTTCGGGGACTGGTAGCCGAGGCCTTCGACTTCGTAGGCGGCGTTGTTGGAGAATAGGCGGAGTTTCTGCCCTTTTCTCATTTTGCCGTCCACGATGCGCATCAGAATAATGACGCCGCGGTAGGGATCGAACCAGGAGTCGAAAATCAGCGCGCGAAGGGGTTTGTCGACGTTGTCCTTCGGCGGTGGAACTTTCTGGACAACCTGCTCCAGGATCTCTTCGATACCGATACCCTGTTTGGCGCTGGCGAGGACGGCGTCGGTGGCGTCGAGGCCGATGACCTGTTCGATCTGTTCCATGATCCGCTCGGGCTCGGCTGAGGGAAGATCGATCTTGTTGATAACAGGGAGGATTTCCAGATCCTGGCTGAGGGCCAGGTAGGTATTGGCGAGGGTTTGGGCCTCGACGCCCTGGCTGGCATCCACGACGAGGAGCGCGCCCTCACAGGCCTGGAGGGAGCGGGAGACTTCGTAGGTGAAATCGACGTGACCGGGAGTGTCGATCAGATTGAGCTGATAGACGTTGCCGTCTTTTGCTTTGTAATTGAGACGGACGGCATGCGCCTTAATGGTGATGCCGCGCTCCCGTTCGAGGTCCATTGAGTCGAGGACCTGTTCCATCATCTCGCGCTGGGAAAGCGCTCCGGTGTATTCCAACAGGCGGTCGGCCAGTGTGGATTTTCCGTGATCGATGTGGGCGATGATTGAGAAATTCCGAATGCGAGAAGGATCCATGGGATAATGCAGAGACGCCCTGAATCCTTATTATCCCATACGGTTCCTTGGGCCCCGCAAAATTAGGACATAGACATGCCGCACACAGAAATTGAAGGCGCCCTGCAGGGCGAGGGACTCCGGGTCGCGGTTGCGGTTGCCCGGTTTAACAGCTTTATTACGGACCGGTTGTTGGGCGGCGCGTTGGATGGATTGCGCCGGCATGGCGTAGCAGAGTCAGACGTAACGGTGGTCCGGGTTCCCGGGTCCTGGGAATTGCCGGTAACGGTAAAGGCGTTGGCCGAGAGCGGCAAATATGACGCCATCATTTGCCTGGGCGCGGTAATTCGTGGGGAAACGCCCCATTTTGACTACGTAGCAGGCGAGGCGGCGAAAGGTATTGGACAAGCCATGCTGTCCACGGGCATTCCGGTGGCCTTCGGCGTGTTGACCACAAATACGTTGGAGCAGGCGATTGACCGCGCCGGGGCCAAAAGCGGCAACAAGGGATTTGACGCGGCCGCCACTGTTATTGAAATGGCCAGCGTTCTCCGGCAGATCCGCGGAAAATAGACGATGCCCTCCCGACACTTGAGCCGCCGGCGGGCGCTGCAGATGCTGTATGAGTGCGATATGCGTAAGATCTCGCCGGAAGACGCGATGCGGGACTTTTACCACACGCTCTATACGGAAGAGAACGACACCGTACCAGAGGCCGACGCTTTTCTGGAACAGATGTTGTTTGGCGTATTCCAGGAGATGGAGTTTTTGGACGCGGTGATCACTCGGCGTTCCGAGCATTGGAAGCTGGAGCGGATGCCGGTGGTGGACCGGAATGTGCTGCGGCTGGCGGCGTGGGAAATGCTGCGCACGGATACGCCGGCGGCCGTGGTCATTGACCAGGCGATTGAACTGGCGCGGCGATTTTCAGGCGAGGAGTCGGCGCGGTTTGTGAACGGCGTTCTGGACGCTTTGCGCAAGGGTGAAGAGATTGCCCGGCGGGGGCTGTAGCGAGATCACAAGTCCCCGCAGTAGCTGTTCTCTGTTCGTCTGGGATGGCGTGGGCGTTCTGCGGACTGAAAGGCTCTCTCCGACTGGGGTGTCTGTGAGCTCTGGGACTAGCCATTGCAACGTGTGCGCGAACGGACGCGTTCGACGCAAAAACTTCTCCTAGTCGACAGAAAAAAGGGGCAGCGTTCCCTCCCAACCGCCAACTATGCCCCTTTCTGGACTACCTATTCTTACGATACGCCTCGTCCAATTTGGAATCCCGGCTACCGCATTCGGGACACGGAGCTCGCCCCGCCTGTTGGCGTGCCTTCTCCAGAACCTCCGATGGATAACGTTCCTGATAGTCTGCGGGAATTGCAAACATGGCTGTATCAGGAACGCCAATTGTAACGGACAGCGTTTCCTCTACGCTTGTGCTTCCTTTCGGAACGCCTCCGGCTGAAACTTCGCGCGCCTCCGTCCGAAGGGAAAAACAATTCAGAGATGGCGCTTTCCAACGAACAACCTCAACGGAGGGCTGGCCCGGCGTTGCGGGAGTAGTCACCTTGACTACCGGAATGTCAAGAATTGTGCTTTGCTCGACTGGCTGCGAACCGATCACACACGAGGACGGCTGATAGCGGAGCGCCATGATTTCATTCGCAGGGAGAGCGTAAGTCGTCTTGGATTTCGTATTTGCATCCAATACGGTCTTGGTCGCAGATCCGACATCCACAATGACACGCATTTCCAGCGTGCTTTGGTTGCGAGATATTCGTTTTTCCGCACGACTGCCATCGGAACGGACCCCGACATGCAGTAACTCTGTAAACGTATTTTTCCCATCTTCGGTGAACTGTTTCGTTTGCCGTACAGCTGTAAAGCTCGGGCCTGGGCCTTGCGCCTGCGCCAAGATAAGGCCGACTCGGGTCTTCGTGACAAGAAGCACCGCGAACAATGCGACAGCCAACGTCCAAATTGAGATCACTATTGTCCTTTTCATAAGCACCTCATCCACAATTCAGACACCCTGGATACATACGGCAGTAGTGTACATCGATACAGTACCAAATAGTTCCTACGCACAACGGCTGCCCGTATTGGTCGAAAGTTTGACAATAGTCGTGCTCACACACATCCATGTTCAAGTCTGGCTGACACCACTCACTGCAAAACCATATAGAGAAGGCGCCAAAATTTCCGTTGCTGTAAAAACAATTGGCACCATAAAGTTGGACACTTGCAAATAGCGACAGCGCAGGACAGCTACCAACCACGTAGCTGTCCTAAAGTTAGATGTAGATGTCAGACGATACATCATGAAGGGACGCTAACACCCGCCCTCGTACCTGTCAAGCAATTTGTCCTGCAGTAGAATGTGCTTTTTCTATGAGCCTGTGGTTATCTTCATGAGAAGTTGAGGGGATGGCGATTCTCTCAGAAGCACGGGAACAATAGCAGCCGGACATGAGTGATGAGGAGTGGGTGTTTGCGGCGCCCTATGTGACCTCGACGAATGGAAGAGCGCCGTGGTTGTGAAACCCGAAGGTCTTCCCCGTGGAAGTTTGCGTATCCGCAAAAGCTGCGTTGGATTCGGGGAGAGTTCTTTGCCTTTCTGGCGAAGGATCTACGCGAATGGCTCCGATTGAAGGCGGGCGGGACGCACAACCGACAGTACCAATTCTCGATAGCCGTATGCAGCGGCAATCGACGCCGGAGCCAAGCTAAGGAATGGCACGAAGGTGCATAACGCGGCAGATACGCTGGGGCGCCTGCTTGCGTTCGCTATCGCTCTGGCCGATGAACGGACGCGAGTGCAAGCGTGTGCCGGCCGAGCAATCCAGCCGACAACGGGAGAGACCGTCTCGCTGACTTGGGTGGAGCCCGCATAAACGGGCCAAACCGCCGCCGAAGCGGCGCAACAGCACGGGAGCCAAGTGGAAGCCGTTACGTTGTCGGTGGCCAAGAAGCACAGGTTCGGGTTGGCTCCTCGCTTTCACTAGGGCTTCAAAGAATTGAAAGCCGCCATGTTCGCCGAGGCAATGGTGTGTGCGCTTGAGGAGGCGAGTCATCCGGCGTGCAGCCAATGGGAAAGTTGACGAATCCGAAGCGCATCTGGCGTGTACACTGAAAATGGACTATGCGTAAGCTTTTGCTGCTGCTGGCAGCCACCTCTGTTTCTGTACTTTTTGCCGCCGGGGAGCTTTCCGGCCGGAGGGCGCCGAGTTTTTCGCTACCAGACCTGAATCTCAACTACCACGACATTCTCGACCAGCGCGGCAAAGTCGTTGTGATCGACGTCATGATGACTTCCTGCCCGCACTGCCTGGCCGTATCGAAGAATCTGGAACGCATTAAAACGAAGTTCGGCAACCGGATTGCGGTGATGAGCATTGTGAATTCCTCCGCTGATAACCAGACCACGGTTTCCCGGTTCCTTACGACCAACAAGATCACCACGCCATTCCTCTTTGATTGTGGACAGGTGACCGCCACCTACCTGAAAGTGACGCCGCAGAAGCCCACGATCACCCTTCCGCACGTGTTTATCGTCGATCCGCAGGGGATGATCCGCAATGATTTTGGCTACACGGAAGCCTCGGCGGCCTTGATGGAAGGCGACGGTCTGGCCAACGAGATTGAAAAGGTTCTGAAGATGTCCGCCCCGTCCGCGCCTGCGCCCGCCGCCAAAAAAGCCACCAAATAGAAATTTTCGATAAGCTGATCTTTCCCACTCTTCCCGCATGCCTGCCGATACACTCACCATCACCGACAACAGGACCGGAAAGTCCTACGAAGTTCCGATTCAGGACGAGACGATTCGCGCCACCGATCTTCGCAAGATCAAAGTAGACGCCGAGGACTTTGGTCTGATGACCTATGACCCCGCGTATATGAATACGGCGGCCTGCAAAAGCACCATCACATTTATCGACGGTGACAAGGGCATCCTGAACTACCGGGGCTATCCGATTGAACAGTTGGCCGACGACGGCAGCTACCTCGAGACCGCCTATCTGTTGTGGCATGGGCAGTTGCCGAACGCGGAGCAGCTCACCGCCTTTACGAATGAAATCAACGCCAACCTGGCGCTGCCGGAGAATTTCAGCCGGCTTTATGACGGTTTTGGCCGCGATGCGCACCCGATGTCCCTGTTGATGACCGGGTTTGCGGGCATGGCATCAGCCTACCCGGATGCGAAAAAGGTTCTGGACAAGGAAAACCGGACGAAGCAGATCTACCGGGGCATTGCCCAGGCGATGACGCTGGGAGCGTGGGGCTACCGGTATCGCAAAGGCCTGCCGATGGTCGCGCCGCGCACCGATCTCTCTTTCGCCGGAAATTTCCTGAACATGCTGTTTGAGAAGGAAGCTGATCCGCGGCTAGTGCGCGCGGTGGACATCCTCTTCATCCTGCATGCCGACCATGAGCAGAACTGCTCGACCTCGACGATGCGGCTGGTGGGTAGCTCGCAGGCCGATCCGTTCTCTTCGTTAGCGGCGGCATCCGCGGCCCTGTATGGCCCGCTACATGGCGGCGCGAACGAGGCCGTGTTGAAGATGTTGCGGCATATCGGTTCGGTGGAGAACATTCCGGGCTTCATTGAAAAGTGCAAATCGGGCGAAGGCCGGTTGATGGGCTTCGGCCACCGCGTCTACAAGAATTACGACCCGCGCGCCCGCATCATTAAGGCCGCCGCGGAAGACGTATTTGCCGTTACCGGCAAGAATCCGCTGCTCGATGTGGCATCGGAGCTGGAAAAGATCGCCCTGCACGATGAGTACTTCATCAAGCGCAAGCTGTATCCGAACGTGGACTTCTATTCCGGCCTGATCTATGAGGCCCTGGGTTTCCCGGCGGAGATGTTCACGGTGCTGTTTGCGATTCCGCGCGTGAGCGGGTGGCTCTCGCAGTGGGAAGAACTGATGTGCGACGAAGACCAGAAGATTGGCCGTCCGCGCCAGATCTATCTGGGCGAAGGGAAGCGCGATTACGTTCCGTTGGCTGATCGCAAGTAACCTATTACTGTGGGGCTCGCTAGCGATGGCCGGCGAGCTTCATACGGCTGCGCGCGCGGGGGATGTGGAGCGCGTGAAGCAGTTGCTGCAACAGGGCGCACCGGTGAATGGGCCGGATACCCTAGGCGGTACGGCGCTGCACGACGCGGCGTGGTCCGGGCACAAGGATGTGGTGCTGGCGCTGTTGGCGGCGGGCGCGGATGTGAATGCTCGGCACCTGGAAGGCGGATCGACGCCGCTGCACTATGCGGTCATTACCAACCGGCGGGAGTTTGTGGACTTACTGCTGGAAAAAGGCGCCGATTTGAAAGCGGTGGACCGGTCGGGCTCGACGGTTTTGCATTTGGCCGCGAACCGGGGATACGAGGAGTTATTTGTCGATCTTCTGGCCCGGTTCGGGTCGCCGAACGTAGCGGATGCTTCCGGGGCGACGCCGTTGGACGAGGCCTGTTGGCGGGGACAGGCGGGCATCGTAAAGATTCTGCTGGCGAAGGGCGCCGATGCCAAGCGGGTGAATCCGAAAACGGGGCTGCAGCCGATTCATGTGGCGGCGCAGAAGGGGTCGGCCGAGGTGACGGCGCTGCTGTTGCGGGCGGGCGCGGATGCGAATGCCGTGGATGGAGAGGGCGGGCGGCCGTTGGCGACGGCGCTGCGGTTGCGATTTGTTGCTGTGGCGGATGCCTTGTTGCAGGCGGGCGCTACACTGCCCGATCCACAGAGGCTGTTGCGAGCGGCCGTGACGAATGGGCATGTGGAGATGATCGGCTGGCTGCTGATCCATGGGGCTAAGATCGAGCCGACGATGCTGCATGACGCGGCACTGAAAGGCCAACTGGAGAGCATGCAGGCGCTGCTGGAGCGCGGGGCGAAGGTGTCGGCGTTGAACACGGACGGAGCGACGCCGCTGCATGACGCCGCGCTGGCCGGGCAGACGGCGGCGGTGAACCTGCTACTGGCGCGGGGGGCGGCGATTGATGCGCGGGACACGGCGCATGGGGCGACGGCGCTGTTTCTGGCCGCGTCGTGGGGGCGGAAGACAACGGTGGAGCTGTTGCTGGAGCGCGGGGCGGGGAAGTTGATCCGCAACAAAGACGGGAAATCGCCGCGAGAGGCGGCGCTGGAGAATCAATATGCGGAGGTCGCGGAGCTACTGCGGTAAGCTTTCCACGATGGCCACGTATAAGAATTTACCGGACGCGGAACTGCTGCCGTTGATTAAACGGGAGCTGTTCAGCGCGATTATCGGCGATATTTTGGACAAGATGGGGTATCTGCACTGCTTTCTGCCGCCACGGATACGACCGCTGCGTGAGGACATGGTGGTGGCGGGGCGGGCGATGCCGGTGTTGGAAGTAGACCTGCCGGCAGATGCGGCTCCGGACCGGAAGCCGTTTGGCATGATGCTGGAAGCGCTGGACGATTTGCGCCCGCATGAGGTGTATTTTGCGGCGGGTTCGTCGCCCCGGTATGCGCTGTGGGGCGAGCTGATGTCGACGCGGGCGATGAAGTTGGGCGCGGCGGGCGCGGTGATGGACGGATGGGCGCGGGATACGTCCGGAATTCTGCGGTTGGGCTTTCCTACCTTCGCGCATGGAAGTTACGCGCAGGACCAGGGGCCGCGCGGCGAGGTGACCGATTTCCGGGTACCGGTGCAGGTGGAAGGCGTGACGGTGCGGCCGGGCGACCTGATCTACGGCGACCGGGATGGGGTGTTGGTGGTGCCGCGCGAGGCCGAAGAAGAAGCGTTGACGCGGGCGTTTGAGAAGCTGGAAGGGGAGAACCTGGTGCGCATCGCCATTGAAAACGGCATGTCGACGGTGGAGGCGTTCCGCACTTACGGCGTAATGTAATGACGGCGGAAGAGTATTACCAATTGGGGCTGCGGCTGGCGGAAGAAGACAAGCTGGGCGATGCGTTTGTGGCGCTGGAAGAGTGTGTGACGCTGGACCCGGACCATAAGCTGGCCTGCAAGGAGTTGGCGCGGCTGTCGCTGCTGGCGAACGAGGTGCGCGCGTTTACAAACTGGCTGCACGAGGCGCATCGCATTGACGAACGGGACCCGGAGCCACATGTGATGATGGCCGAGCATCTGGTGACGCGCCGGAGGTGGGAGGAGGCGGACCTGGAGGTGCGGGCGGCACTGCGGAAAGAGCCGGGGCCGGAGTTGCTGGAGCGGCTAGCTGCCGCGCAGGCGCGGATTCCCGAGCATTTTTGATATGGCACGTATATTGATTGTGGGCGCTGGCTATACGGGCGGCCGCGCGGCCGCACTCCTGCGCGCGCAGGGGCACACGGTGGTGACGACGCGGCGGGAGGGCGGGGACTTACCGCTGACGCTACCGGATACGGAACCGCTTCGGAAGCTGGATGGCGACGATTGGCGCGTGCTGTGGAGCGTGCCGGAGGCCGCGGGCGTGGAAGCGCTGGCCGGGAAGGCGGCGCGTGTGGTGTATTTGTCGACCACGGGCGTGTATGGAGACCAGCGCGTGGTGGACGAGAGGAGCGAGGCGGGTCCTACGACGGAGCGCACGCGGCTACGGCTGGCGGCGGAAGAACGGGTGATGGCCGGGCCGGGGTCCGCCTGCGTGCTTCGACCGGCGGCGATTTATGGGCCGGGGCGGGGCGCGCATGAATCGATACGGGTTGGACGATGGAAGATTGCGGGGGACGGCAGCGCGTACACGTCGCGGATTCATGTGGACGATTTGGCGGCGATTGCGGCGGGGGCGGTGCTGGGGGAGTTGGCGGGGGCATGGCCGGTGGCGGATGCGGAGCCGTGCACGAACGGTGAGATTACCCGGTTTTGTTGCGAATTGTTGGGAGTTCCTTTGCCGGAGAGCGTGCCGGCGGGAGCGCTGGACGAGACGCGTCGGGCGGACCGGCGAGTGGATGGCCGGGCGGTGCTGAGGGAGTTGGGAGTGACGCTGCGATACC
Source organism: Bryobacteraceae bacterium (assembly GCA_035714175.1). Taxonomy (GTDB): domain Bacteria; phylum Acidobacteriota; class Terriglobia; order Bryobacterales; family Bryobacteraceae. The sequence goes on along the minus strand of DASTML010000036.1, from coordinate 50,569 downwards.
CGACCTATAAAATTGGTGTGCCCGCGGCGCTTCGGGCGTCATCCTAAGGAGAATCATGGCTGAATTCGACGCCTTTTTGCTGCTCTCATTTGGAGGGCCCGAGAAACCCGACGACGTGCTGCCGTTTTTGGAAAACGTGACGCGTGGGCGGAATGTGCCGCGGGAACGCCTGCTGGAAGTGGCGGAACACTACTACCACTTTGGGGGCGTGAGCCCGATCAACGCGCAGTGCCGGGCGCTGTTGGAGGCGCTGAATCTGGACCTGCCGGTGTATTGGGGGAACAGGAACTGGGCTCCGTTTCTGGCAGATACGATGCGGCAGATGGCGGCCGATGGACGGAAGAAAGTCCTGGCGTTTCCGACGTCGGCGTTCAGCAGCTATAGCGGATGCCGGCAGTACCGGGAAGACGTGGCGCGGGCACAGGCGGAAGTGGGAGAAGGTGCTCCGGAAGTGGTGACGGTGCGGCGGTTTTTCAATCATCCGCTGTTTATTGCCGTGATGCGGGAGTCGCTGCGAAATGCGTTGGCGGAGCGGCCGGGGGCGAAGGTGATTTTCACGGCGCATAGCGTGCCGATGTCGATGGCGGACACGAGCGCCTACGTGGAGCAGTTGCAGGAGGCATCGCGGCTGGTGGCGGAAGAGAGCGCACCTTACCGGTTGGCGTACCAGAGCCGGAGCGGGCCGCCGCAGATTCCGTGGCTGGAGCCGGACATTCTGGACGTGTTGCGGGAAGAGAAAGCGGCCGGGACCAAGGACGTTGTGGTGCAGCCGATTGGGTTTTTGAGCGACCACATGGAAGTGATGTATGACCTGGATTATGAGGCCAAACATCTGGCGGAGGAGTTAGGACTCGGATTTACACGGGCGGCTACGGCGGGAACTCATCCGCTTTTTGTACAAATGATTCGGGAAGTGGTGGAGGAGTATACAAAGAGCGCGGCGGCGAAGGCCGTCGGAAGGCTGCCGGCGCGGCCGCCGGTGTGTGGAATGGACTGTTGCCCGGCTCCGGTGCGCGTTGCGGTGCGGCGGTAAGTCAGAAAAAGAGAACTTTCCGCAGCCTTACGCACTCTATAATTGGAAGTTACCCATGCTCGACGAAAAAGAGAAACTCCGCGCGTTACAGGCAACGCTGGGCGCCATTGAAAAGCAGTTTGGCAAGGGCTCCGTGCTGCGGTTGGGGTCGAAAGAGGCCGTCGGCGCGATTGCGACGATTTCGACGGGATCGATCTCGGTGGACTATGCGTTGGGTGTAGGCGGCGTGCCGCGTGGCCGGATTATCGAAGTGTACGGGCCGGAATCGTCGGGCAAGACGACGCTGGCGCTGCAGGTGGTGGCACAGGCGCAGAAGATGGGCGGGATTGCCGCCTATGTGGACGTGGAACATGCGCTAGACCCGGTGTATGCGACGAAGTTGGGAGTCGATATCGACAACATGCTGGTGTCGCAGCCGGACTATGCGGAGCAGGCGCTGGAGATTGCCAACACGTTGATCGCGTCGAACTCGATTGACGTGCTGGTGGTGGATTCGGTGGCGGCACTAGTTCCGAAAGCGGAACTGGACGGCGAGATGGGCGATGCGTTTGTCGGCATCCAGGCGCGGCTGATGTCGCAGGCGATGCGAAAGCTGACGGGCGTGGTAGCGAAGAGCAATACGTGCCTGATTTTCATTAACCAGATTCGCGAGAAGATCGGCGTGATGTTCGGGAATCCGGAAACGACTTCCGGCGGACGGGCACTCAAGTTTTATTCGAGCGTGCGTATTGATATTCGACGGATCGCCGCGATCAAAGAAGGCGATCAGGTGATGGGCAACCGGACGAAGATCAAAGTGGTGAAGAACAAAGTGGCGGCGCCGTTCCGGGAAGCCGAGTTCGACATCATGTACGGCGAGGGGATTTCCAAAGAGGGCGACCTGGTGGATCTCGGTGTGGCCAACGGCTTGGTAGAGAAGTCCGGGTCATGGTACAGCTACCAGGGCGAGCGGATTGGCCAGGGGCGCGAGAATGCGAAGACGTTTCTGAAAGAAAACACCGATATGGCGGCGAAGGTGGATGCCGATTTGCGCGCGAAGCTGGGATTACCGTCTCCCGCGGTGACGGAGAAACCCGCGGCAAAGGGAAAAGGCACGGCGTAGAGCCCACGTAGTGTGCGGAATCGGACAATCCGTTCCGCAGAGGGACAGTGGTGCACTGATCTAGTGCGCTATAAGCTGTTTGTTTTTAGTAATTTGGGGATTGGCTTTCGAGTTGCGTTGGAAACTGGCGAGGTTCTATGCCCGATCCATCCCCGATTTCCCGTCTTTTACTGATTGGCTTGGCGCTTTTGATGCTTGGGGCCGCATTGCCGGACGCCGAGCTCTTGCTGCAGCAGGCGCGTACGTTGCGGATGACGAAGCAACGAACCAGCAACGTCCGGACGGTCTGGTACGCTCAATAGTAACGATGCGATTTGCGGCGGCGATATTCCTCCTATCCTTTGCAGCCTTGGCGCAGACGAAGCCGGCGGAAGACGAGATCGTCTGGTTGGACAACTATCAAGCCGCGCTCAAAGAGGCAAAAGCGACAGGGAAGCCGATATTCCTGGAATATCGCTGCGAGCCTTGAACGAACGGTAGAGTTTTCGACGCACAGGTTGTGCTGTCGCCGTCAGATTCGCCCCTTGGAAAACAGCTCCGCCAGTATGTGTGCGTGCGGATTATCCGCATGGACGCGGTGGATATCGGTCTGTTCGAATACGACCGTAACAATACGCTGTACTTCTTCCTGATGAACGCCGATGAGCAGATCTACATGCGCTACGGCGGGCGGGACTCGCGGTCGCCGGATTCGTACTTGAACCTGGATAGTTTGGCGTTGGCGGCGGAGAAGGGCCTGGAACTGCACAAGCAGTATCAAGCGGGCCAATTGCCGAAAGCGGAAAGGCCAAAGGCAATTTCGCCACGGGACTACCCGATGCTGGTGGAGCGTACGTTCAAACAGAACGCCTGCGTGGAATGCCATCTGATTGGCGATTTTCAGAATCTGCACCGGGAGAAAGACGGGACGCTGGATAAGCTGGTACATCTGTTCCGGTCGCCGGACATACGGACGCTCGGCATTGAACTGGATGTGCCGAAGGGTCTGATTGTCAAAGAGGCGGGCGGGGCGGCGCAGACGGCGGGAATGCGCGCGGGCGACCGGATTGCGAAGTGGGAAGGCGATGTGGTGTGGACGTTCGGCGATTTGCAGAATCGATACGACAAGGTGGCGCGGACGGCGAAAACGATTCGCGTGACGGTGGACCGGGGCGGGGCGGCCAAGGAGTTGCAGATCGCACTGCCCGTGCGGTGGTGGTGGACGGATACGCGATACCGGCAATCGAGCGTGGAACCGCGATCGTACTTTGAAGACCGGCCGCTCACGGCGGAGGAGAAGGCCAAACTGAATCTGCCGCCGGGCGGGTTTGCGAGCTATGTGAAATACGTTTCGTCGATGGCCGCAAGCGTACAGGCGCATGAATTGCAGGTAGGGGATATTATCACCGGTGTGGATGGGAAGGACACGGACCCGCACGCGAACACGGCGTCGCTGTACATTGTGCTGCACAAAACGCCGGGCGATACGGGTACGCTGGAGGTGTTGCGGGATGGGAAGAAGATTTCCATGCCGCTGAAAACCATTCGAATGAGCTTCCGGAAATGAAAATTTGGCTAGCGGGATTGGCGATGGCGTCGATGGCGGGGGCGGAGTGGTCCCAACCCGTTGAAATTGTGGTGGATGACGCGATTTGCGCGACCTACCGGGCTCGCGTGGATGCGAGTGGGATGCTGCTGGTCCGTTTAACGCTGGCGGATGGTTGGCACACGTTTGCGATGGATAACGGGGTGCGCGCGGCGGAGAAGTTGGCGGGCAAGAAGGCGTTGGGGGTGGATAAGCCGACTTCGATTGCGGTGACGGGCGGGTTGACGGTGGACGGACCCTGGATGCAACCGGCGTTAAGAGATTTTTCGAAGCCGGAGTTGCGAATATTTTCCTGGGGCTTCGAGAAGCAGGCGTTGTTTGCAGCGAAGGTGAAACGGAGCGGGGAGCCGCGCGCGGAACTGCGTATTCAGGGGCAGGCGTGCACGGAGACGATCTGCAAGAACATCGATAAGACCTTGGAACTGGACCTGACTGGGACGGCCGGCAACGCCGAGGCCGAGGCGACACAACTCACTCCGATCCGCACGCAGTGAATATACTGGTCGCGTGATGTGGCCAGCGACGATTCTTCTATTGGCGGCGGGTGTCTTTGACACCGACGTGTTGCCGATTTTCCGAGCGAAATGCATTTCGTGCCATAGCGAGAAGGCGCGCAGCGGCGGGTTGGCGCTGGAGAGCGCCGAGGATGCGTTGCGGGGTGGAAAATCCGGCGGAGCAATTGTGGCGGGCAAGCCGTCGGACAGTCTGCTGCTCTCGATGGTGGCCACCGGAAAGATGCCGATGGGCGGAGTGCGGCTGACGGAAGCCGAGATTGCCGCGGTGCGGACGTGGATTGAGCGTGAAGACCGGAAGCCGCCGGTGGCGGAACGGGACGTGACGGCAATTCTGAGCGCGAAGTGCTGGGTGTGCCACGGACGCCGGGAGAAGATGGGGGGGGGCCTGGATTTGCGGACGCACGCATCCATGTTGAAAGGCGGGAAGTCCGGGCCGGTGATTGTGGCCGGGAAGGCGGAGGAGAGTCTGCTTGTGAAGCGGATCGCGTCGCAGGAGATGCCGCCGCCGAAGTTGCAGGAGCAGTACTCGGTGCGTGGGTTGACCGATGACGAGTTGGCGAAGGTGAAGCAGTGGATCGAGGATGGGGCGCGGCAGGATTTTGAGAAGACGGCCGAGGTGAGCGTCGCAACGGATACGGCCGTGAAGCCGAAGGACCGGGAGTTCTGGGCGTTCCGGACGCCCGTTCGTCCAGTTGTGGCGGCGGGAAAGAATCCGATTGATGCTTTGGCGTCGAAACCACCGACGGCGGCCGCGCAGGATTCCACGTTGTTGCGCAGAGCCTACTTTGACTTGATTGGTTTGCCGCCGACTCCCGAAGACGTGATTGCCTTTGAGAAAGACAGGGATCCGAAACGGTACGAAAAGCTGGTGGACCGGCTGTTGGCGTCGCCCCGGTACGGAGAACGGTGGGCAAGGCACTGGCTGGATGCCGTCGGCTATACGGACAGCGAAGGCGGCAATAGCGGCGACCAGACGCGGCCTTATGCGTGGCGATTCCGGGATTACGTGATTCGCTCGTTCAACGCGAACAAGCCCTATGACCAGTTTCTGCGGGAACAGTTGGCGGGAGACGAACTGTTCGACTACCGGAATGCGAAAAAGATGACGCCGGAGCAAGTGGAGCTATTGGCCGCCACCGGGTTCTGGCGGACGGCGCCGGACGCAACCTACAGCACGGAACAGAATTTCATCCCGGAGCGGATGGATGTAATCGCCGGGCAGATTGAAGTATTGGGCTCGGCGGTGATGGGGCTCTCGGTGGGGTGTGCGCGTTGCCATGACCACAAGTACGACCCGATCCCGACCCGTGATTATTACCGGCTGGTTTCCGTGCTGACTCCGGCCTATGATCCGTATCATTGGCTGCCGCCAGTTTTTCCTTGCGGGGGAGTTGGCGCGAAATGCGATGAGAATAGCACCCGGTATTTGCATCCGACGACAACCGCAGAGTGGGAAGAGACGGCCACGTTCAACGCGCCGATTACGCGGCGCGTGAAGGAACTGCAGGCGCAGATTGAGGAGAAAGCCAAGCCTTACCGCGAGAAGAAAGGGAAAGACGCGAAGCTCACGGAACTGGCTGCAGAGTTTGAGCCATTCAAAAAGGAAAAGGCGGCTTTGGATGAACAGATCAAGAAAGAACAGGCGAAGCTGAAGCCACTGCCGTTGGTTCGGGCATTGTTTGATCTGGGGCCGGAGCCGCCGCCGACGCGGGTACTGTTGCGGGGAGACGCCTCGACGCCGGGCGCGCTGGTAGGCCCGGGGGCTCCGTCCGTACTATCCGCCAGTACACGAGAGTATCGCTTGGAGCCGCTTGGACACTCCAGCGGGCGGCGGCTAGCTTTGGCTAAGTGGCTGACGCATAGGGAGCACCCACTGACGGCGCGGGTGATGGTAAACCGGATTTGGCAACATCACTTTGGCGAAGGGCTCGTGGCGACACCCGGCAATTTCGGAAAGATGGGCGCGGCTCCCACGAATCAGAAGTTGCTGGACTGGCTGGCCGTAGAGTTTGTTGAGAGCGGTTGGGACATGAAGGCGCTGCACAGGAAGATCCTGCTCTCAGCGACGTACCGGCAGAAGTCTGGTGCTGATGGATACCCGTTGCGGCGCATTGACGCGGAGAACGTGCGGGACTCCATCCTGCAGATTGCGGGACGGTTGGAAGAAAAGCCGTTTGGGCCGGCGGATGCGTTCAAGGTGCAGCCGGACGGCGAGGTGGTGACTGAGAGTATGCGGCGGTCGGTTTTCGTGGCGCACCGGCGCACGCAGCCATTGTCGCTGTTGGAGACGTTCGACCAGCCTTTCATGAATCCGAATTGCGTGAAACGCGGGCTCTCGGTGGTGTCATCCCAGGCGCTGCATATGATGAATAGCGACCTGACGCGCGAGAACGCGAGGTACATGGCAGGACGGATTATCGACTCGGTGGGAGAAGACCCGGCGGCGCAGATTGAACGGGCCTATCTGTTGGCGTTTGCACGGAAACCGAGCGAGGACGAGACAAGGGCCGCGACAGCGACGTTGGCGCGAATGAACGCCGAATGGGAGAAGCCGCTGGAGAAGACCCGGCCCGCTGAGCCCGTCCGAAGCCGGGCAAAGTGGCTGGCTCTGGCTACGGTTTGCCATACGCTGATGAACTCTGCTGAGTTTCTATACATTGATTGAGGACAGTATGCCGACACGCCGAGATTTCTTTTCCCGAATGTCCGATGGCCTGATGGGCACGGCGCTGGCCGGGCTGTTTGCCGAGAATCTGCCGGCCAAGGCGGGGCTGTACGACCTGACGTCGAAGCAGCCGCACCACGCGCCGAAAGCGAAGTCCATCATCCAACTCTTTATGAATGGTGGGCCGAGCCAGGTGGATCTGTTCGACCACAAACCGGCGTTGGCCAAATACGCCGGGCAGCCGCCGAGCCGGGATCTGGCGGCGGAAGTACGGGCAGTCCGGGAGACGGGCGGGTTGATGCCATCGCCCTACAAGTTCGCTAAGCATGGCCAGTCTGGAATTGAAGTTTCCGAGATGCTGCCGCACTTATCGAAAGTAGTGGACGAGATTAGCGTGGTGCGATCCATGTACACGACGCACCTGGCGCATGAGGCCGCGCTGTTTATCATGCACGGCGGGCGGATTTTGCCGACGCGGCCTTCGCTGGGTTCCTGGATCACCTACGGACTGGGTTCGGAGAATCAGAATTTGCCGGCGTATGTGGTTCTGGATGATCCGAAGGGGCCTCCGATCAACTTTATCCAGAACTGGCAGTCCGGCTGGTTGCCTGCTGTCTACCAGGGGACGCGGGTTCGTTCGGAGGGATCGCCGATTCTGAATTTGAACGCGAAAGAGGAATATCCGGCGGGAATCGTAGATTTAAGCCGGAGTTTGCTGCACCGGATGGATGCTGGCCACCGGGATCGACATGCGGGGAATGCGGAGCTGGAAGCGCGGATTGCAAACTACGAACTAGCAGCGCGGATGCAGTTGGCGGCCACGGACGCGCTGGACGTGGAAAAGGAATCGGCGGCGACGAAGGCGGCGTATGGTTTGGGCGACGACCGGACGGCCTCTTATGGGAAGAGATGCCTGATGGCGAGGCGGCTGGTGGAGCGCGGCGTACGGTTGGTGCAGGTCTATATTGAAGGACAGATCTGGGATAACCACAATAAGATCCGGGCGGGGTTGGAGTATGCCTGCGGGAAGACAGATCAGCCTGCGGCGGCGCTGGTGCGGGATTTGAAAGAACGCGGATTGTTGGATTCCACGCTTGTTGTGTGGGGCGGGGAGTTCGGCCGGTTGCCGATTGCTCAGGATCCGGGACCGAATGCGGGGCGGGACCATGGACCGTCCGGATTCAGCATCTGGATGGCGGGAGGCGGGATCAAAGGGGGCACGACGTACGGGGCGACGGATGAGATTGGTTACCGTGCCGTGGAGAACAAAGTAAGCGTGCACGACTTCCACGCGACGGTATTGCACCTGCTGGGGATGGACCACCGGAAGTTGGTTTTTGAGCGGGAAGGCCGCAACGAACGGATTACGGATGAGTTTCCGGCGCGGGTCGTGCGCGACATCATCCGCTGAGCGTTTGAGCGATTAGGCGCTTGACGGCCTATCCGGCCGAAATATATACTCCGTCTGGTCTCAACGTAGGGGGGCCGATGGGGTGTAGGATGAAGCCCGCAACAACGATTAGTAAAGTGTGTCGCGTTCTCGGGGAGTTTCGACACCGGCCATGTCTCGGGGTGACCGAACTGGCGCGGCGAACCGACCTTCTGCCGAGCGATATTCACCGTATTCTCGCATCGCTGCGGCATTGCGGATTTGTGGAACAGAACCCGCAGACGAAGACGTATCGTCTTGGCGTGGGGTTAATGAAGATCGGCTTGGCCGCGTTTCAGCGAAACGAACTGCGGGAAGCGGCGCGCCCGCTCCTGCTGCGCCTTTCCGAAGAGGTGGAGGCAACGGCGCATCTTGCGATCTTCGACCCGCAGGAGTTCGATATTTTTCTTGCCGATCAGTTCGATAGTTCGGCGGAAATTCCGTTCAAAGCCAATTTCGGGGCCACTGCCGCCGCGCACTGCACGGCGTTAGGAAAAGCGATTATGGCTAATATCGATCCCACCGTCGCGTTGCAGTATCTGGAACAGAAGGGGACGCCGCGAACAGCTCCGAATACAATTACGCAGTTGGCGGCACTGGAGTCCGAGTTGCGCAAGACGCAACATCAGGGGTTCAGCCTGGATCTGGAGGAGAGCGCCGGCGGCGCGTGTTGCGTAGGCGCGCCGGTGCGGGACTGGACGGGAGCGACGGTGGGGGCGATTAGCGTTTCGATGCCTTCGCAGCGATTCTACCGGCTGCAGCCGGTGACGTTGACTTCCGCTGTCCGGGCGACGGCGATGGAATTGTCGCAAATTGTCGGATTTCAGGCGGTTGGGCTGAGCGTGCGCACGTAAGTTCAACTATTTTGAAATACCGGATTGACCGTACAGCCAAATTTCATCAGGCTAATACAAAACTTCCGCAGCGTTGCGGACTGGGAGCGATTTCGATGGAGGTTACCATGTTGTCTCGTCTGGCCATACTTGCCCTTGCGGCCATACCAATGCTTGCGCAGTCGACCGGCACTGCGACAGTCGTTGGAACTGTCACGGATTCGACGGGTGCTGTTGTGCCCGGGGTGAAAGTGACGGTGCGGAATGTCGGCACGCAGTTCAACTACGAAGGCCAAACGAATGCGACGGGCGCCTACTACGTTCCGAATCTTCCGTCCGGCAGCTATGAAGTGACTGTTGAAGCGCAAGGCTTCAAAAAATTCGTACAGACCGGCCTGATTCTGCGCATCAATGAGACGCCGCGTATTGATGTGGCGCTGGAAGTTGGCAATGTGGCCGATTCGGTGAAGGTGAACGCGACACCGCCATTGTTGGAAACGGAGTCCGCCGGGTCCGGCCAGGTGCTGGACGGCGAGGTGGTGCAGAAGCTGCCGGTTATGCAGAAGTTCGTCCACCGCGTGTTGCTCTATATGCCGGGCATGACGAATATCAACGGACAACATGCCGTGGGACAGCGGCAGCGCGCGATTGGATATTCGATGGACGGCGTGAACGGCAAGGAGCCAGCGGTTGGGCAGGTGGGCGACTACCAGCGCACGATGATTGCTTCGTTGGATTCCATTCAAGAGTTCAAGATGTGGACGACGGGTACGCCGGCGGAATTTGGCCACTCGGCGGGCGGGCAGTTAAGCGTGGTTTTCAAGAGCGGCACGAACGCGTTTCACGGGAACGTGGAAGACCGGTATACGAATGGGAAGCTCATCCACCGCGCGTTTCTGGAACAACTCCCCCGTACCGGTGATTTCGATTACCACGAATGGGGCGCGACCGCGTCCGGCAAGATCATCAAAGACAAGACCTTCTTTTTTGGCGGGTTTCAGCAACACTACGAGAAGCTGAGCGAGACGGCAATCGTGACCGTGCCGAGCCCTGAGATGTACGCCGGCGATTTCAGCTTCGGTGGGCGTGGGTTGCCGATCTACAACCCCTACACAACCACGCTGAACGGTTCCACCTGGACGCGCCAGCCGTTTCCGAACAACGTGATTCCGCAGTCGCTCTACGATCCGGTTGCGCGAAAATTGTTGGCTTTGAAGCCGTGGCGCGAGCAGTCCGACCCTGGAACCATGCAGCCGTCAGGCCCGGTCAATAACCTGACATACAATGCCGGCGGGGCCTACAACTTCCAGCGTTATGACGCGAAGATCGATCACCAGTTCTCCACCAATCACCGGATTTTCGGCCGGTATTCGCATGTCCGGCACCGCAGCCAGGAACGGCCTGTACGTGAGCTGACCGAAGTTATTTACGGCAATGTGTATGTGAAGCCGCTGGATCAACGCAATGTGGCGATTTCCGACACCTATACGTTCAGTCCGACCGCGATTAACGAAATGCGCGCCGGTTTCAACCGGCGTGTCAATCTGGCAGTTCCGGAGAGTTTGAACCAGGGATGGGCCGCTCAGTTGGGCATTCCCGGCGTCTCCGGTGAAACCTTCCCGGATTTCCAGAATTCTGGCGGAGGCCGGTTCTACAATTTGGGGCCGGGTGGGAAGTCGCTGGATGTGGCGGAAGATTTCACGTTCCAGAACAACTTCACGAAAGTGGCTGGCAAACATACGATGAAGTTCGGCTATGAGCTGATGCGGACTCGCTACAACTCGCTTTCGGGTGCACTGCCGTCGGGCCAATATCGTATGGCTGGCACGGAGCAGCCCTTCACGCCGAACACAGGCAATGCGTTTGCCAGTCTGCTTCTGGGAACGGTCGGCCAGGCTGTGTTCCAGCAGAATAATGCCACTTGGTTGCCCCGTTGGTGGGCGCACGCGTTCTACGGGCAGACCACTTGGCGCCCGCGCCGGAACTTGACGTTGGAACTTGGCGTGCGGTGGAGCTATGAGTCTCCGTTCTCCACAAAATATGGGCAGCAGGCGCAGTTTGATCCGAACGCCACGGACCCGTTGACCGGATTGAAGGGAGCCATTTTGCATGGCGCCGGCAACTTGGCCAAGCGTGACTTGAATAACTTCCAACCCCGCCTGGGAATGGCATGGAATCTGCACCCCAAGGTTGTGTTCCGGTCGAGCTTCGGCATGTACACCGTGGACCTGATGACGAACGGCGCCGGGCAGAACTTTGAGGAATACGTGGCCACTGCCAATGTGCAGGCTGCTCCTGGCGACCCTCGCCACGCATTCCTGCTGTCGCAAGGACCGGGCCCGATCTCCTTCCCGAGTGCGGCCGACGGCAGCGTTCCGTTCCAAGGCACCAACTATGGTGGGCGCAATGCCTCGTGGTTCGATCCGAATATGCGGATGCCGTATGTGATGATGTGGTCCGGCGGTTTCCAGGTGCAGCTGACGAATAACTGGCTGATGGAAACGCTGTACCAGGGTTCTTCGGGCGTGGGACTGTTGAACAACTGGGACACGAACGTGGTGCCGTTGAATGTTTCCACGGACCCGACCGTACTGAACCAGATCTTTACCGCCACGCAGAATTACAAGCCCTACCGGCAGTTCGGTGCGATCCAGCACTATTCAAACTACGGTCACAATTCGCACCATTCGGGCACGTTCCGGATTGAACGGCGCTTTGCCCAGGGCATGACTTTGAATACGTTCTACCAGTTGGGCAAGACCTTGAACGATGGTGACGACGACGGCGGGCGGAGTGGTATCACCTTCTACAACCGTTCCCTGGAAAAGGGCCGCGCCAGCTATGATATTCGCCACCGGTTGGTGAGCGTGATGACCTACGAACTGCCGTTCGGCAAGGGCCGGAAGTTCATGAACGGCGGCGGCTTTAAAGACTATGTGTTTGGACAGTGGGATTTTGCCTGGACCCAGACGTTCCAAAGCGGCCCTCCGGTGAATGTCACGGCGGCCGGAAGTCCGAATCGCTATTTGCCAGGGATGGTGCGTCCGGATGCCGTTTTGCCGGCCGAGCAAATGGTGGTGAACGACTACAACATTGGCCAACGCTTTCCGCTGGCCGCGCAGAACAACTATTTCAACAATGCCGCATTCGCTTATCCGGCCGCATTCACGGCGGGTACGATGGGCCGCAATGTTGTGGAATCGCCCGGTCTGCGCTGGACCCAACTGTCGATTTCCAAGGACTTCCGCATCACGGAGAACGTACGGTTTAGCATCCGTTGGGACTGCAACAATCCGACGAAGGAACCGCAGTTGGCTGACCCCGGTGCATCCTACAACCTGAACAACCAAGCGCAATTCGGCCGGTTTAACGGAATTGGACGCGGGAGCTTCTCTGACATCGGCACGGCGCGCATGCACCATGTCATTGTGGGTCGCGTGCAATGGTAACGCGACGCCTATTCCTGGGATCCGCCGCGGCGGGCTGTGCTTCGGCGCAGCCACGCCGCAAGGCGCTTGCCTTGATCGGAGACCGGTATCACAATCCCGACTATATCCGTGTGGGCTTGAACAAGGTCTTCGATGGTTTGAACGTCGCGGTGGACTATACGATCCACTACGATGAGCTCTCGGCGGCGCGGCTCAAGGGTTATCAGCTCTTCCTTTGCTTGCGGGACGGGATGATCTGGCCGGACGGATATTTGGGGCCGGACGCGTACACGGCATACGCGGCCGGGTTGGAAAACAAGGCTGACTTTCCGGAGAGCAAGCCGGCGCAGTGGTTGAAAGAAGAGCAGGCCGTGGCGTTGAAAGAGTTTGTGATGGCAGGGAACGGTTTTTACTCCCTGCACAACAACAGCCATGTGTCGCTCTCGTCGAAGACCTATCGTGATGTGCAAGGCGGCGCCTACATTGGGCATCCGCCGTTGCGGCCGTTTGAAGTGCGCGCGGTGAACCAGTCGCACCCGATCACAAAGGGATTGAAACCCTTCATCGTGAACGATGAACAACACTATGTCGCCTACGACAAAGACCCGAAGCACATTTTGCTGGAGTCAGAGAATATCGATGGCTTGACGTTCGGTACGCACGGCACGAAATCCGTGGCCGGCTGGGCCTATGACTACGGCAAAGGCCGCGTGGTGTTTACCGCGGTAGGCCATACGATTCATGCGCTGTGGGCCGGACAGCATGTACAGATGCAGAAGCGCGCCGTTCAGTGGCTCTTGAAGGATATTTAGCGTCTTAGAAAGGCGGCGAGTTCGGCGGGCCTATCCGTTTGGATACCTGTCGCGCCGCGGCGGATGGCATCCCGCCAGGAGGCCTCATTGTCGTCTTCGCCCAGGCGATCCACAAATATACCGGCGTGGGCCGTCTTGGCGATGGCGATAATACCGTCCTGGAAGTCGCGACGATCGAACGCTACGACTGACGGATGGAGCGCGGCGAGCGTATGGCGGAGCGCTTCGGCCGAAACGGCCTCCGGCATGACCCGAATGGAAGGCTCCATTGCCCGCAGCCCGGAAAGTGCGGCCACGGAACCATATACGACCGTGTGGGACAACATGCAAAAACGGCGAAGGCTATCCAAAAGCGCGTTGGCGCTTGCGTCCTTCCAATCGAGATAGAGACCGCATTTCCCGCGGAGTTCGGCCAGCGCTTCTTCAAAGGTAGGTACTTGGGCGCCCCCAGTTTCGAGAGCTCGAATTTGGGCGAGGGTGAGATCACGCACAGCACCCTGACCATTGGTGCGGGCATCCACAGTGGCATTGTGCATCAGTACCAGTGCGCCGTCCTTCGTGGTCGGTACGTCCAGCTCGACGTAGTCGGCTCCTGCGCGGATGGCGGCCCGAACGGCCGGGAGAGTGTTCTCGGGATTCTCGAGGTGTTCACCGCGATGAGCGATGATGGCGATATTTCGCGGCCGCACCGCGGCGGCAAGGGGAAGTTGGATAAGAGTACGCCGGACCATTGGGACTAGTGTGGGCGAATATTGGCAGGAACGAGGCGCTGCTCAAACTGAAAAACCATGGGATCGCCGGGCGTGACGGTGGCTCGAAGCCAATGTACATCCGGCGGGCCGAAGGTCTCTACACGAGTGAAGTTCTCCAGGCGAGCGCCTTCTGGATTGTTTTGTTCACGGATCATCGGCTTGTCGATGCGGAAGTAGTGGCTATCGCCGTGAACAAGTACCACTTGACCAGGAAACTGGACCGTCTCCTGTTCCAGCAGAGCGACCGTATCCGCAAAGCCATCCCCTTGTTTTCTTTTCTGTCTGTCGAAGTGAGGGTTGGCCTGCATGATGATCATTACTCCTGAAAAATGCTGTTTGCGGGCTACGGCGAATGCCGCCTGCAGCCAGAAGTGATTGGCGGCATTACGGGCTTGAAACTCGGCCGGTTTGGCGGCATTGTTGTTGCTCCCGACGACATGGAGCGTTAGAAAGAGCACTTGACCGCGAGACCACATGAGGTTTTCCACAAAGGGAGCGAAGCCGCCTACTTGTGCCTGCGAAAGAGCGGGCATTGTTCGTTTGCCCAACATGCGATTCGGAGCAGGATAGAAGAGTTTACGGATCTGCGTCAGCCGCTCCAACTGGTCATAGCCGCCCATGGAGGGTTTGCCGCAGTCAGTCCAGTCGTTGTCGCCTGGAGTCAGGATGAACGGGTGGGCGGAGCGGCCAAACGTATGAAGGCGGCGCTGGTACGTGGCATCGTCACAGGGTTTATTGCTGCCGATGATATCCCCATCGTGGACCACGAACTGGAGGCTGTCGCGATTCATGGAGTCAATGGTGTTTTCAAAGAGCCGCTCTTGCATCGGCGTGTACTGCTGATCTCCGATGAGCGCGAATTGAAACCGTACCTGTCTGGGCACGAAACCGGCTGCATGCTGTTTGACGAAGAGGGCGACATCCTGTGCGGAGAGCACGGCGGCAAATGCGAGAATCAGACCCTTCATTTTGCTACCGCCACGAAGCGCGGCGGCGTGGCCGTGTTGGCGAAGTCCCAGGTGGACCGGTAAGCGAGCTTGAGAATCTTGACCATTTTGGAGAAATTAATGCGATCGACGGTGTCGGTCACCTGGTGGTAGTCCGGGTGGAAGCCGGTGAACCACCACATGGCCGGGATGTCATTCAGGACGAACGGATACTGGTCGCTGCGGAAAAAGACATTAAGCGCCGGTTCCATGTCCCATTTATCGTTGAGGCGGAGGCCGACGAATTCATTGGCCTTTTGCACTGTTTTCGCGTAGTCCGGGCTGTAGTAGGCTCCTACGAGATTCAGTTCATTGGACGTATCGGCCGCGATATCGATCAAGCCGTTTGTTTGCGAACTGGCCTCTTCATTGCGGCCGATCATGTCGAAGTTAATGACGGCCCGTGTCTTGGCTAGAGGACGCAACGGGTGTTGCGCATACGCATAACTGCCCAGCAGACCGCGTTCTTCGGCGGCAAAGATCGCGAAGAGAATGGAACGGCGCGGCTTCACGCCGGCCTGGACGAAAGCATGAGCGAGCGCAACCACACCAACCGTACCGGATCCGTTGTCATCCGCGCCGGGGAACATGGCTCCGAGGTTGAACGCGGGACCATCATGGTCGTAATGGGCGGTGATTAGGATGGTCTCGTCCTTGAGATCAGAACCTTCCAGGAGGCCGACCACGTTGTAGCCGACGGCGTTACGAATCTCTGTGTTGGCGATTGCGATTTCGATGGCGGTGTTGGGTAAGGGGGCCGATTGGGGGCGTAGAGTCTTGTCGATTGTCGAATGAATATCGGCCGCGGAATGCCCCAAACCGGCGATCATCTCCTTGCCAAGAGATTCGGCGATTGACACCAGCGGGATCTGCAGTTCGCTTTCCGCAAGGACTTGTTGCGGCAGTCGCCCGGTGCGGACAGCGGAGCCGGGGATACGGGCGCGCCGCTCCTCGTTCGAGGGGTGTTTGCGATTAGGCTCCGGCATCAAAAGCACGGCAGTTGCGCCGTGTTGCTGCGCGGTGCGCACCTTGACGTAGGCGCCGGCGTGGCGCGTGTTTCCCTTGCCGCTGAAAATGGAGGCCGCATTGTCCTCCTGGGGCTCATGATCAAAGATCAATACAACTTTCCCTCTCACGTCCAGGCCCGCGTAGTCGTCGTAGTTCAATTCCGGCGCGGTGATTCCGAAGCCGGCAAAGACTACAGGACCGCCAATGGTCTCGTTGCGCGGGAATAGCGCGGAAACCTCCGGGGCGCGGTAGGTCTTGGACTGGCCCATCTTTGTAATGGTGACGCCCGACTTTTCGCGGTCCGGACGGAACTCGATGAGCGGGACGGGTTGCAGATAAGAACTGCCGGCCGCTGGCTGGAGACCTGCCTTCGCAAATTCAGAGATCAGCCACTGAGCCGAGACGTCAGCGCCGCGTTCGAGGGAGAGCCTGCCGTTGAGCGGTTCCGAGGTGAGGAACGTGAGGTCAGCACGGAGGCGTTTTTCCGTTATCTCAGCGAAAGCACGGTCATAATTCTGGGCGCAAGCAGAGAGGTACAAAAGCAGCAGGAGTGGACGCACTCGCCCAGGGTACTTCATTTGACTGCGAAATCCGCTATGCTGCAATCGACAACGCCCTACGGCATTTTTGAACAACCGGGGAGGTTCATTGTTATGAAACGACTCTTGTTTTCCTCTGCCTTGTTGCAAGTCAAAAAGCAGGAGACTCCGGCCGCGCCCGATGCAAAGGCGGCGGCGGATATTGAGAAGGCGGGCGGTGCGGTACGGACGCTTGCACAGAACGATGAGCGGTTGGAAGTGAGCTTTCAACTGCAAGGCGCATCGATTACGGATAAGGAACTGGCGCTGATAGCCGGCCTCAAGAAGGTGGCGCAGCTCAACCTGGCGCGCACTTCGGTGACGGATGAAGGACTGCGGGTGCTGAGTACGCAGCCGGGATTGACGCATTTGCATCTGGAACTGACCAAGATCAGCGATGCAGGGCTGGTGCATCTGAAAACGCTCCGGGAGTTGGAGTACCTGAACCTCTACGGCACAGGGGTTAGCGATGCCGGACTGAGTAACCTGAGCGGGCTGACGAACCTCAAGAATCTCTACCTTTGGCAGACGAAGGTCTCGCCTGAGGGCGTGAAGAAGCTGAAAGAGGCCTTGCCAAAGCTTGCAGTGAACGTTGGCTGGGATTCGGCGGCTCCGGCGAAGCCTTGAGGGCTTTCTCCGCAAGGATGTAGTATCTTGGGCCTCGGAATGGATCGACGAATACTTCTACAGGGAGCCGGCGCGGCGTTGTTGTCCCATGCCGCCGGCACGAAAATCAAAGTGGGCATGCTGGGTACCGGGCACAGCCATTTTTACGGCAAGTATAAAGCGATGCTGGATTCGCCGGACTATGAGATTGTCGGCATTGCCGAGAGCAATGCGGCCGTCAGGGCAACGTTGCAGAAGGATGCCCGTTATTCGTCCGCAAAGTGGGTGGAAGAGAGCGCAATCCTTCAGGATCCTTCGGTGTCTCTGATTGTTGTCGAGTGCCGGGTGTGGGAAGCCGTACCGTGGGGCAAGAAGGTGATCGCGGCTGGAAAACACCTGCATTTGGAAAAACCAGCCGGGAACGAGTGGAAGCCTTTCAAGGAACTGGTCGAGGAAGCCCGCCGGAAGAATCTACTTGTGCAAACCGGCTATCTGTGGCGTTGGCACAAAGGCGTTTATGCGGCGATTGAAGCGGCAAAGAAAGGTTGGTTGGGCGAAGTATTTATGGTGCGCGGTACGATGAACTCCGACCGCGGGCCGGAGGAACGTGCCGTAGAGGCGAAATTCAAGGGCGGCGGCATGTTTGAGTTGAGCGGCCATGTGATTGACCGTGTCGTGGAATTACTGGGGCGTCCGAAGGCCGTGAAAAGCTGGTTGCGCCATGACACAAGCGTTCCGGATAAGCTGGCGGACAACAATCTGGCAGTGCTTGAATTCGATAGGGCCTTGGCGGTTATTGCACAATCGGCGAAGATGGGCGGTTCGGGGGACCACCGGTCGTTGGAGATCATTGGCACGGACGGTACTATCATTGTGCATCCGGAGTCGGCTCCTCCCCGAATGAGGGTGTTTATGAAAAAGGCCCAGGGCCCGTACAAAGCGGGCTGGCAGGACATTACGCTGCCGCCCCAGCCTCGATTTGTGGCCGATTTTGCCGAGTTGGCCAGAGCCATTCTAAACAAGCAGCCGTTGACGCACTCCTATGACCACGAGCTGCTGCTGCATGAGACCCTGCTTCGCGCTTCTGGAGAAATGTCATGATCCCTCGCCGCTCGGTGGTTGCCGGTTCCCTGGCTACGGCCCTGTTTTCCCGCGCCGACGCGGCGAATGATGCGATGACCGTGGGGGTCATCGGAACGGGAAACCGGGGCACATTTGTGGCGGCCATGCTCGCACGGCATACGCCGGCGCGCGTGGCTGCTCTTTGCGACGTTGTTCCGGAGCATATGGAACATGCGCGCAAGGAGATTGGAGCCGACCGGCCTACGCTGTATTCGGACTACCAGAAACTGTTGGCCAGCGATGTTGACGCGGTTCTCATCGCGACTCCCGTATTTCTTCACGCCGAACACTTTGAGGCGGCTGTGCGATCCGGAAAGCATATATATATGGAGAAACCGGCGTCACTGGACGTGGAGGGTTGCAAACGGATTATGCGAGCCTCCGATGCAGCTGATCGAAAACTGAACATTACCTTCGGTTTTCAGCGGCGCTATGGACATGTTTATCAAAAGGCGAAACTATTGGCGGATACCGGTGCGATTGGACGGATTCACCTGGGATTTGCCCGATTCATCAAGAGCGAAGGGTTGAGCCGGTCCGGTGAACGGACCCCGGAACCGGTTACGGAAAAAGAGAAGATCGCCAATTGGGGCGACTGGAAAAATCTGTCAGGCGACCTGATCGTTGAAAACAATGTCCATTCTATTGATGTCCTGAACTGGTTCCTGGGCGGGCGGCCCGCGAGCGCAATTGGGTCCGGCGGCGCCACAGTCTCGAAGCGAGGAGACACGCGAGATCACAATTTCGTAGCCTTTGAATACGCAAATGGCGTGCAGGGTCAGCTGTCAGGGACCACGTTAGCGTCACCCGGCTACCGGGAGGTCGTGGAACAGTTTTTCGGTCCAAAAGGGACGATCGAAACATCCGAGAATCACTGGCGGCATTTTCGCGGCCCTAAAGATGAGACGGTAGAACGGTCACCGCGCAACATCACCATCGATTCCGTGGCGGCCTTTGTGCAGCGCATCCGCGAGGGACGGCCGGAAAACACCGGAGTTCGCGGCGCAGAGAGTACGCTGACGGCCATTCTGGGTCGGATGGCCATGGACTTTCGTCGTGAAGTCACTTGGGAAGAAATGATGAAGGCCTAGCGCGCCGCGCTTTCCGCCATCCGTTTCACGTCGGCCAGCGTTTGCATTACTTCCTGTTTGGGGATGTACTCCATTCCGACGTAGCCTTTGTAGCCGGACTGATGAATGGTCCGGAAAACATTCGAAAAATTGATCTCCCCCGTTCCCGGCTCGTGACGGCCGGGCACATCTGCAATGTGGATGTGGCCAATATGGCCGATGTTCTCCCGGATTGTCTCGATAAGATTCCCCTCCATGATTTGTACGTGATAGAGGTCGTAGAGGATCTGAAAGTAAGGGCTGCCAACTTCGCGAACCATAGCGAAGGCTTCCGGCGTTCGATCCAGAAAGTAGTCGGCATGGTTGTTGCCTTTGGGATTTAGCGGCTCAATTTTTGCCAGCGTGTTGATGACTTCTACAATCATTGTCACGCCATATCGCGCGACAATGTCGTGCGCCCGTTTTAGGCCCTCCACCATGCTCGCGTGCTGCGCATCACGCGTCATGCCTGCCACTTTGAATCCGGAGAGCACCACCATCTTTTGGGTCTCAAACCGTTGGGCAGCTTCGGCTGACGCCTTGATTTCGGCCAGGAAACCGGCGCGCTCGCTCGGGTTGCAAAGTCCCATGCCTTTGGGATTGACGCTCTTATTGCCGACAAGACAGACGCACTCCAAGCCCAACTTCCGCTGCAAAGGCACGATCTGTTTGGGATCAACTGCCCGCCAGTCGCCAAACTCGTAGCCAGCATAGCCGGCAGCGGCCACACGTTCCAACTGCTGTGCGAGCGTAAGGCCTGGGAAGAGCGGTTCGACGCGAACAGAAAGGCGTAAACCGGAAAGCTTGGAAATCGCCGCTTGCGCGGCAATGGGCAGGGCAAAGAGCGCGCGGCGGTGCATGGCGATTGATATATCATAACCACACAGACCTCTCTGTTCATGAAGATTCAGATTCTCTTACTCCTTGCCGCGGCCGTTGCCGGTGCGCAGAACATTCGCGTTGTGCGCTTTTCTGAAAGTGATCCGTTTCGTATGGGCGAAGTGACGTCGCGCCGCATCATACACCCGGGGCTTGGCGCCAAGAAGACGACGTTGAATTTATCGATTTCGCAGCCCGGCGCAGAGTTCGCCCAGCATGTTCATGATTATTCCGACGATACGATTCTCGTGCTGGACGGCGAGGTGAATTTGCGGCAGGGGGAGTCGCTGCACAAGTTCAAGACGGGCGAGTGCGCGTTTGTGCCGACTGGGCAGATTCATGGAACAATCACCGCTGGCCAGGGCGATACGGTGATGATCAGTTTTCAAAATCCTCCCGACCTGATTCTGTACACCGGTGCTCGTGATTCGAAACGCCCGGGGGCCGCTCCCCCCAAGGGGGTGATTACCCCCGGCGCCGTGAAGTACGTAAATTTCAAGGAGAAGCAGGGCGCATTCACCAATTCGACGCTGGGTTCAAATCGGGCGACCGGATCGCATTATCTGCTCAAGAAAGGCAAATCGTTCCGGACGGAAGTGAAGGCGGGCGGGGAACAGTTGCTGTTTGTTTGGCGGGGTGCTCTGCGGGTGAAGGACAAGGACAAGATCTACACTGCCGGTGAGCGGGACACTGTGTTCATAAGCGGCGAAGCGAAGCTGGAAGTGATCGGCGACGCCGCCGGAGAGACAGAAATTATTCAGGTCCAGGCGCCGTGACTCGGCGCTCTTTTGCCTCTGCCTCTCTGGCTGTACCTCTAGCCGTCGCCCAAAGCCCCAAAATCCGGGCCGCGATGATCGGTACCGGCCATGGGCATGCGCACAGCAAGGTCCTGGCGCTGCAGAGTATGCCGGAATATGAGTTTGTGGGTGTCTGCCGCCCCGACAAAGAGGATCCGGCGATTGGGGCCGCTTTTCAAAAGGTGCGGTGGCTCAGTGACGCCGAGATTCTCGGCGATCCAACCATCGAAATGGTTGCGATGGAATTTGCCGACGCGACACAGAATTTGCAGTACGCGCAGAAATGTATAGACGCCGGGAAGTGGGTGCACCTCGATAAGCCGCCGGGAGCGGATCTTGGGGGGCTGCGCAAGTTGCTCGACACGGCAAAGCGGTGCGGCCGTATTGTTCAGATGGGATACCAGTGGCGCTATCATCCGGCAATGGAAGCTGCGATGCATGCCGCACGGCAGGGCTGGCTCGGGCGGGTCTACCGGTTCCGGGCGTCGATCGACAAGCCGATCCTCGCCGATGAGCGACGTCATTTGGCGAAGTACAAGGGCGGCATGATGTTTTCCGAAGGTTGCCACCTCATTGACCGGGCGACGGCGTTGTTGGGCAAACCTACGAAAGTACAGAGCTTGATTCGCCACCATTCCCCTCTGGACGATGGTTTGGCGGACAACAATCTCGTTGTCCTGGAATACTCCAACGCAATTGCGGAAATTTCCATGGCCGGTTTTGACCCGCAAGGAAACGAACATCGCTATGTGCAGATCCTGGGTTCCAATGGATCCGTGACTGCACAGCCCTTTAATCCAGTCCGCCTGCATGTGACGCTGAAAGAGGCAGCCGGTCCCTATCGGGCCGGCGAACAGCACCTGGAACCGCCACCCCCTCCGGGCCTGACATATACCCCCGATTTTTCAGAACTGGCCGCTGTCATCCGCAAAGGCGCGGCTCCTGTCTATACTGCGCAGCATGACCTAATGACACATGAAGTGCTGCTCGAAGCCTGCGGAATGCTTTAAAAAGAAGGAATTGGAATGTCTCATTTTTCCCGTCGTACCGTCTTCCAAGCCGCCGCGCTTGTGCCGTTTCAGGCCATTCGCGGCAGCGCGCAGAATAGCGCAATTAAAGTGGGCCTCATCGGGGCCGGCAATCGCGGCGCTTATACCGGCGCCACCATCGCCAAGGATCCTCGCGTGAAAGTGGTTGCGATCTGCGATGTGGTGGAAGATCAGATCGCCGCGGCCCGCAAGCGCATCGGGAATCCGGATGCGAAAGGATACACGGATTTTCGGGAAGTGCTGGCGAGCGATGTCGATGCGGTGATGATCGCAACGCCGGTTTATCTACACCCCGAACACTTTGAAGCGGCGGTGAAGTCCGGCAAGCATATCTATATGGAGAAGCCGGCGGGCGTCGATGTAGCCGGTTGCAAGCGCGTGATGAAGGCGGCCGACAGCGCAGACCGTAAGGTAAACATCACATTCGGATTTCAGCAACGGTATGGCGGCGTGTATGTGAAGGCAAAGAAGTTCTTGGAGACCGGCGCCATCGGGAAGATCCGTGAAGTACATGGAGAATTTCTGAAGTTTGCATTGAAGGGTGATGAGCCCGTGCCGCCGCCTCCTCGCAACGACAAAGAACGGCTGGAACAGTGGAAGCTGTGGCGGGCGACCTATGGCGAAATCATCGTTGAAACCTACGTACACAATCTGGATGCCATCAATTGGTTTCTGGGCGCGCACCCGTCCAAAGCCATTGGGACTGGCGGACGTACGGTGGAAAAGCGCGGTGACCTTCTTGACCATCTGAGCGTCACCTACGACTATCCGGATAAGGTGCAGATGACGTTCATCGGCTCCCAGATCACGCCGAAGTACTTCCGCTCCAATAGGGAACGTTATATTGGCGAAAACGGGTTCATCGAAACGGCGCGCGAACATTGGACTTACAATACGGGCAATGGGCCGGTGACAGAAAAGTCGCAGCACGATATTACGGTAGATGCGTTGACGGAGTTCGTCCGCCGTGTGAGCGAAGGGCAGCCGGAGAATGTCGGGGTCCGCGCCGCGGAGAGCACGCTCACTTCCTTATTGGGCCAGATGGCCATCGATAAGAAGCGCGAAGTGACGTGGGACGAAATGATGCGGAGCGCCTAACCTTCGCATGTCCCTTCTTCCACGCGACGGCATCACGCCGCCACTCATTACTCCCCTGCTGGCCCAGGATGTGCTGGACCGTGAGGGGTTCGCGAAGCTAAGCATCCGGGCGATGGAGGCCGGCGTAAACGGCCTCTTCGTGCTGGGAACGACGGGGGAGGGGCCGAGCCTTTCCCAACGTTTGAAACGGGAAGTGATTTCCGAATGTTGTGCGGTTGCGCAGGGGCGGGCGCCTGTCTTGGCGGGACTCCTGGAAGCGTCAACCGACGACGCGTTGCGTCTCGCTGATCATGCCGCGGATGCGGGCGCTGCTGCGCTCGTGCTGACGCCCCCGTTCTACTACACGATCGGACAAGAAGCGGTAATCCGCTATGCGGAGCGACTGATTCCGCGGCTCCCGCTTCCCGTCTATCTCTACAATATCCCGGTGTTTACGAAGGTTCCATTGGAGCCGGAGACTCTTGCGCATCTTTCCAAGCATCCGAACGTCTGCGGCATAAAAGACTCAGGCGGCGACTTGGAACGGTTGGCCAGGACAAGGGCGCTTGCGCCCGGCGTGCCCATTCTATGGGGGCCGGAGGAGGTGCTGCTGGAGGCGATGGCCGCCGGGGCGAACGGAGGCGTGAACGGCGGCGCCAACCTGTTTCCCGCGTTGTATGTCGCTCTCTATGAGGCCATTCGTAGCGGACCCCCGGAAAGGGCGCGCGCCCTGCAGGATATCGTCTGCCGTGTGAATCGGGAAGTCTACAATGCGGCCCCCGGTGGACCCGGCTTTCTTTTTGGTATTAAATGTGGCGTAGACGTATTGGGTATCGCCAGTGGGCTTCCCTCGGAACCGCTTACCGCGTGGGAAGGGGATGTGCGGGAACGGGTCCGCGAAGCGATCCATGATATTGCAAGGTCGGCAAGCCAAGTGTAGTTAACTACCTAGTCCGAGGTGCCAATCCGTGAAGATCATTGGACGTATTCTGCCGCTGGCGGCGTTGATGGCGTACGCTTCTGTTCCCGCTCTCTGCCAGGCCGTAACGGGAACGATTACAGGAATCGTGACGGATTCCAGCGGCGCGGTTGTACCCAATGCGAAGGCCTCGGCTCGCAACATGGGGACGGCGGCGGTTTTCTCGGCCACGGCCGATACCGAAGGCGTTTACTGGCTGAGAAATCTGCCCGTAGGTTCGTATTCGGTAAATGTGGAGGCTAGCGGTTTTCAGAAGTTTGAAGCGACGGATGTCCGTTTGCAGGTGAACGAGACGGCGCGTGTGGATGTGCGGATGAAGGTCGGATCTATGACCGAGACGGTCACGGTGCAAGGCAATGCGGTGACTGTGGATACGACCACCTCCACGCTGAAGGCGGTTGTCGACCAGAAGCGGATCGAAGAGTTGCCGCTGAATGGCCGCAATGCAACGCAGTTGATGCGTCTTATTGTGGGAGTCACCAATGACCCCAACGCCAACGTTACCTCCGGCACTACGTATCCAGGCAGCAACCCGGTGTCCGTGAACGGCGGCCGTTCCAACACTACCAACTATGTGCTGGACGGCGCCCAAAACAACGATGTCTATTCCAACGCTCCCAGCCCTCTGCCAAACCCCGATGCCCTGCAGGAATTCAGCGTGCAGACGAACAATTTTTCCGCTGAATTCGGGCGGCAATCGGGCGGAGTCGTCAACGCCATCACGAAGTCTGGCACAAACGATTTGCACGGTTCGGCCTTTGAATTTCTTCGCAATCAATCGCTCAACGCGGCCAACTACTTCTCTCCCGTGGTAAACGGCCAGAAACTGCAGGACGGCCTAAAACGCAATCAGTTCGGGGGTACGCTCGGCGGGCCGCTGCTGAGCCCGAAGGTCTACAACGGCAAAGATCGTACGTTCTTCTTTGCTTCGTACCAGTCCACAATCATTAAGCGTGCTCCCGTTTCGGCGCAACGCCTGGTGGCGACCGCGGCCCAAAAGGCCGGCGATTTTTCAGCTATTACCCGGGCCCTTCGTGATCCGCTTACTGGCCAGCCCTATCCGGGCAACCTGATTCCCGCCACGCAGTGGAACGCGGTGTCCCGCGCCGTCCTGGAGAAAGTTCCGAATCCGGTTTCCGGCAATACGATCTTCACCGCGGCTCCGAACAACTCCAATGACGACCAGGTGTTGGCGCGCGGCGACCATGCGTTTTCTGATCGAAATCGGATCTCTGGCCGCTACTACCGTTCCTGGGCCAGCGCTTCCGCATTTCTGAACCCGGCGAATTATCTGGAACGCAATAGCGGAGGTCAATGGATCAATGAGTCCGTCTCGATTACCGATACGCACAGTTTTACGCCTACGCTGATCAATCAGGCTCTGTTCAGCTTCACCCGTACGGATGGTTTCTTCGCGCCGCCGCAACCGGACAAGAGTCTCGCCTCCTTGGGTCTGAATTACTACAACGATCCGATCATTAAATGGGATATCGATATTGCCGGCTATTTCCGCGTCGACACGGGCGACACGAATTCGTTCCCGAGAAAAGAGTTCCAGTATCTCGATACTCTTCGCTGGTCCAAGGGCAAGCATCAGATCACCATGGGCGGCGAGTACTCTCACGGGTCAAATGATATCGTCAACAATTTCCGCGCCAACGGACAATGGAGTTTTAACGGCAGCGCGCCCTTTACAACGGATGCACTAGCCGACTTTCTGATTGGCCGATTCAACTCCTTGACGCAAGGCATCGGTGAATACAAGGGAACACGCATCAGGCGGTTCAGCGGGTTTTTTCAGGATTCCTGGAAAGTCTCGCGACGGTTCACTCTGGATCTCGGCGTAAGGTGGGAGCCCTTTCTTCCCTATACGGACTCGCTCGACAAGATTGCCGTGTGGCGGCCCGGCGAACAGTCCACCCGATACGTGAATGCACCGAGGGGAGTGATCTACGCGGGAGACTCCTCCGTCTCCAAAGGCACAGTACCTGCTATCTGGCACAATATTGGGCCGCGCGTTGGCATGGCCTGGGATGTGTTTGGCGACGGCAAAACTTCGCTGCGCGGCGGGTACGGTGTCTTCTACGACTGGACGAATACCATCTCCACCAACAGCCAAGCCAATCAGGCCCCATTCGGCACGGTGGTTACTGTTTTTGGTAATGCGACGAATAACTTCAACAATCCGTGGGCCGGCGCCTCCAATCCGTTCCCAGCGTCGTTGACTCCAGATTCCAACGTGGCCTTTCCGCAGTACTCTTCGCAATTTCTCTATTCCTCCGATTTCAGGAATCCGTACGTGCAGTCTTGGAACCTGACGCTGGAGCGGGAGCTTGTGGCGGGCTTTGTCATGCGCACTTCTTATGCTGCCTCTAAGGGAACGCGATTGGGCGTGGGCAGGGAACTAAACCCCGCCATCTATGCGGTTGGCGCCACTACCGCAACTACGAATCAACGAAGGCCCTACGGACCCGCGCTCGGCTCCACGCCAATCATGGAGAGTGTGAGCAATTCCACGTTTCACTCTCTCCAGTGGACACTGGAACGCCGGTTCTCGAAAGGGTTGACGATTCTTGCTAACTACCAGTTCGCAAAGTCTATTGACGATACGTCGCAGAACAAGGTAAACGGAATTACTCGTACCAACCCCTTTGACCAGGCCTACGACAAAGGGCTATCGGAGTTTCACCGCACCCATGTGTTCAATTTTTCCGGGTTGTGGGATATCCCTTGGAAGCCGTCCGGTGGGCCTACGCGATTCTTCTTGGGCGGATGGAGCGTCAATGGCATTGTGAATTTGAATACCGGGCAACCGTTTACCGTGACGAGCGGCGTAGACAATGCCAGAACCGGCGCGGGAAATCAGCGTGCGGATCTCATTGGCGATCCGTTCTATAGCGAAAACCGGAGCCGCCAACAGATCATCACCGAATATCTTCGCAAAGCGGTCTTCGTCCCCAATGCGATCGGCACCTATGGCAATTTAGGCAGAAACACATTCTTTGGTCCTGGGATGGCGAATGTAGATGCCGGGCTGGTGAAGAATTTCCAGTGGCATGAGCGTGTCAACACCTTTCTTCGATTCGAAGCTTTCAATGTATTGAATCGGGTGAATCTCAACAATCCGACCACTGCTCAGAACAATGGCAACTTTATGCGCATTACCAGCGCCAATGATCCGCGTATTCTGCAGGTGGCGCTGCGCGTGACGTTCTGAGGGCTGTCCGGCACGTATCTCTGCCGCCGAAGGCGAATTCGCTATGCTGCCGCAGGCCCTCGTTGCGCGGCGGCCCCGGTCGGGGGGGCCCCCTCCCTCGCGAGTTCCACAGCCTCGCGCTTGTCAATCGCAACGACCTCCGGTATGTCGGGGGCGGCGCATTTCAACCGCGGAGCTTCGGTCTCTACACTACATGCGGGCGCAGGGGCCGGCTGTTATGCAGGCTTTTATCCGCAGGGCCGTTTCGGCAATTGAGGGTATGTCGCGCTTTTGTATAAGTTCTGAAGGCTCCGTCGCCGCTACTGAATTGTTCCGGTCCGGAAGTCCAGAACGGCACGTCGCAGTTGATAGTCATAGCGGGCCGTCGCACTCTGGATCTCCGCATTTGTCTTCACTAGTTGTGCTTGGCTAAGTTCCACGATAGAGCTTAGGCCCAGGTCATAGCGGGATTGTGCCAATTCCACTGCCTGTGCCGCTTGCGCAATCAACTGCGTCGTAAGGCCAAGCCGTTCCTCCGCTGTTGTCACATCAAGCAGCGCTACCGCCACGTCGCGGGACACGGCATTTTCCATTTGCCGCACTCGTTTCTCTGCCTGCGCCGCCCGTAAAGCGGCCTCCCGTTGCCGTGACTTGAAAAGGCCGCCGTTCAGGAACGGCAGGCTTACATTCACGCCGCCAGCCACATAGTTGCTAGACAGGTTGTCCACCCGCGCCGGGATGACGCCCGCCGTGGCGACAGCCGATATCGTCGGGTATCGCAAGGCATGTTCGGCGTTGGCAAGGCGCTGGGCCGCCTCCGTGTCCAGCCGCCCGGCCGCCAGTTCCGGCCGCATTCGCAGCGCCTCCTCCGTCAGTTTGTTGCGATCCGCTCCTATGGTTTCAGGCATGGGAACATCAGTCAGGGCCTGCGTCACGGGTTCACGGGAGCCCATTGCCTCAGCCAACATTGCCATCGCCGCCTGTTCCTCGTTCTGCGCCGAAGCGAGCAGTAGCTTGCCCTCCGCCAGGTTGGTGCTTGCAAAGCTCAGGTCGAGTCCGGACTTTAACTTCGCATTTACTAGAGCCTCCACTTGATCGACCAGCAACTGTCGTGACTCGATAGTCGATTTCGCGATCTCGGTAACCGCGTGGCTTCGCAGCGCCTGAAAATAGGCTCGTTCTACCTGCAGCAAGATGTCTGCTTTGGTTGCCTTTACTCGCTCGCGTTCCGCTTGCGAGGAAATCTTAGAACTGGCCACCAGTTCGCGCGTCCGGCCAAAATCCGTCACTGTCTGGGTAACGGTTGCGCCTAGCGCCAGCCGGCTGTAGATGATCGGATTGTTCAACGCGCCCGCGGCAACGCGGCTGGCGTCGGCCGCGCCTGCTCCGGTGATGTTCGCGCTCAGCACCGGCCTTAGCGCGGACTCTGCTTGCAGAATTCGCTCTCCTGCCGCCTCTGCTCCAAACTCTGCTGCTTGGATGCCGGGGTGGTTTCGCAGGGCTGCGGCCTTTGCCTCTTCCAGCGTCAACGTCTGACCAAATAGCCCTAGTCCGGCGACTGCGATCAAAAGCACTCTCATACAGCCTCCTTGCGTCCATAGGCCAAAAGGAAGGCGCATGGCACGAGGAAGATCGTAAATACCAAAGACACGCTCAGCCCTCCGATAATCGCTTGGGCCAGCGGAGCATAACTCTCGCTGCCCGTTCCCAATTTCATCGCCATGGGCAGCAACCCGATTACAGTGGCAAGCGATGTCATCAGCACCGGGCGCAACCGCACGCGGCCGGCAACCGCAACCGCTTCACGCACCGGCATGCCGTCTTCCACAAGCCGGTGCGTGAATTCGACAATCAGAATGCTATTCGATACCACGATGCCGACCATCATCACTACGCCCATCAGCGACTGCACATTCAAAGTGGTGCCCAGCAAATACAAGGTCGCTAGCACGCCCGAAATCCCCATCGGAACTGCCAACAGAATCAGAAACGGGTCGAGGAAGGAGCGGAACTGCGCCACCAGAATGAGGAACAAAAGAACCACGGCGAGAATCAAGCCGATTCCAAAGCTCCGCATGGAGGCGCGCATACCCTGCACCATGCCGCGCATATCAATGCGCAATCCGTTGGGGATTTCCGTCTTCGCAACCAAAGCATCGATCTCGTTCGCCACTTGGCCCAGGTCTTCGCCCGAAAGCCCGACATACACGTCAATCACACGCCGCAATTGATAGTGGTCTACCTCAGTAGGCGCTTCGGTTCGGCGCACGGTTGCGACAGTGTCCAGTCTCGTTGAGTCGCTGAATTTGGAGGATCGCAGCGGGATGGCCCGCAGGTCCATTACGCTGCGAATCTGCGTTTCCGGGTACTGCACCGTTAGTAAGTAGTCATTCCCGCTCTTTGGATCCACCCAGAAACTAGGCGCGATCATCTGGTTGGAGACTAGCGATGTGATGATGTTGCTGGTGACTTCCCTCTGTGAAAGTCCCAACTGGCTGGCCCGCGTGCGGTCAACGTTGAGTTGTAGCGCCGGATAGTCCAGGTCCTGCGGAATAAAGACGTCGCTCACACCGGTGATCTGCCGGATCTGGCCTGCCAGAGTGTTCGCGATTTTCAACGCGGCCGCCTGATTCGCGCCGCTAATCTGCAGGTCAATGGGCGCTGGCAGCCCCAGGTTCAATACCGCGTCCACCAGGCCCCCCGATTGGAAAAACGTAGAAAGATGCGGCATCTCAGTAGCTAGGCGTTTCCGCACCCTGTCCATATATTCGTAGCTCCCGGTCTTATGGCCCTCTTTCAAGCTCGCCTGTACAAACGCCGTATGCTGTGCCGAATTGCTGGTGTAGATCGCCGAGTAGTCGGGAGTGACGCCAATATTCGACACAATCATGTCCAGGTCTTCGCTGCCCACCTCTTCCCGGATAATGCCTTCTACCTTGGCGATTTCATCGGACGTCGTTTCCAGTCTGGTTCCGGATGTGCCCTTGATGTTGATGAGGAACTGCCCGGCGTCCGTGCGCGGGAAGAACGCCAGGCCCAACTGCGGATACAGCAGCAGGCTGCACAGGAAAATGGCGCCGGACACCGCAAGCACGGTTCTGGGCCACCGGAGAGCGGCGCCCGCAACATGCATATAGCCGTTCAGAAGACGTTCGAACATGTTGTTGAACCAGTGATTGAAGCGGCCCATCAGTCCCGTCGCGCCGCCGTGCGCGTGGTGTAGAAACCGGGAGCAGAACAGCGGTACCACGGTAACGGCCGTGAAGTAGGAGGCAAACAATGCCAGCACGACGGCGACGGCCAACGCCGTAAACAGGAATTTGCTGACGCCGTATAGAAACGTGACGGGAAAGAAGACGACCGCTGTCGTCAATGTAGCGGCCAGCACCGGCAACGTTACTTCGCGCCCGCCCTTCTCCGCGGCGGCCATGATTCCCTCGCCCAGTTCCAAATGCCGGAAGATGTTTTCCAGTACCACCACCGAGTTGTCAATCACGCGGGAGAACACCAGGGCCATGCCGCCGAGCACCATGGTGTTCAATGAGCCGCCGCCCATCGCCAACATGCCGAAGGTGGCCAGGGCGGACAGCGGAATCGACAGGCAAACAGCAACGGTCGCCCGGAAGTTCCCCAGAAAGATCAATATCATCAGCGCTGTCATCGCAAGGCCAATCGCGCCTTCGTGCAAGAGCGTATCGATGGCCTGCTTCACGTACTGGGACTGATCGAAAACAACATTGGTCTGCAGCTGTTCCGGTACATCGGACAGGCTACTCACTGCGCGCCGGATCCCTTCCACCACCGATATCGTGTTGGCGTCGCCGCCTTGTTTCAGAACCGGAAGGTAGACCGACGGCTGTCCATCCACGCGCACTATATTGTTCTGAATCTGCTGCGCGTCTTTGGCCTCCCCGATATCGGCAACCATGACTTGGCCGCGCCCTTCGGACTTCAAGGGGATCTTGTTGATATCGTCTACGCCTTCGATCAAGCTGTTCGTATAAATGCTGTAGTCCAGCGGCCCTATCTTTGCATCGCCGGCCGGCAGGATCACATTGTTTTCATTCACGGCGCGCACAACGTCCATCGGGCTCAGTTGATGCGCCTCCAGTTTCAGGGGATCAACGTACACCATGATCTGCCGGTACCTTCCGCCAAACGGCTGCGGAACGGAAGCGCCAGGGACGTTGGCTACTTGGTTGCGGACGGTATACTGTGCGCTGTCGCGCAACTGCGTCTCGGTCAGGCCCTGCCCTTTCAGCGTGATCAGGCAGACGGGCAGGCTCGAGGCGTCGAACTTCAATACAACCGGCGGCAGTGTGCCCGGCGGCAGCCGGCGAAGATTGGCCATTGCCAAGTTGGAAATGTTGCTGACGGCCGCGTCGGCATTCGTTCCTGGCTGGAAATACACCTTGACCAGGCTCACCCCGGGAAGGGAGCGGGATTCAATATGGTCCACGCTGCTCGCCAGCGTGAAGAACCGTTCAAAGCGGCCAGTAATGCCCGTTTCAATCTGCTCCGCGGGCATTCCGGAGAAAAATGTCGCTACTACCACCACCGGAATTTCAATCTGTGGGAACAGATCCACCGGCATCCGCACCAGGCTCACGCCGCCCAGTACGCTGACGATCAGACAAATGACGATGATGAAGTACGGATTCCGTATCGAAAACCCTGACATTTAGCGTGCCCCCTCCGACATGGCAAGCGGTTGCAGCTTGGGCTCCGCCTTGCGGCCTGGTTTCAGTCCGCTCCGGTTGCCGGTCACCACAAGTTCGCCTTCGCTCACTCCGGAAAGAATTTCTACTAGCGAAGGGGTCTCTAGCCCCAGCGCCACCGGTCGTTCTTCCAGCAGCTTTTGCTCATTCACTACCAGCACGGCTGGCTTCGTGTTATGCCCGGTCACCGCCTGCACCGGAACGGTCAAAGCATTTGTTCGGGTCTCCAGCACAATCGTTGCCGTGCCGAACATTCCGGGCAGAATGGTACCCGCCGAGTTGTCGATATCGACTTCGGTTTCCATTGTGCGAGTCGAAGCGTCCAGGCGTTCGGCAAAACGCGCGACTTTACCTTGAAAGACCTGTTTCAGCGCGTCCACCCGTACTTCCACCGCGCTTTGCAGCTTCACTCGGCTGACCGCGGATTCCGGTATTGGCAGGACGAGGCGAAGGTGATTGATCTGGGACACGCGTACAACCGGCATTGCCTGTGTTTGCGACGCCGTACCTGCTTGAATCATGGCGCCCGGGTGGGCGTAGCGCTTTGTAACCACACCGGAAAATGGCGAAGTGATACGCAGGTAATTCATCATCGTCCGCACCTTCTCCCGGGAGGCGCTGGATACCTGCACTTGCTGTTCCATGGCCGCCAGGCTTGCCTTGGCGCTTTCCCATTGCCCCTCGGCCTCGCGGTACTGCGCGGCTGCCATGTCCACTTCCTGTTGCGCCACCAGGTTGGGCCTTGCCTTGGAAACGCCAAGCAACCGCTCGTAGGATAGCTTCCGCATCGCATAGGCCGATTCCGTTCGCCGCACCTCGCTCCGTGCGCGAATCACGTCCAGTTCGGTTCGTTTCTCGGTGGCCGAAGCATGTGCTAATTCCTCGCCGAACTCCGGCACTTCCAGCGTGGCAATCGTCTGGCCAGCCGATACGCGATCTCCAACATCCACCGTGATCGTTTTCAAATATCCCGCCACCTTGGCGTGCACCTCCACTTCCTGGTAAGGGCGAAACTCGGCCGCCACTTCCAGTTCCCGTATCAGGTCATGCCGCTCCGCCTTCGCCACCGGTACAATGGCTGGCCGCGCCGCTTCTGCTTTCGCGGCGCGTTTCTCCGCGCTTCCGCAAGCGCTCAGGCCGATGGCAACAGCCACGGCAGTCAACAGTTCATATCTCATCAATGCACCACCGTCGAATAGGAATGCCGCCAATAGACACGCAAGTGTTCCGCCGCTCTCCCGCGCAGCCGCACGGTCACTTGGTGCTTCGTCCTGTGTCCCGTCGCGCCCGGCGGCACGAACGTCAGTACATACTGCTGCCGAACTTCCAGGTGTTCCAGCAGGGCAGGGAGCTCTTTCACATTCCGGGCTGCCAGCAGCCGGCCTCCCGTATCTTCCGCGAGCCGCCGTAGCCGCAGCGTTTGCCACGAATCCATATCGCCCCACACCGGTAAATTCAATGCGTAAACAGCCGCGGTCGATTCCACCGCCATCCGCCGCACCTCTGCCCATTTGTGGGAACTGGAGTTGTCGAGCCCGTCGGACAGTACCAGCACAACTCGCCTCGCGTTGCGAGATCTTTTTGCCATTGCCAATCCAGCTAGCAGCGCATCTCCCAACGCCGTTCCTCCATGCGGCCGTATGTGCGCGGCCTGCGCCCGGACCTTCATCGGGTCCCTCTCAAACCGGCAATCGGCCGGTTCATGGTCTTGGAAAGCCAGTAGGCAGAACTCATCGCCGGCCTGTGCTTTGTCCAGAAATCGGTGTAATCCGTCCAGCGCGGCGTCGTACGAACTGTGCATGCTCCGGCTCGCGTCCAGTAGAATCACCGCGGACAGCGGTACTTCTTCCACGCCCACCGAAGCCAACGCCACCTCCGATCCATCGTCAAGCACCCGGAAATTTTCTGCGGTCATGTCTGCGTGAAAATGGTTCTGGTTGTCGTAGACGCTCGCGTTCACCATCACCAGCCGGCTCTCCGCGGTCAACGTTTCGGAGGGCTGCGATGCCAACGGCAGGGCAACGAAGAGGAATGGAATACACCTCACCTTTCTCTTATCTCGCGTATGGCGGCCAAGCCCCATCCCCCCTCGGGGGGATCTTTCCTGGAATCATGGACTAGCGGCAACCCAGCTCCCCCGAATGCCCGCTAAGCTGTAGAAAAGAAGCATGCGTAACCGGACATGGCCAGTCTTCCTCGTCGGGCTCGGCTCACTGCTGGCCCTGCTCTTCGTTCCTGGCTCAGCGGCGCTCCGCAAAACGCAGGACGTCTACGACAACATTCGCTCCGTGCAGGAGGCGGACCAGGGCAACCAGGCCCGCCTACAGGAACTGGAACGTCGCATCTACATGAACAGCATCCTGGTCCGGGAGTTGCTGCTGGACACTTCCCCCACACAGAACACCCGTTATGAACGGGAATTTCAGGACAACCGCGCCGTCGTGGAGCGGCAAATCGCCGGCCTTCGGGAAACCCTCTCCGTCCGTAAAAGCGAAGCCCTGCGCCGGCTGGAAGCCGAGTTGCAGATCTACTGGCAAACCGTTACGCCCGTGTTCCATTGGACTCCGGAAGAGCGCCGCCAGCGTGCCACGTACTTCCTTCGAGAGCAACAGCGCCCCCGTCGCCAAACTATCCTCGCCATTGCCGACGAAGTCGATAGCCTCACGACGGCCGCGGCCCGGGATCAATATCAGCAGGTTAACATCAGCCAAATCAATTTCCGCAAGGACATCGGCCGCATCGTCGGCATCGCTTTCCTCATTGGCATCCTTGTCTCCGTCGGCTGTATCGTCCGCATCGCCACTCTGGAGAACCGTACGGAACGCCAACGCGCAAAAACCGAATTAGCTGAGGAACAACTCCGCCAGCTATCTACCCAGCTCATGCACGCGCAGGAGGAGGAGCGCAGATCCATCTCCCGCGAACTCCACGATGAAGTGGGCCAAATGCTCACCGGCATTCGTATCGAGCTTGGCAGCTTGGAACGCCTGCGGGAAGACCCTACCCGCTTCACAGACCATCTCTCCGAAGCCAAGACTATCGCCGAGCAAGCCCTACGCGCCGTTCGCGATCTTGCCGTCGGTCTCCGTCCGTCCGTCCTCGACCTCGGCCTCCTGCCCGCCCTCCAGTGGCAGGCCCGTCACTTTTCCAAACGTAGCGGTATTCCCGTCTCCGTGCATGCCGAAGGGGACTTTCACGCTCTCTCGGAAGGTCAAAAAACCTGCGTATATCGCATCGTGCAGGAAACGCTTACCAACTGCGCCCGGCACGCCAATGCCCGCCGTGCTGACGTCACTCTGCGCGAATCCGCCGGCACACTCGAAGTCTCTATCCGCGATGACGGCCGCGGTTTCGACGCGCAATCCCCTCGCCAGGGCGGCCTCGGCCTGATCGGCATCGAAGAGCGTGTCCGCGAACTAGGCGGCGCACTCCGCATCGATTCTGAACCTGGCAAAGGAAGCACCCTCTGTGTCCGTTTTTCTCTCTCCGAAGGAAATCCAGCATGAGCTCCATTCGTATCCTTCTCGCCGATGACCACGGCGTCGTCCGCAAAGGCCTTCGCTTCCTACTCAGCCAGGACGCTGCCATTGAAATCGTCGCCGAAGCCGAAGATGGTCGGGAAGCCCTTCGCCTCGCCACGGAATGGCAGCCCAATATCGTGATCATGGATATCGCGATGCCCCAGTTGAACGGGCTCGATGCCGCCGCCCAAATCTGCAAAACCAGCCCGCGCACCGCCGTCATCATGCTCAGCATGTACTCCGACGAGGAATTCCTCATCCGAGCGCTCGGCGCCGGCGCCAAAGGGTATCTTCTCAAGGATTCCGCCGAAGCCGACGTTCTGCGGGCTGTCCATGCCGTCGCCCAGGGCCGTACCTATTTCAGCCCCGCCATCGCCCACACCCTGCTGGAAGACTACATGCGCCGCCTAAGCCAGGAGGGGCTGCAGGATCGCTATGACCTGTTGACTGATCGCGAAAGGGAAGTGCTGCAGTTATTGGCCGAAGGCCGCTCGAATAAGGATGTAGCCGCGCTCCTGAACCTCAGCGTTCATACCGTCGATAGCCACCGTACGAACTTCATGCAGAAACTAGGCCTTCACAATACGGCCGAAATCGTCATCTACGCCATGCGTAAGAAGATCATCTCGTAGCCGCCAGATCGGTCACAAAGTCCAGCCGTCCATTCGAGTCTCCCAGCGTATCCAGCGGCACTCCGGCCATCGCCAACAGCGTCAAATGCAGGTTGGCGATTGGCGTATCTTTCGCAAACTGGATGTGTTGCCCTCCGCGAATGCGCCCGCCGGCAACCAGCGCCGGCAGATTATTGTGGTCATGCTTGTTCGGGTCGCCGATACCTGCGCCGTAGAGGGCCACCGTATGGTCCAGCAGCGTTCCGCCGCCGTCCTTGGTGGCCCGCAGTTTGTCCAGAAAGTAGGCAAACTGCTCCACGTGGAAAGCATTGATCTTCGCCACTTTTTCAATCAGCTCCGGCTTATTCATGTGGTGCGTGCAGGAGTGGTGCGCTTCCGGCACGCCGGCCTCCGGATACGTCCGCAACCCTCCCTCACGCGCCAGCATGAACGTGATCATCCGTGTTGCGCCGGAGGCAAATGCCAACGCCGACAAATCAAACAGCAGCCGTGCGTGTTCGCGGTAACTCGTCGGTATGCCGGCTGGCGCTTCGGGCAACTCTCCCGTGTTCGCCGTTGCCTTTTCCATCCGGGTCTCCACTTCGCGAATCGATGTCAAATACTCATCCAGCTTCCGCTTATCCGTACCGCCCAGGTCACGCGTCAGCCGTGCCGTTTCCGCCCGCGTCAAGTCCAGAACGCTCCTGCGCGCCGCCCTCTGCCCCGCGGGCAGGCTGGCATCGCCAAATAGCCGTTCAAACACCACGCGCGGATTCATCTCCGGAGCCATAGGCTGCGTGGGGGACTTCCAGGAGATGCTCTGGTAGACGCAGCTATAGCTATCGCAGGATCCCAACTGCCTGCTGTCTTCGCACGTAATCTCCAGAGACGGCAGCCGCGTCGTCTGCGCAAAGTGCGCCGCGGCAAACTGGTCCATGGATACGCCGCATCGAATGTCGGCGCCTTCTGTTTTGCGCGGATGTACACCCGTCAAATAGGCGGATGCCGCCCGCGCGTGATCGCCAGGCCCATCGCCCAGAGCGTTCCCCTGGTTCGCCGCCAACCCGCTCAGCACCGCCACCTCCTTCCTGTGCCTTTCCAGGGGCGCCAGCGTCCTCGGAAATGCAAAGTCCGTGCCCGCCGCCGTAGGAGTCCAGTACGGCATAATCTTGCCGCTCGGCGCATACACGACAATCAGCCGCGTCGGTTGCGGCCCGGCCGCGCCCATCGCTTCCAGCAGCGGCAATCCAACGGCCGCGCCCGCGCCTCGCAGCAACGCTCTTCGCGAAATCCGTGCCTTCATCGTTGTGCTCCTTCGCTCCGCCGCATCAGAAACGGTTCGCTCTCTACAATAGCCAGGATCAGTTCCTGCATCCGGTATTCATTCGCCCGTACTCGTTCTGCCAACTTGCGGACCGTCGCCCGGTCCCGCACGTCCAATCCCCGTCCCAGCGCAAACGTCAACACCTTTTCGGTCAAGGCCCGCGTGAAAACGTCCGGATCCGCCTTCAGCACGCCCTTCATCTGCGCCGGCGTGTGGAATGTCGCGCCTCCCGGCAGCTCGCCCGATGTATCGATCGCCGCCCCGGACTCCTCGGTCCGCCAACGCCCAATCGCATCGTAGTTTTCCAGGCCAAACCCCAGCGGATCCATCCGGGAATGGCAACCGGCGCATGTCGCGCTCGACCGGTGTTTTTCCAACTGCTGCCGCATTGTGCCCGCGGCCGGTCCTGCTTTTTCATCCAGCGCTGGAATATCGGGCGGCGGCGGAGGAGGAGGCTGATTCAGCAAATTGTCCAACACCCACTTTCCCCGAATGACGGGGCTCGTTCGCGTGGGGTACGACGATACAGTCAACACGCTTCCCTGCGTCAATACTCCCCCGCGCTGTACTCCGTCCAACTCGACGCGCCGGAACTCTTCCCCGCTCACGCCTGACATCCCGTAGTGCTTCGCCAACGCTTCATTCACATAGGTGAATCGTCCGTCCAGAAAATCCAGAATGGAGCGGTTTTCCCGCACCATTTCGGCGAAGAACAGATGTGTCTCCTTCCGCATCGCCGCCGCCAACTCGCCCGTGAACGCCGGAAACTTCTCGGCGTCGGGCCGCAGTACCGTCAGGTTCCGCGTCTGCAGCCACTGCCCGGCGAAGCTGTCCACAAATGCCGCTGACCGCTCGTCCCGCAACATACGTGCCGCCTGTTGACGCGCCGTTTTCGCCAAAGTCCCCGTCTCCGCCGCCCGCAATAGCTCCTCGTCCGGCAAGCTGCCCCACAAGTAGTAGGAGAGCCGCGCAGCCAACTCATACCCGCCCAGCGGACGCGCCCCCGGTCCCCTGTCTTTTTCGATCCGGAACAGGAAATGCGGGGATACCAGAATCGCCGTCAGTGAACTCCGCATGGCCTCTTCGAACGAACCGGTCCTGGCCTGTTCCCGTTGCGCCAGTCCCAGCAGTCCGTCCATCTCCTGGGGCGTCACCGGACGTCGCCACGCTCGCCGCGCCAGCGGAGCCAATAATTTCCGCGCACAACCGGCCTCATGTTGGCCCGGCGCATGCCCGCAGGAAAAAAACCGCTTATAGGTTCCGGTCTCTGCCGCCGGTGTTGCCGAAAGCGGCCCATAGACTTGGACGTACTCCACATATGGCGGCGGCCCCTTGTACGGCACGCCGGGCAGCAGTTCGGTGGTTGCTTCAATGCGGTGCCTTCCCGCCGTCAGCCGGATCTCGGGCGACTCCAATCCGCGGTCGATCTGGTAGTGAATCACCAGCACCGTGCTCGCCGTCTCCTTGCCGTCCACAAACAGCTTCAATTGGATCTTGGAGCCCGCCGGCAATCCCTGGAAGAAGCCGGATCGCAGCGTATACACGCCATCCACCGGGAACGAATGGTCCACGCCAATCCGCATCTGCCGGTCTTGCCCCATCCGTTCGGCCAGGTAGCGCTGCATCGTCGGCTTGGGCGCTGTGCCGTCGATCGGTATTGCCGCGCACGCCACTCGTTCCGCGGCCTTCAGGTACTGGTCCGTCAACGCCGCGTTGACGTTTAATACATCGCCGATGTTGTCAAATCCATACCCATAGGGGTCTACCGGCAACTCTTCCGCCGCGTTCATCTCCAGCCCCAATAAATCCCGTACGGAGTTCCTATACTCAAACCGGTTCAGCCGCCGCGCTGTCACCCGTCCTGGGTCCACCGGAGTCTTGCGGTCCAGCGCTTCATAGGATTCGTGAATCCATCCGGTCACTGCCTTCGCCTGCGCCGCGTCTGGCCGCGGCATCCCTTTCGGAGGCATTTCGCCGGTCTCAATCCGCAGCGCAATCCGTTCCCAACGTTCCCGTTCCCGCAACGATTCTCCTGCGTTTCCCCGCAGCAGTTCGCCGATTGCAAATCCGCCTGCTGGCGTTTTCGCGCCATGGCAGCTCCCGCATTGCCCTCGCAAGAATGGCTGCACCACCCTTGTATACGGATCCTCTGCGCCCCACGCGCCCGCCAGCGCAAACACGTACAGGAGCAGGAACATAGCGGCGGGGCTATACATGCCGGAATTTTAACATTTGCGCTACCCGTACCGGTCTGCGCCGGCTACGGCGTAGTATGAAAGAGATGGGTGAACTCGAACGGATTGGCGTCGCGATACCCGCGGCGCTCCTGGAGCGCTTTGACGCGCACATCGAACGGCACGGTTATGACAACCGTAGTGAAGCCTTCCGCGATCTCATACGGCGCGCTATGGCGCAGGAAACCGCGGAGCGTCCCGATGCCGCCATCGTCGGTACTCTGACTCTCATTTACGATCACCATGTCCGCCAACTCTCTGACCGGCTGACCAATATCCAGCACGATCACCACAACTTCATCATCTCCACCCTACACGTCCACCTCGATCACGACATGTGTCTCGAAGTCCTTGTGCTCAAAGGGCCTAGCGGCGCTGTCCGCACCGTGGCGGACAAGCTTATCGCCACCAAAGGCGTCCAATATGGTCACCTCAGTGTGACGATGGGAGTTTAGCAGCTTCTTCCGCCGCTCGGAATTTCGCCAATCTTCCGATAAGTTCCGCCGGGGCCGGTCCTTGCAGTGGAATTTTGAGCGTGCTCTTTTCTATCGCGTACGGCTGTAACTCCTCCGCAAACGCCTTCGCCATGGCTGCCGTCGCCGGGTAGAGCGAGAAGTGCCTCTTCCATCCGGCAAAGTACAACACCGGGCGGTAGGCCACCTTGTAGCCTGGAATGTTGTAAGAGATCACCTCATCGGCCTCCGGCAAAGCCGCCTGGATGGCCGCCCGCACGGCAAGTAAAGTGGCGCGCGACTCTTCAGGTTGCGCGGCAATATAGGCGTCGACGCTTGCAAACTTTGGGGCAGCCACGGCTTATAGGTCCGTCAGGTGTTCCAGTCGTCCCGTCGAATCGCCCAGCAACTCTGGCTGTACTCCCATACGGTCCAACATGCTCAGCCATAGGTTGGTCATTGGCGTCTCTTTTTCGTAAACGACGTGACGGCCCAATCGCATTTTCATCCCGCGGCCGCCCACTAGAAGGGTAGGAAGGTCGTGGTGCAGATGTCGGTTGCCGTCTGAAAGGCCGGAGCCGTACACCACCATGGTATGGTCCAGCAGTGTTCCGTCCCCGTCCGGCGTCTTTGCCAACTGGTCCACCCACGCCGCCAGCAAACCCATGTGATAGACGTTGATCTTCGTCAGTTTCTCAATCTTTTCAGCGTCTTTCTGGTGATGGGAAAGCTGGTGATGCGCCTCGTTCACGCCAGCCTGCCGGTAGGTCATGTTGGACCCTTCGCGCCCCACCATCATTGTCAGAATCCGCGTGGAATCGGTCCGCATTGCCACGGTCATCAGGTCGAACATCAACTTCGCATGTTCGTCGAAATCGGTCGGAATGCCGAATGGGCGATCCATATCCGGTTTTGGCAGTCCCTCTTGTTGGCGCGCTGCCAAGGCGATCCGCTTCTCAATCTCCCGTACGCCAGTCAAGTACTCGTCCAGCTTGCGCTTGTCGTTTGCCCCTACCGAGGCCTGCAACGCGGAGGCGTCTTCCCGGACAAAGTCCAGAATCGATGTTCTGTACTGTTGCCGCCGCGCCCGCACCGCTGGCGTCTCGCCCGGGTCTGCCGTGCCGAATAGCCGCTCGAACATCAACTTTGGATTTACTTCCGGCGGCATCGGCGTTGCCGGGCCGCGCCACGCCAGGGAATTCGTGTACGCGCAGCTATACCCGGAGTCGCAGTTGCCCGCTTGCCGGCCGTGTTCCAGTCCGAACTCCAACGAGGCAAATCGGGTCCGGTCGCCCACAAATTGCGCCGCCACTTGGTCTACGGAGATTCCGTTCTGGATATCCGCACCGGCTGTTTTGCGCGGATGCACGCCCGTCAGGAAGGAAGCGGACGCTCTCGCATGGTCTCCCGCGCCGTCTTGCAACGCCCGTCCATTGTTATGAGCCAACCCGGTCAGCAGCAGCATCCGCTCCCGGTGCGCCGCCATCGGCTCCAGCACCCGCGTCATGGCAAACTGAGCGCCCGCTTCCGCCGGAGTCCATTGCTCCATAATGATTCCGTTCGGGACGTAGACATAGGCCATCCGGAGCGGAGCTGCCTGCGCCTTCGCGGGCATCGCCGGGGTCATTGCCTCCAGAGCCGGCAGCGCCATCGCCGCGCCCGCGCCCCGCAGCAGCATTCGCCGGGATAAATGTTTGCGCGTGATCATCATGGATGGCTCCCCCTCCGGTTCTGAAATGGCAGACTATCCACAATACCTAGAATCAACGAAGACATCCGGTACTCGTTGGCCGCCATCTGATTAGAAATCTTTAAGACTGCATTCCTATCATACCGCTCCACGCCTCGCCCCAGCGCGTATGTCAACATCTTCTCGGTCAACGCTTTAACGAAAACAGAGGGTTCGTTGCTCAGCAGCGTACGTAATTCCATCGGTCCGGAGAAGCGCTTTCCGCCGGGCAAAGTCCCGGCGGAGTCTATTGGAAATGCGCCGTCTTTCTCGCGCCAGTTGCCAATCGCGTCGTAGTTCTCCAGCCCGAAACCCAGGGGGTCCATCTTGTTGTGGCACACCGAACAGCTGGCGCTCGCCCGGTGCTTCTCCAGTTGTTCGCGCAAGGAGGTGGCTGCGCCAACCTTGGAATCGTCCAGCTCCGGAACACCCGGCGGCGGCGGCGGAGGGGGAGCGCCCAGCAGGTTTTCCAATATCCATTTGCCCCGAAGTACCGGGGAGGTCCGTGTCGGGTAGGAAGAAATCGTCAATACCGAACCCTGCGCCAGCAATCCGCCGCGCTGTGCCGTATCGAGCGGTACCTGACGCATCTCCGGGCCTTCCACGCCGGCCAGTCCATAGTGTTTCGCCAGCCGTTCGTTCACGAACGTGTACCGGGCATTCAGAAACTCGGTTACCGGCCGGTCTTCCCGCACCACATGGGCGAAAAAGCGCTTGGTCTCCTGGATCATCGCGTCCCGCAATCCATCGTCGAACTGCGGAAATTTCCCTGGGTCCGGCTTTGCGGATTCCAGGTTCCGCAACTGCAGCCATTGGCCGGCAAAACTATCCACCAACGCCTCGGACCGCCCATCCGCCAACATCCGCTGCACCTGCTTCCGGAGACCGGCCTCGGTCTGCAACTCTCCCGCGCCCGCTGCCCTCGCCAACTCCGCGTCCGGCATTGAACTCCAGAGAAAGTAGGACAGCCGCGACGCGAGTTCATAATCTCCAATCCGGTGAACTGCCTCTTTCCCGTCGTTTTCCAGGCGATACAAGAACTGCGGCGAAACCAGCACCGCCTGCAGCGCTACCTGTACCCCCCGTTCAAAGCTTTCGCCGTTTTCCTGCGCCATGGATATAAAACGCGCCACGCGCTGGATCTCAGTGCGGGTCACCGGCCGCCGCCAGGCCCGCGGCAGCAGGTCGCCAACAATTTTTTCCGCACAAGCCGCCGTCTTTTCCGAGCAAAGAAAGAGCCTCTTCTGTGCCGGCGGCGCGCCCAGCGACGGATTAGGGAATGGGCCGCGTACGCCAATATAGTCGGCGACAAGCTGCGTCGGATCGCCGAAGGAGATTGGCTCGTTCTTCTCATTCACAAACACAGCGCGAATCCGGTGGTCACCCGGTTCTACAGGCATTCGGATGTTCACCAGGCGGTTTGGCCCGTCGCCCGGAAACACCTCCGCCGTTTGAATCGGCTTGCCGTCGAGGAAGAGGGCAATAAAGAAACGGCCTTTCCCCCGCACAATCGCCGCCCGGCCTTCAATTTCGTATTCGGCCCAAAACGGAAACCGGTGGGTAATCGCCATCCCGCCCGGCGATGGTTCGCCCTTTGCGCGGTCGGAGGTCACCCGGTCCAACGTCATCTTGTTCGGCGTGGGCGGTGGAATTACCGTCTGCGAGATGCGCTCCGCGGCGGTCAGATACTTCTCCATCAGGACCGGAGAGAGGGACAGCACATCGCCGTTGTTGTCGAAGCCGTATCCCGAATCGTCGTTCGGAAAATCGTCAGCGGCGTACAGAGAAATGCCCAGCAAGTCCCGGATGGTGTTGGTGTACTCCACCTTGTTGAGCCGCCGCGCCGTCACTCGCCCAGGGTCCGGCTTCGCGCTCTTCTCCTGCCGCTCGATCTGTACCTCCATCCAGTGCAGAACGGCGGTCAGTTCTTCGGCGCTTGGCTTCGGCATTCCGGGTGGCGGCATCTCTCCGGTGCGCACTCGCTCCAAAATGTCCTGCCAGCGATCTTTCTCCCGTAACGCAGCCTCCGGCTTCTGCAACGCCTGTACGTCGAGTCCCGCCGTTTTATTGGCCCCGTTATGACAAGCGGCGCAACGCGTCTTCAAAAAAGGGACGACAGTCTGGACAAACGCCGTCTCATGCGGCTCCGCGGCCCAGGCCGCGGCGGCGAATACGAAACATGCCAATCGAAACATGAATATTTCTATATTCGCGCACCGCTGCCTATCTTCGGCCGTAGCCGCCGTTTACCTACCCCAATAACTCACCGTGACGGTTTTGGTGGCCTTTGTCCCGTTCCCGTTGGTCACCGTCAGCTCAAATATATAGTCGCCCAGTCCCTCGGTGAACTGAACGG
This sequence comes from Bryobacteraceae bacterium, assembly GCA_035714175.1. Taxonomy (GTDB): domain Bacteria; phylum Acidobacteriota; class Terriglobia; order Bryobacterales; family Bryobacteraceae. Next base: position 6,084 of record DASTML010000036.1, on the reverse strand, counting down.
TCGCAATCGCTGTATTCGGATTCAGAATCACGGACGATTTGTTCACATTCTTCCAGACAAAGCTCAAGGAGGTTCCCGATGCATCGGTTGTTCCGGACGCATCCAGGACAATCTGCCGGTCCACGGTGTTTGTCGGGGCGACAACGGAAATCTGCGGGCCCTCCGCCTCTGTGGGTGGTGTGGTCGGTTTGGGAATTGTCAGTGTGCCCGCGGCATCTTTTGTGTAAGCAACTACCCGGCCCGCCATTACATGCACAACATCGGAGACGGTCGATTTTCCGTCCTCCGCTTGGGTGTAGCCCAGGGAAACGACAAACGGCGCCCCCATCATGTCTCCCAAAACGCCGTTGCCCGAAGCGCCGGTTACGGTACCTACAAACGCGAGTGCCCCTTTCGGTTTCGTCGTCGAATAGAGCTTCTCCACAGACAACGTATAGACGCCAAGAATCTGGCTGCTCAGGTCGGCGTTGATGGGCGTCGGCAGCGGAGAACCCGTCTGCACAGCAAAAATTGTGGACGTCAGCGTCGCCCCTCCAGGGTTATAGATCAAACGTTCCCGGACCTCTAAGGCCCCGGATGTCACCGCCTGTAGCTTATCCGCGGGCACATTGAGGCTAGCTGTCCCGAGCGTCGTCGAAAGCGCCAATTGGCGCTCCAGGGACAGCTCCTGTACTTCGGGCCCCATTGTCTGTGCGGGAGCCGCTGCTACAAGCGCGAGCGCCGCCAAATACGGCAATGTCTTTCGAACAGGGAAATTCATAAATTCTCCAATGTCTGGGTTGATAGAAGTGAATGGATATCGCGACGAGAGGCGCGAACAGGCGGGAAACGCACGAGTTCCTCGCGAGAGCAGCGAACGGAAAATTCTTCCTCGGCGTGCCGGTAACTCTTACACCGTTCCGGCTTCCATTCGCTGCCTCCTCACGGGCGGAGGCGGGTATATGGGCAATTGCAGTTTGCGTGCCAAAGGAAGAACAGGATAATGCTTAAGTATAAACTTGACTATTCGGCGGCATCCTGCAAAACTTAAGCAAGAACTTAACTAAGGAGCAGGCAAAACATATGTCCAAACCGACCGTGACCCACAGCACCTTCACCATCAATCGGTTTTATCCACATCCCCCGGAAAAAGTCTTTGCGGCCTTCTCGGATCCGGCCAGGAAACGCCGTTGGTTTGCGGAGGGGGACGGGTTTGAAGTCAGCGAATTCACAATGGACTTCCGTGTGGGCGGCGTCGAGACCTGTCGTTTCCGCATGTCAGGGGATACGCCGGTCTCTGGGATGGAAGGTGTGAACGATACCGTCTACCAGGACATCGTGCAGGACAAGCGCGTCGTGCTTGCTTATACGATGACGATCAATGGAGCCCGCATCTCGGCCTCTCTGTCCACCACCGAATTTTTCCCGGCCGAGGGAGGATCGAATTTGTTGTTCACGGAACAGGTCGCATTTTTCGAAAATGCCGACGGTCCCGCCATGCGGGAAGCCGGTTTCCAGGAACTTCTGGATCAGTTGGGCAAGGAATTGGACGCACACTAACTCATGCCCGCCCCCAGAACTGACGTGGACCGCATCTTCCATGCGTTGGGGGACCCCACCCGCCGCGCCATTGTGGAGACGTTGAGCCAGGGCCCACAATCCGTTTCCAGCCTGGCCGCGCCCCTCGCTGTTACCTTGGCCGCCGTGGTACAGCACATGCAAATACTGGAGGAAAGCGGCCTCGTCCAGACGGAGAAAGTAGGCAGAACTCGAACGTGCCGCCTACGGCCCGCGGGTCTAACCGTGCTCGAACGCTGGGTAAACGAACGCCGTCTGCTCTGGGAACGCCGCTTTAACCGCCTCGGCAGCATCCTCGACGAATCGTAGGTACGCTCCGCACCGAAACAGTAAAGTAAAGAGATGACTCGCCGTCATCTGCTCCATGCCGCGCCTTTTCTAGTCACCGCCGCCAAAGGCCAGGCGAAAAAGCCTGTCACCGGGCAAGGGGAACACACCTATGAAATGGAGCACGACTTTCTCCAACTTCCGGAAAAGCTCAAATTCGGCAACACCCATGGCATTGTCGTGGACGCCTCCGGGCGCATCATCGTCGCTCACACCGTTCACAAGACCAGCGAATCGCCCGATGCCATCGCCATCTTCGAACCGAACGGGCGCTTCATCAAATCCTGGGGCGCGGACATGCGCGGCGGCGCGCACGGTCTGGTCATCCGAAAAGAGGGCGGGCAGGAGTTTCTCTACATCTGCGATAACGTGAAGGGCTTTGTCCGCAAGACGACGCTCGATGGCGAGGTAGTCTGGGTCCTGCACGCCCCCGTGGCCTCCGGGCTTTATCCCAAAGCGTCGGAATACAAGCCCTCCACGCTGGCCGTTGCCCCGAACGGGGACATTTTCGTTGCCGACGGCTACGGCAAGTTCTATATCCATCAATACGACCAAAACACAAACTACATCCGCACCTTCGGCGGCTCCCGTGACTTGATGAACCGCGATCCCAAGATCGAAACCGGGCCGGGTTCGACGATTTGGCCCCATGCGGTGGGCATCGACATCCGGAACGGAGCGCCCATGCTCATGGTCGGAGAGCGCGGCGCCAACAGCCGTGTGCAATATTTCACGCTAGACGGCCGCCCCCAACATGTCCTTAAAGCGGGAGTCCGGTGGCCCAGCACCTTCGATTTTCAGAAAGGGCTGATGCTGATGCCGGACCTAAAGGCCGTCGTCACGGTCTACGATCAACAAAACAAACCCATTGCCGTTCTCGGAGACGGCATGCAGCCGGATGGGAAAACCTACGAAGGGATTCGGGACAAGGAGCGCGATAAATTTACCCCGGGCAAATTCATCGCGCCCCACGCCGCCTGTTTTGAAGCAAATGGCGACATTTTGGTCGCCGAATGGGTCGAAATCGGGCGCGTTACGCGCCTCCGAAAGGTCGGTTAGACCTTCGCGGAGACGACGTACGGTTTCCGGTAGTCGCGGGTAAGCAGCTTGTTGGCGGCCGCATCGTCGAAGCTATGCTTGGCGCTATCCCATGCCAGACGCTTTCCGGTGCGGTAGGAGATGTTGGCGAAGTGGCAGAAATCGGCCGCGGCCGCCCCGATCTCAATCTCGGCGTTTAACTTCTTGTGATCACGGGACTTAACCGCTTCATAGAAGTTCTCCATATGACGCGTGGTGCCGTCCGGCCCTCGCTCCGCCTTCACATCCTTCGCCACTTCGTTGGTCTCGCCCTTATACACCCGGTACCCGGAGCCATCGAGTTCCATCCACCCGTCGACCCCATAAAACAGGTTGCCAACGGTGCTGGTGGCCTTGTTGGCGGTGCCCAGGGTGCCTTCCCCGCCGGTCAGGACGCCGCGGACCTCAAAAACCACCTCCCGGTCGCCGTAATCGAAGCTGCAAATCTGGGTGTTTGGGGTCTCCTGCATGTCGTCGTAAGCGTACTTTCCCCCTGTAGATACAACACTTTTCAGGCCGGAATGGTCGTTTGCAAGGTCCATGCCCCAGCGGGCGATGTCCATCTGGTGGACGCCCTGGTTGCCGAGATCGCCGTTGCCGGTGTCCCAGAACCAGTGCCAGTTGTAGGCGAAGCGTAACTCGTTGAAAGGACGCATCGGAGCGGGTCCGAGGAACATATCCCAGTCGAGGCCGGGCGGAACGGGGGCGTCGGGTTTGCGGCCGATGGACTTACGGCGCTTGTAGCATAACCCCTTTGCCATGTATACCTTACCGATGGCCCCTTCCTTCAGCACCTGCATGGCTTCCATGACATGGGGGGTGGAGCGGCTTTGCGAACCGATCTGGCACATGCGGTTGTACTTCCGCGCGGCAGCGATCATCTGCTTGGATTCAAAGGGGTTATAGCTTGCGGGCTTCTCGCAGTAGGTGTCTTTTCCGGCTTGCATGGCCCAGATGGCGCCCAGGGCGTGCCAGTGGTTGGGCGTGGCCATGGAAACGGCATCTATGTCCTTGGAATCGAACAGCTTACGCATGTCCGCGAACTCGGTGGCCTTGTCCTGGCCGGCTTTGGTGATCCGGGCGTTAGCCCGCTCCCGGGCCGCCTGATTTACGTCGCAAATGGCGCTCATTTGCACCGTTTTGATGGTCAAAAGGCTGCTTAAATGTGCATTTCCGCGCCCTCCTAGACCAATTAACCCCACGCGAACACGGTCGTTCGCACCCAGAATCCGCCGGGCGCCGATCGAAAGCGCCGCAGCGCCGGTGATGAGAAGTTTTCTGCGTTCCATAAGGTTCTCCGTAAGGACTCCAAAAGTATAATTGAGGTTTCCTCCCCCGGAACCTCCAAAGCCGGAATTCTCGATGTCTGACGTACCTTTCGTTCACCTACACTGCCATACCGACTACTCGCTGCTAGACGGCGCCTGCGAAATCAAGCAATTGATGGACATTGCGTCCAAGGAGCAGATGCCCGCGATCGCGATGACCGACCACGGGAACCTGTTCGGGGGCGTGGAGTTCTACAACGCGGCCAAGGCGAAGGGAGTGCACCCGGTGATCGGGTGCGAGTTGTACGTGGTGGACGACCACAAGAAGCAGGCTGGGCGGTACAACCACCTGGTGCTGTTAGCCCAGGATCAGGACGGCTATCGCAATCTGATCAAGCTGGTTTCGACGGGGTACCTGGACGGCTTCTATTACAAGCCGCGCGTGGATAAGCAGCTGTTACAGCAACATTCCAAAGGACTTGTCTGCTTGTCCGCCTGTTTGCGCGGCGATGTGAACGAAGCCCTGCTGGAGGACAAGTACGACAAGGCCCGGCAGATGGCGGGCGAGTACCGCGAGATTTTCGGGAAGCAGAACTATTATCTGGAGATCCAGGATCATGACCTGGACCAGGACAAGAAGCTGATTCCCGAGGTGGGGCGGTTGGCGCGGGACATGGAGATCCCGCTGGTAGCGACGAACGACGCCCACTACCTGCGCAAGGCCGATGCGCGGGCGCACGACATTTTCATGTGTATTTCGACCGGGAAGACGTACAACGACCCGGCGCGCATGAAGTGGGACAAGTCTGTTTTTTACGTAAAAAACAAGCTGGAGATGGAGCAATTGTTCTCCAACTACCCGCAGTCTCTGGTGAATCCGTACGAGATCGCCATGAGCTGCCAGGTGAAACTGGAGAAGGTCAAAGAGCCGTTCCCGAAATTTGACGTACCGCCGCACCACTCGATTGACAGCTTCTTTGAGTATGCGGTGCGGGAAGGCTTTGAGAAGCGCAAGCCCCGGCTGGAATACATGGCGGCGCACAAGATGTTGCGGACTCCGATGGAGGAGTACGAAGAACGGCTGACGCGCGAGATCAAAATGATCCAGCAGATGAAGTTCTCGGGCTACTTCCTGATTGTTTGGGACTTCATCCGGTATGCCCGCGAGCAGAATATCCCGGTGGGACCGGGACGCGGGTCCGCGGCTGGCAGCCTGGTCTCCTTCGCGTTGACGATCACCGATATCGATCCGCTGCAATACGGCCTGCTGTTTGAGCGGTTCCTGAACCCGGAACGCATCAGCATGCCTGATATCGATACGGACTTTGAACCGCGCGGGCGGGGCAAAGTTATTCAGTATGTGACGGAGAAGTACGGCCGGGAGCAGGTAGCGCAGATCATCACTTTCGGAACGCTGGGCGCGAAGGCGGCCATTAAGGACGTTGGCCGTGTGATGGAGATGACGTTTGGCGAAGTGGACAAGCTGACCAAGCTGGTGCCTCCCACGCTGAACATCAAGTTGAAAGAGGCCATTGAGCAGGAGCCCGGATTCGGGGAGGCAGCCAAGGCCGACCAGCGGGTGGCCGATGTGTTGGAAACGGCACAACGGCTGGAGGGCATGGCTCGAAACGCGAGCGTGCACGCGGCGGGCGTTGTGATCTCACCCGAGCCGTTGAAGAGTCTTGTTCCTCTGTATAAGACGAACAAAGACGAAATTGTTACCCAGTACGACATGTCGGGCCTGGAGAAGCTCGGCCTGTTGAAGTTTGACTTCCTGGGCCTTACCACGCTCTCCATCGTCGATGACACGCTGAAGCTGCTGAAGCATCGCGGGATCAACCTGGTCATGGAAGAG
>DASTML010000035.1:0-39087 GCA_035714175.1 Bryobacteraceae bacterium | reverse complement strand
GCATTCGGCTGGGAGCGGATTGGTTCTGGCTCTACAGGTCGCGGCAGAATCACGCTGGTTGCGCCGTGTCCCTGTGGCAACCGCTTGGGCTGGACGCCGGCCGTCCACTGCTCTCGGTCAACCTCTTCTGGCAGGATCATATCGATAGCACCCTGTTTGTCGCATCCCTTGCCGCTGCGCTCAACCACCTCCGGGTGCGCCGCAATCCGGAACAGTTAACGGATTAATGAGCTCAGCGGACCGATATATCCGGCAGAAATCGTAGTTCCGTGATCGCGGCCGCCAAAGGACGTCCCTCGGCGGTGGGGTCGGCCCAGCGCGCAAACTCCATGCGCAGAGCATTCTTTCCTCGTTGTAGTTCCGCTCGTATGCAAAGCACCCGCCCACGCGCTATACCCGTCTCCGCAAGGGCATAGGTCCCAAGGTTCGAGCCATTGAGTGCGATCTGCACCGTCTGTCCGGGTTGCATATTGCGGTATCGCACAACCAGCGAATGTGTCCCGGCGTCTGGAGAATGAATTTGTACCTCGGAAACGGGGCCATATGCCCAACGGAATCGGGGCAGTGCAAATTCCGGATACGGGCCTTCTTCCGGCCCCAACGAAGTGCTGATCTGCGTCAGGGCTCCTTCTCGCCGGATCGTTTGGCACTCGGCCAGTTCGCCCGGTTCAGCGACAAACCCGATTTTCTCGGGCACCTGGAGCTTCTGCAGCAATCCCAGTTCCCGCCAAGCCTGGAACAAATGGTAGTAGGCTGCTTCCGGCGACCATTCATTCTGGGCATAGACACGGCCCCACTGGCCCATTCTCTGTCGCAACTGCGGCTTGCTATATAGTGTGTAAATCGCCGCTCCCAGCGCCTCTGTAGAAAATTCATCCACCAGGAGCCCGGTCAACCCGTCTACTACCGCCTCCTGCATGCCGGAAGCGCGCACGCCCACCACGGGAGTTCCGCAGGCAATCGATTCAATAAACACTTGTCCAAACGTCTCTTCGCGGCTCGGAGCTACATAGAGGTCTGCTGCCGCATAGAGGTGCGCCAGCATTTGCGGATCGCGCAAGTGCCCCAGGCGCCGTATGTCTTCGAACGGAAATGTCTCGCCCTCGCGTTTGTGGCCAAGGCTCACAATCGTCAGGTCCGGCAGCGCCAACTGCTCCAGGGCATCCAACGCTAACTGCGTATTTTTCCTTGCATCGTACAGATCGCCGCTCAGCAAAACGATGAAACGGTCCTCCGGTAAACCCAGCATGGCGCGGCAAGTGGCTCGGTCTTTCATCCGGAACACGTCCAGCGGGAAACTCAGCCGGAATTGGGCGACGCGCCGGCCGGTTCGCCCGCCGCCCGATGCCCGCATGGCTTCCAGCGCGAATGTTTTGGCCCAGGAGGAATTGGCTAAAAGCGCCAACTGATTTTCCCCAAACAGCAACTGTTGCTTGCGTGCCCACGCGCCGGAAATTTTCTCCGGAGCCAGCGGCGGATACTCATCGGCGGTGGGACATGTCTCGTTGCATCCGCTGCGATATAAGGTGCACGGCGTCGGGTAGGCGCACCGTCCAGTCAGGAGCCAGAAATCATGGAGCACGGCCAAAGTAGGATACTGCTCCACGAGTCGTCCCAACGGCTGCGCTTCGGCAACAGCGGAGTGTAGGTTCCCGCTGATGATAAGGTCCGGCTTGGCCTCAGCCACGGCGGCGGCGATGTCCAGAGTCGTTAGGGTGGTGAATTCACCCGTATCTCCAGGGCCAGGCCGCAAGGACAACGGAACGACGGTATGCCCCGCCCTTGCAATGGCCTCGGCCATCCGCTGGTGCGCGATCCCTGCCCCGAATGCGAAACCATGGTCGTTGAGCATGGCCACCCGTAGTGTCCGCTTGGGTGCGGCAAAAGCTTTGGTCGGACGAACCGCCCGTCCGCGTTGGGTATGGAAATCGCTCACATACTGGATCAACTCTTCTTTGAACCGCGCCTCCGCATGTGTCTTTTGTTCCTCGTGCATGCGGAACCAAGCGATGGGGTGTCCGACGACATGAATGCCGCCGCCCGCCTCTGCCATACGCACCCAAAGGTCATAGTCCATCGAGTAGTAAAGATCCTCGCGAACCATGCCCCCCGCGCGCTCCCAGATGTCCCTGCTGAACATGACCTCGGGCTGATAAAAAAACTTCCCGGTATTCCATCCGCCATCTAGATCTAAAAGGTCGTCCAGTGGTAACGGGCCCGGTTCACAACTGGTCATGTGATGGCCCACCGTTCGCCCGTTGGATCGCAGGGTAACCACGCCGGCCACCAGATCGGCTTGGGAAGTATGGAATCCCATCGCAACGGCCGCTAGCGCACCTGGGGCAAGCAAGTCGTCGCTATGCAGCCAAGTTAGGATGCTCCCAGTCGTCAACGCCATGCCTTTGTTAATGGCGTTGCTCTGACCTTTGTATTTCTCAGACACGGCCGACGCCAAACAGTGCCGGTACCTTTGCAGGACCGCAACGGTTTCGTCCGTGGACCCGCCGTCCATTACGATGTGCTCAATCCGCGGGTACCCCTGCCCGGCGACGGAAAGGATCGTTTCTTCAAGGTAGCGTCCCTGGTTGAAAGAGGGTGTAACCACCGAAATCAGCGGCCAACGCTCCCCGTTGGGCATAGTCTCCGGCAAAGGAGTGGAGGCATCTTTGTAAGGCCACTCGGTGTGGCGCTTTACGGAGGGGGAGGAGTGGCTGCGCTGCCAGCGCCTTACCTCTTCGGTGGCTTGGCTGAGCGGCGTGTGCCGCCCACTGCGCAGATGCCCCCGAGCGCCAAAATAGCCGTCTCTTACGGCAATGCTGAGTTGCCGGAAAATGGCGTTGGGAATCGGTTGGGCGCTCGCACGAAATTTTCCGCTGCTGCGATAGATGGCATGTCGCTCGCCGCCGCCGATTCGTTGTAGGAAACCTTCGCGGCTCCAATGTTCCTCTTCGGTCAATCCCTCTGCGCAAAGCAATATCGATCCGTGCGCCAGATCTTGCCAGAATAGAAACGCTTCATTGGCGCTGGGAACGACGGCCAATATCGGATTCGTGGGGATATCCCGGAGAAATTCGCTGACCGTGCCGTGGAAATAAACGACGTCCCTGGTCGGCGCTTGGCGCGACAGCCGGACGAAACTATGGCGCAAGATCGCAGCGTCGGTATGTACAAAGTAGATTTGCGTGTCGTCTGGCGAAAACTCCAGCACCGTTTCCAACGCGCGCGCATCCAATTCCGCCAGGACGGCTGGCCCTGCCAGATCGCGTGCCAACTCTCCCAAGGAGGCGCAGAACCGCTCATCGCTCACAAAATGTGCTGCCGCGCGAGCAGACCCGTTGCCCGCGCTACCCAAACTGCTCTGGAACCGGGCCGGATTGATCGCAATGGGCGCTTCGGACATAAGTTCAATGCGCTGAGCCTGACCGCATTGGAAGCCGCGGTCTTATCGGAATTTCCTCAGAATTCGATAGGGTAACAGATTATGTAGATCGGAGATTTCTCTTTGTAAGTTCGCAATGATTTCATGCAGCGTTACAATCTGGCCGCCTCGGGCCTCTCGGTCTTCCTCGACGGTTGCCAGCATGGATCGCAAATCATGGATCATGCGAAGTCGGGCCTCTCGGTCATCTTCGACGGTCGCAAGCGTGGCTTGCAATTCGTGGATTATGCGAAGCCGGGCCGTCCGGTCTTCCTCCACGGTCGCTAGCGTGGCTTGCAATTCATGGATCGCGCGAAGCCGGGCCGCCCGGTCTTCCTCACTCTCTGCAAGTTGGGCAGTCAGTGTCTGTATGTCCGCCAGTCGTGTTTCCCGATCTGCGTTAATCGTGGCAATCTCCCCCTGAAGTCGTTCCCGCTCCAAAGCCAACTCGTCACGTAACTCGGGAATCAAACCGAGCGCGCTGCGCAGTTCTTCCTCTCTGCGCTTCAAAACAATCTCCTGGTCCATCAAACGGTGATGATCCTGCAGGCCGGTCGCATCCGCGCGTGCCTGGATGTCGTGCATCGCCTCCTTGGTCCGATCCAGTGCCTCCCGCACCTGTTCCAATTCGTCTGCCGTGCTTCGCCACTTGGCCTGCCACAGGGCCAATTCGTCGTGAAGCGCCCCGACCTCTGCGCTGCTTGCCCGTAATTGTTCGTTTTCCTCCCGGAGTTGCTGGGCCTCTACGCGCACGGCAAGAAATTTGCGAAGGGCGGATTGTCGCAGGCGTTCCGTTCGCCGCAGGGCCGCGTCGGTCGCTTCGCGCTGCGCTACGGCCAGCCGTTCCTGGAAAGAGGCGGACGCCACCTGCTCTTCCATCGCTCGGGCCTCGGCGGCAAGCCCCGTCAACTGCGCAAGCCTCTCCCGCAGTGGCCAGAAAGTTTCGCCGCTCTCCGGCAAAACCGCCCCTTCCAGTTCATTCCACGTCCGCAATAGCGCCTCTGCGGATTGCATCCGTTCCCGTCCCTGCTCCAACTCACCGCGCAGGTTCGCAATATCGCGCAGCCGGTCCTCATGCCAGTGGAGGAAATTGGTCCGCTCCGCCTCCAATAGCTGGTTCTTCCGCTGCGCCCGCTCCCATAGCTCCCGCACCATGGCTGCTTCCAACTCGGGCGCCGGCGTAAGGACCTCCACACTAAATGTCGCCAACTCTCCTCGAATTGCTGCCGCCACTGCGCGCAACACCGCCGCAGTGGGCACGTCCTTTACGCAGTGCGAACGCTGCAACTGGCAGGACCAGTTGCAACCCACGCATGGTACGGCCACGGTAAACGCCGCCCCGCGTTTTGCGGCAGGCACGAAGCGGGGCCAGTGCCCGCCGCCGAATAGGGCGACCACTGGTTTCCCCAGCGCGGCGGATATATGCATCGGCCCCGTGTCTTTCCCAATGTATCCCTCTGCCAGTTGCAGGATGCCGATCAGTGCCTGTAACGTCGTCGGTTCGTCGGTAATGGTCGCGGTAAGCAAGCCCGCGTCGCCCATGCCGGCCCGGATGGCCTCCGTGGCGGCATGTTCATCAGGCGATCCGGTAAACAACAACTGTACGGTCTCTTGTTCCAACAATGCCGCACAGAATCTGGCCCATTGCTCAAGTGTCCAATTTTTTATGCTCTTGTCCGCGATATCGCCCGCGCACACTACCCAGAACGGACCCCTGCCCAACCCTAACCTATCCAGCTGCAGCCTGGCTTCCGTTAAGCCTTCTGCCGAAGCTTCCATCTGCGGCGCGGGCAAAACGACATCCCTGCCTAGGACCGCTGCGCATAACAGCTCGTTCTTGGTCAGTTCCTTGGTCTCGGCGGCAACCAGCGCCCGCGCCGCGAACCGGATCTTGACGATCTCGGTAACTTCGGGCCTCGCTTGATACAGATGCCCATTGAAACCCACGCAGTCGGCCTCTGGCAGGGCTTCCGCCAACGACTCCTCCAGCACGGTGTGCTGGTAGGAAGCCACAGTCAGGACCATTGGTTCGAACGCCCTCACCTGCCGCAGAAATTCTAGTCCAGTCGGTGTCTGTAACGTGAAGTCCCGGTCATACGGATTTCCCGGGCACGCTAGAACCACCGCGTCCGGAAACAAGTCCATGGCCAGCGGAGCGACAAAGTCCCGCACCACAAGCAACAACGTATGTCCTGCGTCCAGGAACGCGGATAGCATCGGTTGCCGTAAAACAAAATCGCCAATATTGTCCGGATTGCTCACGGCAATACGCATACAGGCCTCTAGTCTATCGAATGCCCCGCGATCTCTTCTGTGAACACCGCATATTTCTGTAACAGAAATTCGTTCCGGTCACGCGTTACTGTGAGGAGTCAGGTACATATGCGCTTTTTATTCTTGGTTTGCTTTTCAATCCTCACCTTCGCCCATCCCCGCCTGCCCGTCTATTTCGAACCCAACCAGGGGCAGGCTCCTTCCGCCTATCAATTCGTCTCTCCCCACCTTCTTCTTTCCTCTGCGGAGGTCCTGTTTCCTTCTGCGGGCAATACCCGCATGCTGTTGCTCGGAGCTAATACTGGCTCTGCCTTGGAGCCCCAAGAGCCTCTCCCCGGTGTCAGCAACTACTATCTCGGCGCCCGCCCCTCCAACTGGCGAACCGCCATTCCTCACTACGGGCGTCTCCAGGCTCGCAACGTTTACCCTGGCATCGATCTCCACTACCACAGCCGTAACACCGAACCGGAGTTTGACTTCGTCTTGGCGCCCCATGCTGACCCGGCCCGCATCCGTCTTGCCTTTCCGGGAGCAACGCCGCATGTGGAATCCGATGGCAGTCTCCTCGTCCATTCCACCCTTCGCTTGCACAAGCCCGTGGCCTTTCAAATCCGGAGCGGCCGCCGTCACGAGATTCCCGCTCATTTCGAAATCGACGCCACCAATCAAGTCACCTTCCGTCTCGCAGCGTATGACCGTTCTCTTCCGCTCGTCATTGATCCGGTGCTCTCCTATTCCACGCTCCTGCAGGCTTCCAACGCTGTGGGAGCCGGTATTGCCGTCGATTCGGCGGGAAATACCTACCTGACCGGAAACACCAACGCCTCCTTCCTCATCGTCAATGCCTACCAGCCCGCGTTTGCGGCTGGCCGTGCCGCCTTCGTTGCGAAGTTTAACCCTGCGGGAACCGTCCTCCTCTACGCCACTTTCCTTGCCGGATCCTCCACCGTGTCTGGAGCTCCCCCCGTCACAACCGGCCTCCGGATCGCGGTTGATCGAGGCGGCAGCGCCTACGTAGTCGGCGTCACCGATGCCGTCAACTTTCCCGTTACGCCCGGCACGTTGCAGCCCCTCAATAAAGGCGCTTCCGATCTCTTCGTCGCCAAGTTAAATCCCGCCGGCTCTGCCCTCGTCTATTCCACTTATCTCGGCGGCAGCCAGTCGGAAAACGCGGAGCTCGGCCTCCCGGGAATCGCCGTCGACTCCTCTGGTTCCGCCTACATCGCCGGCGGCACTGCCTCGCGCAACTTCCCCGTAACTGTTGGAGCGCTTCAATCCGCCTATGCAGGCGGCGCTTCTGATGCTTTCGTCGCGAAGTTGGATCCCCTCGGAGCCTCCCTCGTCTATGCCACCTACTACGGGTCACCCGGAACCGAGGGAGCCAACGCGATAGCCATTGACGCTCAAGGCAATGCCTACATAGCTGGCGTTGCCAATTCGGCCGGACTACCTATCGCCTCTGCGGTCCAGCCCGCCTTCGCCGGAGGCGGCACGGATGCTTTCGTCGCGAAGCTGAACTCGGCTGGCACGGCCCTCGCTTACTCCACCTATCTCGGCGGATCCGCCGGTGACGCCGCCTTTGCGCTCGCCGTTGACGCCCAGGGCAGCGCCTACGCCGCTGGCGTGACCGTCTCCTCCAACTTTCCCGTTACCGCGCAATCTCCGCGCCCCGCTCCCGTGGCGGGCGATGCCTTTCTCACGAAGATCACTCCTGCCGGAGCGGCTCTCTCTTACTCCGTGCTCCATGGAGGCGCGCTGGACGATGTCGCCTATGCCGTCGCTGTCGATGCCCAAGGCAACGCCTATGTCGCGGGCGGAACGGAGTCGGCTGACCTCCCGGTAACGCCCGATGCGCTGCAATCCGGGCCCGGCCTCATTCGCCGTGGTGCGGGCCGTACCGCGGCCTCGGCCTTCCTCGCGAAGTGGAACGCTGTCGGCTCTGCTCTCTCCTATGCCACTTACTTCGGTGGAAGCAGCAATGAAGCGATCACCTCGCTTGCCCTGGACTCGGCCGGGAATGCTTACATCACCGGCGTTGCCTCGTCCATCAATTTTCCTCGTACACTCGCGAACTACGAACCGCTGGACCGCACGGAATTCGGCACAGCCTTCCTCGCCCGCTTCGATTTCAACTCCTCCCACTCCATGGCGCTCGGCTCCGTCGTCAGCGCCGCCAGCTATCAGCCAAATTCTACGGGCGTCGTCTCGCCGGGGCAATTGGTAACTCTCTTCGGTAGTGAACTCGGCCCCGCGCAACTCACGACGCTGGAAGTCGGCGCGGACGGACGCGTCACCACTGCGCTGGCCGGCGTGCGAGTCTATTTTGACGGTATCGCCGCGCCTCTCCTCTATGTTTCCGCCCGCCAACTGAGCGCTGTAGTCCCCTACGCCGTACCGCAAAATGGGAGCACCACTGTCCAAGTCGAATATCAGGGCAAACGGTCCAATCCGCTCGTCGTATGGGTCACGCCCTCGGTGATAGGACTCTTTACGCAAAACGCATCCGGCCGAGGCCCTGGAGCGGTGCTTAATCAGGATGGATCTGTAAATTCTCCCGCCAATCCGGCCGAAAAAGGCTCCGTTGTAGTCCTGTACGGCACCGGCGAAGGCCGTACGCAGCCGGAAGGTGTGGATGGAAAAGTCGCGGTCGAACCCTTGCCGAAGCCGCTCCTGCGCATCCTCGCGCAGGTTGACGGCAAGCCTGCTGAGATCCTCTATGTCGGCGGTGCGCCGGGTCTGGTTGCCGGCGTCCTGCAAATGAACATCCGTGTTCCGGCCGCGGCCCGTTCTGGCCCCGATGTGCCGCTCACCATTGGCGGCATGGACGGTCCCTTCGGCGTCGAGCCCGGCGAACGCGTCACCATTTCAATCAAATAGGCCCGCTACAATAGGAGGGAGTGGGAGTCATTCGCTTTTTAGTAGTTGCAGGCTGTGCCTGCCATATGTTGTTGCCAGCGCAGACCGGAGCCAACCCCCAATGGGACGCGATCATGGAGGCGGGTCACTGGAAGCGTCTCCGCCAGATGGCGGATGAAAAACTGAAAGCGAACCCGGACGACCCGCAGGCCCGTCTCTGGCTGTCCAAGATCAAGTCAAGCTTCGGCGACCACTACGGAGCGCTTGCTGAAGCCGAGCGCGCCGTCGTGCTCGACCCTCGTAACCCCGGAGCGCACGCCCAACTCGCCGAAGCCTCGGCCTTTCTCGCTGACCGTTCGGGCTCGCTCGCCGCGCTCTCCCACGTCCGTCGCATGAAGCGGGGCCTGGACGCCGCCCTCGCCCTGGATCCCAACAATCTGGATGCGTTGCTGGTCCAGATGATGTTCAGTTGGAAAGCGCCCGGCATCGCCGGCGGCGACAAGAAGAAGGCGGTACGCATCGCGGACCAACTGGTCACCACGCTACCCGTCTGGGGCAATCTCGCCCACGCTCGTCTTCTGCAGGAGGGCGGGGAAGACGCGACTGTGGAACGATGGCTCCTCAATGCGGTGAAGGCCAATCCCTCTTTTTTCCGTGCGCACATCTCGTTGGCCCGTTTTTACTGCTGTACTGCCAAAACGAAACAACTCGACAAGGCCGAAAAAGCCGCTCTGGAAGCTATTCGCCTTGATCCGAACTCGGCTGCCGGCTATGAAACACTCGCCTACGTTCACGCGTACGGCCAGCGTTGGAGTGAACTGGAGTCCACCCTCCAGCGCGCCGCGAAATCCGTGAGCGACGATCTTGCGCCCCACTACTTCGCCGCCGCCGCCCTGCTTGACATAGGCCGTGATTTCCGCCGCGCCGAGCAATATCTCAATCACTACCTTTCCGGTACGCCCGAGGGTCGCCAGCCGTCCCACGCGCAGACACACGCCCTACTGGCCTCGCTCTACGCCAAGGAGGGCCGGAAGGCGGACGCTGTGCGGGAACTCTCCATCGCCCTCCGCCTCCAGCCGGACCTCGAATCGGCTAAGGCCGAGCTCAAGCGCTTGAAACAGACTTAGCGCGCAGCCTGCAGGATTGCCGCCAGGCTCGCGGTTACGTCCTCATCGGTTGTGGCCCAGGAGGCCACACTGATTCGCATTGCCGTCTGCCCCTGCCATTTCGTCTCGCCAAACCAGCACGTGCCGTCCTCCTGCAGCCTTGCGATCACGCCCAGCGTTCGCTCTGCACTGCCGAATGAGACTAAGACTTGGTTGATCACCACGTCGTTTAACACCGCAAATCCGGCTGCCTGCAACTCTTTCGCAAATCGTGCGGCATGCCCGCACGTCCGTTCCACCAGTTTGCGCATGCCGCTCCGCCCCATCGCCCGCAGGGCGGCCCACAGTTCCACGCCCCGCGCCCGTCGCGACAGTTCCGGTGTGAAGTGGTACGGTTCGCGCCGCGCTCCCGGCGGAAGGTAAGCCGCCACCATAGCCATCGCTCCGCGTAGCGCGTCCCCGTCACGGACAAAGGCTATGCCGCAGTCGTAGCCCACATTCGGCCACTTATGTCCATCCGTTGCCCACGAATCGGCGCATCGGAATCCTTCCACAAGCGGTAGATGCTTGGGTGATGCGGCAGCGAACAAACCGAACGCGCCGTCCACATGGACCCAGGCCCCAGCCTTCTTGGCAATCCGGCAGATCTGGGCTGCCGGATCGAAGGCGCCCGTGTTCACATTGCCCGCTTGTATGCACACGATGGTGCGTTCATCCAAGGGCGGCAGCGACTCGGCGCGCATCCGTCCTTGCCCGTCCACAGGGACTCGGATCACTCGTCGCCGCCCCAGTCCCAGTAGTCCCAGTGCCTTCACCAGTGATATATGCACCTCTTCGCCCACCACAACCTGAATCGGCGGCGCGCCGAATAGTCCGTCGTTTTCCACGTCCCATCCCGCGCGCTCCAGCAAGGCATGCCGGGCCGATGCCAGCCCTGTGAAATTCGCCATCGTCGCGCCTGTTACCACGGCTCCCGCCGCCTCCGCCGGAAGTCCCAACAACTCGCGCACCCAGCCAATCGCGACGTCTTCGAACGCCGCTCCCGCCGGCGACATTACGCGCATCGCCCCGTTCTGGTCCCACGCGCTCACCATCCAACTCGCTGCCAACGCGGCCGGCTGCGTGCTCCCCGTCACAAATCCGAAGTAGCGTCCGCCTTGGCATCCCACCGTCGCCGGCGAGCCCAACGTATCCAACTCCCGCAGTACCTCGGCCGGCGTGCAGCCTTCCTCCGGCAACGGTCGGTGCAGCGTCTCCAGTTTGGCCAGCGCCGCGGCCTCGGGCCAGACGCGTCTTTCTCCAACCGCCTCCAGATACTCGCTGGCCCGTTGCGCTGTTTCTTGCAGTAATTCCGTTCGCATCGTCTCTTCAGTCTCCTCAAAAAGTGGACTGGATAAAAAGAGCCACTTCGTGTAAAAGTGGACTGTATGGAGGCCCCGGCTCTCGTTCTCCATTTGGGCGCGTGGTCTGTGGGCAAGGGCGCCTTGCAGCACAAGCTCTCCCGCGCTCTCATGCGTTCCATCAAGGAGGGAGCCATCGCTCCCGGCATCCGCCTTCCCTCCGAGCGTACTCTCGCCCAGGCGCTAACGGTCAGCCGGACGACGGTTGTTGCGGCATATGACGCCCTGCGGGAAGCCGGCTGGCTGGAAAGCCGGCCCGGTAGCCGGACGCGCGTCGCTGCCAGTTCCGCCGTTGTACAGGCCGCGCGGGGAAGTGCGCACGCGGCGGCTCTCGCATCCAGTCCGCTTCTCGGCATGCTCTCCCAGCGCGAAGAATCCGGCATCATCGATTTCGCATTGGGCGCTCCCCATACCCTGCCGGGCCTGTCCGCGGATTTGCTCACTCTCCCGCCCGATGACTACGCGGCTCTCCTGCGGGACCGCCTCTACTATCCGTTGGGCCTCCCTCTCCTGCGTCAGGCGATCGCTGCTGAAATCACTGCGGAGGGCCTTCCTTCCACGGCCGGTCAGATCCTCGTCACCAACGGTGCCCAGCAGGCTATTTCTCTGTGCGCGGCCCTCTGTTTGCAACGAGGAGATACCGCGTTGATTGAGGATCCCTCCTATTTCGGAGCTCTCGATGTCTTCCGCGCAACAGGAGCCCGCCTCGCGCCTCTCCCGCTCGGTCGTCATGGCGTCGTTCCCGCCGTGCTCCGCGAACGCTGTATTGCCTCCGCCGCCCGGCTCATCTATCTCACCGCTGCCTGCCAGAATCCGACGGGCATCGTCATGCCATCCGCCGCTCGCCGGGAAATCGCCCGCACTGTGGCGGCTCTCAATGTTCCGCTTATTGATGATCGTACCCTCGCCGGGCTTGTCTTGGACGGTCCTGATTTGCCGCCCCTCGCCGCCTTCGCTCCGGCCGCCGGCATCTTCACCGTTGGGTCTATTAGCAAGCTCATTTGGCCGGGGCTCCGCGTCGGTTGGGTCCGCGCCCCCGAACCATCCATCGAACGTCTAGCCCGGCTGAAGAGCGCTTCCGACCTCGGCTCCCCCCTCCTCACCCAAGCCGTCGCGGCACGCCTGCTAACGAGCGTCTCCGAGGCCCGCCGCCTGCGCCGTGCTCAACTCCTCCCTCGCCGGGATCGCCTCGCCGCCCTGCTCCGCCGTTTGCTCCCGTCCTGGTCGTTCCAGTTGCCGGCGGGAGGCCTCTTCCTCTGGGTCGAACTGCCGGCCGGCGACTCCCGGGAATTCGCCCAACTCGCGCTCCGCCACGGCGTGGCCGTCATCCCCGGCCCTGCTATGTCCGCAACGGAAAGTTCCACCCGCCGGCTCCGGATCCCATTTTTCTGGGAAGCAGAGACGCTCGTTGAGGGCGTTCGGCGCCTCGCTGCGGCGTGGCGGGAGTATCAACCCGCGGAGTCCAGCGTCCGCACGGTGCTCGTCTAGGCCTCCTCGCCCATAGCCAACAACTTTACTACCGAATTCCAGTTCCGCCCAGTCCCCGCGCATCCAAGCGCCTTCGTGATACGCGCCATGGGGATTTTGGACTTCCCTTGACCGTCCGGAAAGTAGACGAATACTTCACGCCCATCAATGCGGATCTCTTCTGGAGTAATCTGCAGTGCCGCCACCTCGGCCTCCGCCTCTGACCGTGCTTCCCGTTCCAGAAAGAAGACCAGAAGTTTGCTTCCCTCTTGCCCCGGAAACGGATTGCGCTCGACTACGTTGCGCATCTCGGCCGCTGTGCGTGCAATCACTTTCGTTTGCAGGCCGAACGTCTTATGAAGCTCTTTCTCCAGCTTTTTCGCAATTTTCGTTTGTTTGGTGCGAAAGACAATATTGCCGCTTTGTATGTATGTGCGGACTTTCTGAAGACCCATTCCTTCGCACATCGCTCGCAATGCTTCCATCTTGACGATGCTTGTCCCGCTCACATTCACTGCCCGTAGCATCACAATCCAGTTGGTCATCGACTCTCAGCATACCGCCGCAAGATTTTTGCGAAATGCCGCAGAAGCAATTGAGAGCGAGGAACCTTTGTCATAGAAGGCACGGGGCCGGATTCAAAAAGGCCGCAACTGCCGCTGTCTTCAACCTCGGCAGCAACGGCCAGAAAGTAACCGGCGAAACACGAACCAACTCGTCAACGTAGAGGTTAGGCGTACCGTAGCGGAAGATGCCACGTTGAGGAGGGGGATTTCGTGCGTCGTTGGGGCTTTTTGTGCACAATCTGTTCCCGCTGCGCTTTGCGTGCGTTTCTCCACGTCCGCATATCCGCTTCGGTAAAAGTAAGGGGGGAAGGGGATTCTTCAAAATGCGCCTCTTCCACCAGACGCCGGCACAGCAGCGGTAACTCTTGCACCGGAATCTCATACTTCCGGCTTAGCTCTAAGTCGGCCACCACTTTGTATCGCGTTGTATGCCGCAGGTCCACAACGCAGTCAAATGCAAACTCGCGGAATCGCCCATTGTGGCTGAATCCGGTGAACTGAATTTCCATGACCCTATTTCCTTTGCTAAGGACAAGCCGTAAGATGTCAGCGCTCACGGGGGGCTTTCCGCCAAACTGCGAACGTCTCTTCTACGGGAACCGGGGGCGGGCAACCGATCCCTCATTGTGGGCTCTTTTTAATGTAGGTGTCAAGTGTTGCCCGCGCTGGCCGCGGCCAACCTTCGCGTCGTAGCTAACGCAGACGCCGGAACACCACGGCGATGTCCTCTGTGTGCTCTGGCGTCTGGACCGCTTCTCCCGCGGTGACCGTGGAGCGCAGGATTACTTTCCCTGCTTTGGTATCGTGCCACGTCGCCTCGTACCGGCCAGCGGGAAGTTGCACTCGCCACGCCGTGCTCTTCTTCGTCGTGTCCACGGCGTAACGTGGCCGGAACCCGTTTCGCAGCTCGCCATAGTGCGCATAGCAAAGGTATGTTTTTCCTGCCTCGCCCAGGCAGCGCCCGTGCGACGTCACGCTATCCAGCGGTCGCATCGTGGCCAGGTTCAGGTCCCCAAACACCCGCAGTAGATAGCCCAATTGTTTTCGCAGCGTTGCGGATCCTCCGCCCGGCGTCGTCGCCGGCGGGACAAACGTACCATCCTCGTGGCCCACGGTAAACGAGTAGTCCAGGTTGTTATAAAGTGCGCCGCCGGCAGCCAGGAAATCCCACGCCTGTATCCGGTAAATGGCGTCGTCAAAGCCGTCGAAGCCCGTCTCGTTCATGCCGATCGGCCGTCCCAGTGAATAATTCAACGCCACCGTGCGAGGGGGCCGCGCGTAATGAAAGTTGAACAGCGAAACGTGGGCGTCGGGCTGCTGAATCGTCTGTTCATGGTTCGCAATATTCTGGGAGATGAGGTGTCGCCCTTTGTCCGCCTCGTGAATCGTCTTCGCCATGTGGCGTTGCCAATCCAGCGTTGGCCCCCCAAAGTAAGGCTCATTGCAGATCTCAAAATAGAAGTTGTCGAACTCTGCCAGTTCTTGCGCCATCTTGCTCACAAATGCATCGACCACCGCTTGCAACCGGCGGTCTTTCAGAGTCCACGGATCGGTATGCGCCAAACCTTTGCCAATGCCGTTCCGGTTGTTTTGCCATGGCGTCAACTTCCAGTGCGTCTCGTTGTAGTGAGTCGTTGTCAGGCAGATCTCCACAACAATGCCGTGCGCGTCCGCCTCGCGGAGAAACTCACGCAGCCGCGTCCAATACGGCCTATTCCAGGCCGTCAGGTCGTAAATGCCGTGTTCGTCTCGCACAAACGGCGACAGGAAATCCGCGGCTTCTGGAGCCAGCGTGTTCTGCGCAATGGAAAAACTGCCCGGAACCTCACGGTACAGTCCCGTAAAAATGCGCGTATGGTTGAGTCCGTCCGCTGCCAGCGTCGCCAGATACTTTTTGTAGTCGAACTTGGCGTTCAGCACGGCGCCGTAGTGCTCGCCCGAGGTAATCAGCACGGTCGGTTTCCCGCGGAATAGAAAGTAGTGCGGGTTCGCAGGCAGCAGCGCCAGAGGTTCTGCGTACGCCGCAATTGCACAAACGAACCCAGCCAGGAATCGCAACGTCACGCCTCCGCGATGACTTCAATCTCTACCAGACAACCGAAAGGAATGGCCGCTACCGCTACCGTTGTGCGCGCCGGCGGGTTCTCGCCAAACCGTCCACGGTACACCTCGTTCATCGCCGCGTAGTTGTTGATGTCGCTAAGGAATACATTGCATTTCACGGCCTTTTCCATGGAAGATCCGACATGTTTGAGGTTTGCCTCCAACGAATCCAGCACATATTTGGTTTGTTCCTGGATCGTGCCGCCGTCAATTTTTCCGGTACCCGATACGAAAACGAACCCATTGCACGTGACCGCCGGCGAATACAGCGGCGTCTTCCCATCCTTCGGTCGGCCGTCCTTCCAATGGGACTGCCTTGTGGAACTTTTCTTCTTCGCGGCCATTGCCGCTGGCGCTGCCAGCGCGGCCGCCATCATTGTTCTGCGTGGAGACTTCATATCGTCTCACATGCTATCGCGCAACCCGCAGGCAGATCGGCCCTGGCGCCTTTGCCGGCTCGCCCACCGCCGTCAACAGTCCTGTTTTTTCATCGATATGGTATGCCTGGATCGTATTGTCAGTCTGGCTTCCGGACAGCAGGAATTTTCCATCCGGTGAAATGACAAACCCGCGCGGAATTCTGCCCACCTTCACATCGGCGATCTTTTTCAGGCTTGCGCCCACGCGAAATACGGCGATCGTATCCGCTCCGCGATTGGAGGCGTAGAGAAATTTCTCGCCTTTCCCCAACAATATTTCGGCTGACGATGAATCGCCCGTAAACCCATCCGGCAACGCATTCACGGTTTCCACCAGCCGCGTCCCTTCGAACACGCTCACCGATGAGGCAATTTCGTTCAGCACGTACACCCGTTTTTTCCCTAACGCGATGTGCCGTGGCCCGGCTCCCGCGGGAGTTCGCAGCGGTTCTTTCTCCGTCAGTGCGCCCGTTGCCGCGTCAAACCCATAGACCTTTACTTGGTCAATACCCAGGTCGGCAACATACATCGTTCGGTTATCCGCGGAAAATGTCACTTGGTGCGCATGCGGCTCCGTCTGCCGCGTCGCGTGCGAGCCTTTGCCGGAGTGTTGTACTACCGTAACGGCTTCGCTCAGCGTGCCATCGGCTTGAATCCGATAGACAGCGGCGCTACCGCTCTGGAAATTGGCTGTGCCTACCCAGGCGCCGCTCCGGTCGATGCCGACATGTGCCGGCCCGCGCCCTTTGGAGCTCACTTCGTTCAACAGCCGCAGGCTCCCGTTCGCCTCAATGGCAAACGAGCGCACTTTCCCGTCCGGTCGCGCTACAACGGCGAACAACAGCTTTCGCGTCGGGTGCACCGCGATAAACGTGGGGTCCGGCGTCTGCACCGCTGCCCGTATGTCGCTCATGGCGCCCGTCGCCGGGTCGAACGTCATCCGGAAGATTCCCTCATCCGTGCGAGTCCCGATATAGACCGTCTGTTCCGCGCTGATACTCATTGCCGCCAATGCCGCCATCCAGAAAATCCGCATGGTTCTGACACTACCAGGAACGCTACTGAGATCCAAACGTGTGCCGCATCGAAACGATCGCCAATGCCTGCTGCCCGCTGCCTCCGCTCCAGGTCTTGCGCGTGATCTGCGAAAACTGGGCGGATACGGTGGTCTTGCCTTTCTCGCGGTCGCTCCACACGTCACGCGTGAATCCGGCCGTATATTCGCTCACCGCGCGGTTGCCCTCGGACCGCCCCCCTGCCACCTGCCCGGCATAGGTGAACAGCAGCAGCTTCCGCGTGAGTTTGAACTCTACGCCCGCGAGTCCCGACACCATGGCGACGGTCGTCGGCAACGTGCTGAGCGCGTCCCTCCCGCCTCCGCGCGCCCGGTACGCTTGCATCACCAGGTCGATTCGCCTTGTTGCGTGGACCACTGCCGCCACGCTTCCGCCTCGATGTTTGCCCGCGCCGTAGACCCCGATTAACTCAAGGTGCAACTTCTTCGAGTCGCGCACCACCTTCGGGACAAAATCCCGTCCTCGTTCATAGGACAACCCGAACTGCCAGTTCTTCTGATGCCACACAATGCGAATCTGCCGGTCGCGGTTTCCCAGCAAACCCACATGGTAGCCCCCATCGGCCACCCGTGTGTTCATCAGTTCCACTTCGGAGTGAATGCCGCTCCGGTTGGGGCGCAGTAGGCTCCAGCCTTGCCCGGCCAGCACCTCCCATCCCTTCCATTCCACCCGGCCCCAATACTGCCGCCAGCGCCACGGCTGCCCCTCGGCGCGGCCCATAAAGTCGCCCTCCATATAGGAGCTGACTCGAAATCCGCCTCGTACCGGCATCTCCGTCTTCAGCGACACGCGCGACCGCCGGATCGATACCAGTTCCTGCATCGGCCCATTCCCCAAAGGGATCGTCCCAAACCGGCTCGACATGTCGTCGTCGGTAGTGGTGGACCGCGTGATGTTGCCGATCTCAAAAAAACCGCCCGGACGAACCAACAACGAACCCGCCTGCACCGCCATGGGTGGTCTTTCTATTCCGTCTGGAGCGCAGAGCAGCGGGACGGTCGCTAACAGGGCAAGCCAACAACGCACCTGACCAGTCTCTCGACCATTCGTTGCAATGCGGTTACAAACGGTTGAAACTATCGTGAATTGAAATTATTTTGCAATTCCGTTGTATTAAACCAGCGGTTCGGTCCCACACAGATCTCCGCTCCATCTGCCGAACTCGGTCCGTTGATTGTAATCCGCACTTTGCCGTTGCCCTCGCCGCACCGTTCCGCGTTCGCCGGTGGCCCTGCTGCTGTCACGTGCACCTGATAGAGGCCGCTGCCCGACATCCCTACATACGCCGGTTCCGTGGTCTCTAGGCGTTTGTACACGCCGGTTGCTGCATCCCGATAGGTCGCGTTTACGGTGAATGGTTGTGCGGCCCGCGCCACTTCGTCCGGTGTGCTGCAACACGGGGAACCGCTCGGATGGCTGAGCGCTCCCAGTCCATACGCCCAGACCACCAGAGTCTCGCCCGCAACGGCCGGATAGCGATCGCTCACCAACGGCCCCCTCGCATGCATGATCATTGGCGCACAGACGCCCGGCGGCACATCCGACGCAAGGCTCAGGTAGATCCCCGTCTGGTCACAGGCGTTCACAATGTGCACCTGGTCGGAAACGGCTTTCACCTTCACTTCCGTCACTGCGTACCCACCCTCTTTCACTCGGATCGCCGCCGGATGGAGGGAATCGTCTTTCAACTCATACGGAATCTGCACCGTCAATGTGGTGGATGGCGAGCATCCGCCGAAAGAGGGACATGCGCTCTGTTGCAACATCCGGATCGGCAGCGCGACGGTCAGATTACGCTGTACGAAGTCGGCCGTGATGCCGTTCACCGTTGTAGGAAGTCCATCCGGGCCGGGATTCGGCTTTACGGGTGCCGCCAGCCGCGTCTGCACGCCGAAAACAGAAATCATCAATACCTGTCCGGGGGCGGCGATGATCGTATCGGAGGGCAATTGATACCCCTGTCCGGCCACCGCTACCTGCGCCAACGCCTGTGCGCCCAGAGGCACACTGTGGGCCGCGGCCAACAAAAGCAAAGCGAGTTGCGAAGAATTCGGAAACGACATGGTTGATTACCTTTCACAAATTTAGATAAACCCCGGTCGGCCATGTGCATTCTCTCAAAGCAAACGGCCCGCCATTCCAGGGAGGAATAGCGGGCCGCTATCAACAACCGTGCAGGCGATACTTACTTGCCGAAGTATCCTTCGTCCACGTTGATCGTGTTAGTTTTCTTGATCGTGTCGACTTCCTGCTTGGCCAACTCCGGCCGCAATTTCTTCTCGATATCGTCTTTCATTTCTGCCACGGTCTTGCTCTTGCGCTCTTCCACCTTGATCAGGTGATATCCAAACGCGGAGCGTACCGGATCGCCTACCTTGCCGACAGGCTGTGCAAACGCTGCCGTATCAAACTCCGGCACCATCTGCCCGTGGCCGAACGTGCCCAAGTCGCCTCCATTGGCGCCTGTTCCCGTATCGTCGGACTCCTTCTTCGCCAATTCCGCAAAATCGGCGCCGCCGTCCAACTTCACTTTTAACTCTTTCGCCTTCGCCAGGGCCTCGGCATCGGTCAATTCTTTCTGCCCCTCGCGCAGCGGTACACGCGAATCTTTAAACCGAACTAGGATATGGCGGGCTTTAACTTCTTCGTATTCGCTCTTATGCGCGTCGTAGTATTTCTGCACGGCCGCGTCGTCCACCTTGACCGATGCTTGCAGGTCGCGGAATAACATCTGCGCCAGCATCTGGTCCATTTGGAACGCAATTTGGGCCTTCGTTGCCGGATTTTGATCAATCTTCCGGTTTCGGGCTTCCTGCGCCATCATCCGGAGTTCCGCATACTGCTCGGCCACTTTCCGTTTGTTGGGGCCTTTGGCCTCGGCTTGAATCTGCGGCGGTAGGGCGCCGATAAACTGCTCCCATTCGCCTTTGGTGACTTTCGTCGTCCCGATCGTAATAACAATCGGATCGCTGGCCTGTTCCAATGCCGGTTTCGGCGCCGGTGTCTGGCCGTTAACTAACAGCGACGTGAATAGTACGGCCGTAGAAAAGCCGCGCAAACAAATGGATTTCATCCTTGAACCTGCCTCCAGAATAGCTCGAAACCCGCCAGAGGCGCGGTAAATTGGAAGTACGCTTGATGCCGACACCTCCCAAAAAGCTCAACACCGTTCGGTTCCGCGCTCTCCTCCCCGACATTTGGGCCATCATTCGTCCTCTCCGTGCCCAGCTCCTGTTCAGCGTCTTTCTCATCGTCATCAGCCGTTCCTCGTCCCTCGTACTTCCGGCTTCCACGAAGTTCCTCATCGACGACATCATCGGAAAACGCCGGCACGACATGCTGGCTCCGCTCGTCGCCGGCGTCCTACTCGCGACAATCGTCCAGGCCATCTGTTCCTACACGCTCACGCAAATTCTCTCCAAAGCGGCACAGCGAGTCATTGCGGACATGCGCCGCCGCATCCAGGTTCACATCGGCCGTCTTCCGGTCGCCTACTTTGACCGCAATAAGACCGGCGAGCTCGTATCGCGCATCATGTATGACGTCGAAGGGCTGCGAAATCTGGTCGGTACTGGCTTGGTTGAACTTTTCGGCGGCCTGCTCACCGCCGTCCTCTCCCTAGCTATCCTTTTCAAAACCAGCGCCCTGCTAACCCTACTCGCTCTAGGCATCGTGATCGTCATATCCGCCGGAATGGCGTACGGTTTTAACAAAATGCGCCCCGTCTTCAAGGAGCGCAGCAAAATCTACGCCGATATCACCGGCCGCCTGCAGGAATCTCTCGGCGGCGTCCGTGTCATAAAGGGTTACCACGCCGAGGAGCGGGAAGAGGCCATCTTCTCCGCGGGCGTCGGCCGTCTGCTCGAGAACATAATTAAATCGCTCACGGGCGTCTCTCTCGTCAGCCAGTCCGCCATCGTCCTCCTGGGCTGCGTGGGCTCCCTCGTCATGTGGATCGGCGCCAACGAAATTCTCGCTGGCCGCCTCACACTGGGCGAATTCGTCACCTTTACCGCCTTCCTCGCCTTCCTCGTTGCTCCCATCTTTGGCATCGTCAACGTCGGTTCCCAACTCACCGAAGCGCTCGTCGGCCTCGAACGAACCAAGGAAGTCCTCTCTGAACTTCGCGAAGACCTGGACCCCTCCAGGACCCGCGACATGCCGCCCATCGAAGGCCTCGTTGAATTCGACCACGTCGACTTCGCCTACGAAGAAGGCAAACCTGTCCTCCACGATTTTTCTTTCACCGCCCGCCCTGGTTCGGTCACCGCCCTCGTCGGTTCATCTGGCTCGGGCAAATCCACAACGATCGGGCTCATTGCGGCATTTGCCAAACCGCAGTCCGGCCGTGTCCTGGTCGACAAGATCGATATCGCAGCAGTCACCCTCGCCTCCTACCGCCGCCAGATCGGCGTCGTCCTGCAGGAGACTTTTTTGTTTGACGGTACCATCCGCGAAAACGTCGCCTTCTCCCGCCCCCAAGCCACGGACGACGAGATCATGGCCGCCATCCGGATTGCCCGCGTGGACGAATATGCCGAAAAGTTTCCCGACAAATACGCGACCGTTGTCGGCGAGCGCGGCGTCCGTCTCAGTGGCGGCCAGAAGCAGCGCGTCGCCATCGCACGCGCCATACTCGCTGATCCCCGCATCCTCATCCTCGATGAAGCCACCTCTTCGCTCGACTCAGAGTCGGAGGCCTTCATTCAGGCCGGCCTCGCCCACCTCATGAAAGGCCGCACCACCTTCGTCATCGCCCATCGCCTTTCCACTATCCGCCGCGCCGATCAGATTCTGGTCGTCGAGGCCGGCCGCATTGTCGAACGCGGGTCCCATGAGCTGCTCCTGGCCGCCGGCGGTCGTTACGCCGATCTCTACCATCGGCAGTACGATCTGGAACGCAACCTTTTCCTTGCCGACGGCGAAGGCGATACCGTCGAGCCGGCTTACCGCGAAGAGTAAAACTCCTTGCGGTGCTCCTCCGCATAGCCCCGCATCTTCGCCGCCATCTCCGGGTTCTTCTCCAATACGTCCGTCTTTTCGTACGGATCTGTTTCCAGGTTGTACAGGCTCAGGCCGATCTCGGTCTGCCGGTAAGTGCCGGCCGCCCCGTCATTGCCTGCTTTCACCAACTGCCTGTACTTGTGCGGCAAGTGCAACTTCCATTTCCCGTCGCCGCTTATTACGCCGTCAAACACGGCGTTCGTGGAAAACGCATAATAAGCATGCGGATTCACCGCTCCTGGCGCGTCGGTGATCAACGGCCAGACGTCCTTGCCGTCAATCGGATTGTCTGGCAGTTTAGCCCCGGCCAGCGTCGCAAATGTCGGAAGTAGATCAATCGTGCATAACGCCTTCCGCGACACGCTCCCGGCCTTGATTTTCCCCGGATAACGCATGATGCAGGCGCTTCGTATCCCGCCGTCGAACCCTGTCCCTTTGGACTCCCGGTAAGGTGTCTTCCCCGAGTGGTTGCCGTAGGACGTCCACGGCCCGTTATCGGAAGTGAACACGACCAGCGTATGGTCTGCCACGCCCGCCTTTTCTAACGCTTGGGTGATCCGCCCCACCGAGTCGTCCAACTCCAATATCACGTCCCCATGTACCCCATGCTTCGACTTCCCGGCAAACTCCTTGCTCCGGAACAAAGGTACATGCGGCATCGAGTGCGGCACATACAGAAAAAAGGGATTCTGCGCGTTTCTCGCAATAAAGTCCTCGGCATGTTCCGTGTATGTCCGCGTCAGCATCGGCTGATCTTCCTTGGTCATCCGCGGAATTTTCACTTGCCCGTTCTCCCAAAACTGCAACGGTTGCGGAAACGCCTCCGGCCTTTCGGGATGGAACTCCCACATATCGTTCGAATACATCAGCCCGCACGATTCGTCGAATCCGCGCGCCGGCGGCCTGGTCTCCGGCTGGTCGCCGATATGCCACTTCCCGAATACCGCCGTCTTGTAACCAGCTTTTTGTAGTACCTGCCCCACGGTGGCGAATCCCGGATCCACGCCCCGCGCCCCCGGCCCATGTGCCCCAAACATCTTGGTTCGCCCC
This sequence comes from Bryobacteraceae bacterium, assembly GCA_035714175.1. Classification (GTDB taxonomy): domain Bacteria; phylum Acidobacteriota; class Terriglobia; order Bryobacterales; family Bryobacteraceae. Next base: position 16,348 of record DASTML010000035.1, on the reverse strand, counting down.
GGGTAGCACCCCGTCAATAGCGCGGACCGCGACGCCGAACAGATCGCCTGCGGCACATAGAAATTGTGGAACGCGCAGCCCTCCTTGGCGAGCTTCTCCACATTCGGAGTAGCATACGGAGGTCGGCCAAACGGACGAAAATCCGCCCACCCCGAGTCGTCCAAAAAGATCACAACAAAGTTCGGCCGCTTGGCAGTCTGTCCCATCGCGGCAACCGAAGGAGCCCCCAGCGATGCAGTTCGTAAAAATGTCCGGCGATCCATCCTCCGGCGAGTATACCGTCTCCCGCCGTACTGCCCTCGGAGCGGCCCTGGCTCCCGCATTCCTCCAGGGCCAGCCCCGCCGTTCTTCCCGGCCCAACATCCTTTTCCTCATGGATGACCAGCACCGCGGCGATTGCACCCGGGCCGATGGCAACCGCGCGATCCACACGCCCAATATCGACCGCATTGGCGCCGAAGGAGCCCGTTTCACTCGCGCCTACTCCTGCATGCCCACCTGCACCCCGGCCCGTAGCGCCCTCCTCACCGGCCTTGCCCCCTGGAACCACGGGATGTTGCACATGTTCGGGATGGCGCTGAAGTATCCCTTCACGAAACCGCAAGCCCTCCGCGACGCTGGCTACTACACCACCGGCATCGGTAAGATGCACTACAATCCGCAGCGGGCGCTCCACGGATTTCACCAGTGCATCCTGGATGAAAGCAGCCGCATCAACAACCCCGAATTTCGTAGCGATTATCGAGCATGGTTCTGGTCCCAGGCTCCTCATCTCAATCCCGACGCCACCGGCGTTGGCTTCAATGACTATCCCGCCAAACCCTACGTCCTCCCCGAAAACCTCCACCCCACCCACTGGACGGGCCAAACTGCCGTCAACTTTCTCAATGGCTACAACCGTCCTGAACCCTTCTTCCTGAAGGTATCCTTCGCCCGTCCCCATAGCCCCTACGACGCTCCCCAGCGCTTTTTCGACAAATACCGGGACGCCGCAATTCCCAAAGCGTCCGTCGGTAAATGGGCCGCGAAATATGCGCCGCGCAGCGGCCCGAAGGATGACATTTGGCATGGCGACCTCGGCGCGGAGCAAGTCCGCTCGTCCCGTCAGGGTTACTACGGCAACATCACCTTTATTGACGAACAAATCGGCCGTATCTTGGAAACCCTCGAACGCCGCGGTTGGCTCGAAGAAACTTTGATTGTGTTCACCTCAGATCACGGAGATATGACGGGCGATCACAACCTCTGGCGCAAGTCCTACGCCTACGAAGCATCCGCCCGCATCCCCATGGCCATCCGCTGGCCCAAGGGTCTCGTCGCCGCCGAACGTGGGCAGGTCATCCGCAAGCCCGTCGAACTCCGCGACATTTTGCCCACGTTCCTGGACGCCGCCAATGCGCCCACGCAACGCAAGCTCGACGGAGCCAGCATGCTCTCGCTCTGCCGTAACCCGCAAGCCGCATGGCGCGATGCCATCGACCTGGAACACGGTGTCTGCTACAGCAAGGAGAACAACTGGAACGCCTTCACCGACGGCGAAACCAAGTACATCTTCCACGCCTTCCACGCCGAAGAGCAGCTATTTGATCTGTCCCGCGATCCTGGCGAAACGACCGATCTCTCTGGTGATCCTGTCCACGCCGCAACCCTTCGCCGCTGGCGGCAGCGCATGGTCGAACATCTCGAAATTCGAGGCGATAAATGGGTGAAAGGCGGCCAATTGCAGAGCCGCAAAGAACCGATTCCACGCTCTCCCAACTTCCCCACGCCGGCGGCGTAAGAAAAAAAGACGGGCGAACGGTGTCGGGCTTCGGTAGAAGCCCAGTACCGTCCGCACCGTTTGGTTAGGCGAACAACGGGTGGCCGCGCGGCCGGGCTTACTTCTCGCTCGTGTAGCCCGGCGGCAGGGTAGAGCCCTGGCCAAAGAAAAACTGTTCCATTTGCTGAAAGAGGAACTCTTGCGCCTCTTTCGTTCCCAGATTCAAACGGTACTCGTTCATGAGCATCTTCATGTGCTCCACCCACATCCGCCACGCATCTTTGGACACCGTGTCGTAGATGCGCTGGCCCATCGGGTGCGCTTCAAAGGGATTCTCGTCAAGACCGGGAAGTTCCTTTTGGAGCTTCGCGCAAAAAACCATTCGCACGGGGGTGGGTTCTGGCATAGTGGCTATCGGTACCTCCTCGGAGGAAACAACTAGGATAGCGTAGCCGGAGTCTCCGAGGCGAGGCGTTTGGCCCGGTTTGCGGTCAGGTACGCTGAGAGCTTCATCGGCTCCTTGGCGCCCTTTTCCATCTGCCGTTGCACGGCTCGTTGATACCGCCGCAGCGTCTCACGCTTTTGCCCATCCCGTAGATCGCAAGTCTGAATATCGAGCAATATCTCGATCTCCCACGGCCGGAAGGTATTCCGCACGAGTTTGCCGCGCAGCAACTCATTCATCAATCGGTTGAACTGATTCAAAATCGTGTCAGAATCCACCTCCGGAAGATCTTCCAGGTGGCGGGAAACGCGGTTCGCCGATAAGTTCTTGCTGGGCAATGGCATGGACAAGGGTTTAGTGGTACTCGTACTCATGAGCGTAACCGTACGAAGTGACCGGCAACGTTTTGATCTTACAATAATCTCGTGTCGAAAATCCTACTGCTTTTCCCCTTATTTGCACTGAGTTTACTCTTGGGCGCCGTACCGCCGAAAGACGGGAGGGTAGGGGAACCCGCTGAAACCGCGACTGCTTTCTTCGAAGGCCGCTTCGCCGGTTGGCCCGGCGAACTCTCTAAGGCGCAGTGGGAACAACGCCGAAAATTCCTTCGTTCGCAGATTCTCACTGCGGCTGGTATCGATACGCTTACCACCCGGCCCATTCCCCGCGCGGAAATCTTCGGCCGCAAAGATTACGCGGGATTTACCGTCGAAAAGGTTCTGATCGAAACTGCGCCCAACTATTGGCTCGGCGCCAACCTCTTTCGTCCCTCCACGCCGCCCAAAGGCAAACTCCCTGCTATCGTCAGCCCCCATGGCCACTGGGCCAGCGGCCGTCTCGAACAGTCCGAGCGCGGCAATGTGCCTGCCCGCGCTGTGATGCTCGCCCGTATGGGTTTTGTGGTTTTGAACTACGACATGGTCGGCTACAACGACACCATGCAGACGCCCCACGCCTTCGGCTCTCCCGCCGAGCAACTCTGGAATTGGGGGCCAATGGGCCTGCAACTCTGGAATTCCATCCGCGCGGTCGATTTTCTGCAGTCTCTCCCCGACGTCGATCCCGCACGCATCGGCGCCACTGGCGCGTCCGGCGGAGCGACCCAGGTTTTTCTGCTCGCGGCCGTTGACGATCGCATTCGCTGGTCCGCCCCTGTCAACATGATCTCCGGCATCATGCAAGGCGGCTCCCCTTGCGAAAACGGGCCCGGTCTCCGCGTCGATACCTTCAACGTCGAAATTGCGGCAACCATGGCTCCGCGTCCCATGTTGATGGTAGCCGCCACGGGGGACTGGACCCGCAATACGCCTCTTCAGGAGTTCCCGGCCATGAAGCGCCTGTATGGCCTTTATGACGGTGAATCGCTTGTGGAATCCATCCAGATAAACGCCCCGCACAACTATAACCGGGCCAGCCGCGAATCTGTGTACGACTTCTTTGCCCGCCGCGCCGTGGGCCTCGATCACGGCCCGCGCGAATTTGACATCCCGGCCTTTACGAAAGCCGATCTTCTCTCTCTTGATGGCCGCGCCCTTCCGGCTGGCTCTCTCGACTATGCCGGAGTCTTTCGTCAATTCCGGGAATCTCTCCCTGCCTCGCCCAGCCGGGAACGTCTCCGTGCAGCTCTCCTTGCCGAATGGCCGGTGAAAGTCGAGGCCTCGGTTTCTGCCGGAGCCTTCGCTCTTAGCCGTACCGGCCGCGGCGACCGAGTGGAGGGCCGCATCGCCGGAGGTTCCCGGCGTCCCGTCCTCGTCATTCACCCCGAAGGAACTGCCGCCGCCGCGCAAGATCCCAATGTGAGGCAATGGATCGCCGAAGGCCGCCGCGTTCTGCTCTTGGAGCCCTTCCGGCAGCCGCCGGTTCCTGAGAAAGTTCGCTTCTTCCTCACCTTCCAACGTTCGGAAGCGGCTAACCGTGCCCAGGACATCCTGACGGTCCTGCGATGGGCGCCTGGAGCTGAACTCTATGGTGTCGGCGACGCCGCGGTCTGGGCGGCGGTTGCCGCCGCAATGGCCCCGAACCCGCCCAAGTTGCTCGGTACCGTGGAAAACTTCTCCGGTACCGATGAAGAGTGGCTCAAGGTTTTTCCCGCGCCTGGCATTCAATGGGCGGGAGGCTGGCGTGCCGTCCAGGCGTTACAGGCAAAATAGAGGGCGGGGTTAAACCCGCCTCGTCTAAGTTAGACGCCGGTGGAGCGGATCAGATACCGGTCCAGGGCGGCGATCTGGTCTTCCACCCGCTGGCGGTCACGCGCATGCGGAGACAGTGCCAGATACTGCTCAAAGTCGGCTTTTGCGGCTTTATACTTCCGCAACTCCACATTCACTGCGCCTCGCAGAATATAGCTGTCCGCGTCCGAAGGGGAAGCCTCCAACAACAAGTCCAGCACTTGGCCTGCCTTCACATACGATTTCCCGTGCAGATAGATCGAGCGCAAATTATTCAGCATCCGCACCATGATCTGCCGGTTCGTTACCGCGGTCAGAATACCCGGTGACGAAGTGATGTCCATCCCTGTCATCTGCCGCCCCAGGGCAAAGCACTGCTCTTCGTCCATTAATTGTCCGTTGTTGTAGACGTCGACGAACGTCTGAAAATCGTCCTCATCGTACCGGACAATGAAGTGGCCCGGCATCCCCACGCCCGCCAACGGCATCTCCAGCCGTTCGGCGATCGAAAGATACACCACGGCGAGCGAAATCGGGATGCCCCGCCGTTCGGCGATCACTTCGTTTAGACAGCTATTGCGTGGATTGTAATAGTCGGCGTCGTTGCCTGTGAAACCCTGCTCGCGGAAAAAGAACTCGTGCAGAACCTGCAATCGTTCCATTCCGTCGAACTCCATCCGGAGCCGTGCGTCGATCTCCGTGGCGTATGAATCCAGGATGTCCAAAAATGGCTGCGGATCCAGGTGGGGAAACTCGATTCGGCTCAATTCGAGGGCCGCGAGATCCAGCGGAGCGTCAGAATCCTCCCGCTGCAAAAGTTCGCGCAATGTATCCATATTCTGCCCGTGCCGCTAGAATAACACTTCGTGAATATTGGGGTCGTTCTATTGCTGTTCGTGGGCCTACTCTTCCGGGCATACGGAGAAACGCTACCGAAGTTACGGCCGATACGCACATGGCGCTCAGGTACTTCCCTCAGGGGTGGTGCGCCAGATCCCGCCAATGTCAATAGGTTCTATACCTGGGGCGAGGCTTTGCAGCAGTGGGACAACGGGCGCCCTCGTCGTATCGCCTCTGCCTCCCATGGTTTTGATGAAGGTGGCTGCGCGCTTGATCTGGACGGAGACGGTCGTACGGGCGTCGTCCTGGTACGCCGGCCCTCCGAAGGCGCCCTTGGCGATCTCCTCTTTTACCGCGCGCCTTCTTTTAATCCGGAAACGATAGACACCAACGTAGAACTGCACGACTGCCTCGCCGCCACTCTCGCTGGCCGGCAGGGATTCTTACTCATTCACCGCCACGCGCAAGTACGATTTTACTGGCGCACCGCCGGAGCGGACGGGAAGTGGAGCGTGGAAGAAATCTACTCCATTTACACGGCTTCCCGGCAATCGGGCCTCGCACTGGCCGATGTCGATGGAGACAAACGAACCGACATTTATGCCGGGAACTACTGGGTTCGTTCTCCAGAAAGTGCGGAACTTCCCTGGCATATCTTCGCCATCCACCTCCACAACGAAACCGATGATGCGGCATCATTTTCGTATGCTGCGTGGCCGGATCTCCTTGTCGGCGTCCAGCGCGGCCGCTCTGCAACCCCCGTGCGCCTCTTCCGCCGCCCTTCCAATCCACGGGAGCTCTGGCCGGAAACCTCTCTAGGGTCGGTTCGTTTGGACGATCCGCGCGCGGCTCTGGCCTGGGGTTCTTGGGCCGTGTTGGGCCACCGCGCGGGCTTCCTGTTCGCCGATCCCCGCGGCGGAAACCACGACACCTATCCCGCGCCGCCCGTTCTCGCCCTCTGGACCGCCGCGGGGCGTCTCTACGTGCTCTCCGAACGCCAGGTGGCTATTTGGAGCCCCGCAAGTACGCGTCATCCCCGCGGAGCCAGTCCGCTCGCACTGGGGCGAATAGATCGTAAACCACGGAATCTTCTAATACTTCCACCCGGTGCGGCAGGTGCGATGGGATCTGCATCACCTCGCCTGCGTTCACGAGGTATTCCTTCCCTCCAGCGATGAACTTCAGGCTCCCGGAGAGCACCACTGACACCTGTTCATTCTCGTGATGGTGCTCCGGTACCACCCCGCCTTTCGTCAAATGCAGGTACGCGATTGTCATGCGGTCCGTGTGAACAGCCTGTCTGGCAAACGTCGGATTCAACTGCTCTATTTCAATATCGTTCCATCGGTGAAGCTTCATACGAGGGGCGAGTGTATCATGGGAGGCAGGACTTCGAATGGCCACGATGGGTGTAGTGTGGGCGACGGGGACGGCTAGCCGCCGCTTTCCATTGACCAAAATCACGAATAGTCATCGGCTTCCCGTTCACGACAAGCCGATGATAGTCACCGGCGGACGGAATGGCCAGACCGGGTTCGACGAGGTGCGGCCCCTCAAGTGCAGGGACCGCCGTGAACTCGACATCACCGGCGCCAAAACCGCCTATATTATTAAAAACGCCTATATTAAGGAAGGGTCTATGTCATTCTCGTATCTCGATGGTTGGTGGACCGATGCCGGCACGTTGGAAAGCCTTCTGCGGGCCAGGAGTTTCGTTGCCGGCAAGGCGGAGCGTGTCGGTGAGTGATCCGGTGGAGTACCAGCTACCCGCCAACGCGGAAAAAAGCATCGGCAACGTGATCTTGCGCCCTACCGCCGAACAACTTATTCCCGGCGTGGAGGTTTTTCCCTACAATCTCTGGCCAGATGATCGTGGCTACTTCCTGGAGGTAGCGCGCATCGGTAAGGCAGGCGTCGCCAGCTTTCCGCCGGAATCGACGCAGATTTCTGCCGCCCTCAGCCTTCCTGGCACCATCAAGGCCTTTCACATCCACCGGTTTCAGACGGACTACTGGTCCCCGTCCTCCGGCATGTTTCAGGTGGCTCTCGTCGACTTGCGGCCCGATTCTCCTGCCTTTGGCCGGCGAAATACGTTTTATGTGGGGGCGCTCCGCCCCTGGCAGATCCTCATTCCGCCCGGCGTCGGCCACGGGTATAAAGTGATCAGTCCCGAACCCGCCATGCTGGTCTATGTCACCAATCAGACGTATAACCCCGCCGACGAAGGCCGTATCGCATATAACGATCCGGGCATAAACTACGACTGGGAGTTGCAATACAAATGAGATGGCTCGTTACCGGCGGGGCCGGATTTATTGGTTCCGCGTTCGTCCGTATGGCGCTCTCCGGCCCCGGCGACACCGGAGTGGCGGTTCTGGATGCGCTGACCTACGCGGGCAATCTGGAAAACCTGGCTCCCGTAGCCGGTGATCCGCGCTATCGTTTCTACAAGGCCGATATCGCCGATCCCGCCGCCGTTGAGGCGGCGTTCGCTGATTATCAGCCGGACGCGGTCGTCCACTTTGCGGCCGAGTCTCATGTCGACCGCAGTATTCTCTCGCCGGAACCCGTCATTCAAACGAACCTGAACGGAACGTTCACCCTGCTGGAAGCCGCCCGGCGTCACAAAACGCCGCGCTTTGTTCACGTTTCCACCGACGAGGTGTACGGTTCGATTGAGGAACCGCACGATGCCGACGAGACGTACCCGCTCCATGCCAGCAGTCCTTACTCCGCCTCCAAGGCTGGCAGTGATCTTCTCGCCCTGTCTTACGTGACCACGTACCGGATGAATGTAAGCGTGACCCGTGCGTCAAATAACTATGGGCCCTATCAATTTCCGGAGAAGTTGATCCCTCTAATGATCGCCAACGCGTTGGAGGGGAAACCGCTACCCGTCTATGGCGATGGCCAGCAGATCCGAGACTGGCTCTTTGTAGATGACCACTGCCGCGCCATTCGCGCCGTGCTCGAACGGGGCCGTGCCGGTGAGGTCTATAACATCGGGGGCAGCCGTGCGCTGCCGAACCTTGATGTCGTCCATCGGATTTTGTCTGCCACCGGTCAACCGGCGTCGCTCATCAAGTACGTCGCGGATCGTCCGGGCCATGACCGCCGGTATGCCATCACTAGTGAGAAGGTGGAGCGGGAGACCGGGTGGCGCGCCGAAGTGGAGTTTGAAGCTGGATTGGCTGCAACCGTGCGCTGGTACCAGGACAATGCTGCCTGGATCGCCAACGTACGGAGCGGAGCCTATCGGGATTTCTACGAGAAAAACTACGCGGACCGGTAGCCCGGTCCGCTGCTAGGAATAGGTCCGGGAGGCTGCCACCATGGCCGTGGCCGTAGCGATGTCTACCGGTTGAGCGAAAAAGTACCCCTGCGCGAACGGACAGTCCACGCGGCGGAGCCACTCCAACTGCTCACTCGTTTCGATTCCTTCGGCGATCACGTCCAACTTCAAGTTGCGAGCCAGCGTTACTACCGCCTGCACCACCTGGGAACAACTCTCGTCGGATTCCACCCGGGAAATGAATGAGCGGTCGATTTTCAGAGCGTCGAACGGGAGGTTGGTCAGGTAGTTGAGGGAAGAGTAGCCCGTACCGAAGTCATCGATCATCAGGCCTGCTCCGGCGTCGTGCAACTGCTGGAGGATGTCCGCGGCAGCCTTCATCTCGCCGATCAGGACACTTTCGGTGACCTCCAGGCAGAAATCGCCCGGCGGAATTCCCAGGTCCTTCACAATGCGGGAAATCCGCTCAGTCAGTTCCCGGTCAAAGAACTGCTTGACGGACAGATTGACCGATACTTGCAACTCCCCATCCGGCAGCATTTTTCGCCATTCGGCGAACTGCCGCGCCGAACTTTCCATCGCCCACGCGCCGATGGGGATGATCAATCCGGTTTCCTCGGCGATGGGGATGAAGGTCGCGGGCGGAATCAGCCCCAGTCGCGGATGCTGCCAGCGGATCAGCGCTTCAAAACCGGAAAGCGCCCCGGTCTGTATATGGATTTTGGGCTGGTAGTAGAGGACGAACTCGGTGTTATCGAGCGCGTGGCGGAGTTCGATTTCCAACTCCAGGCGCTCCATGGCTTCGCGGCGCATCTCCCGGTCAAATGTAAGCGTCCGCGCTCGTCCCAGTAGTTTTGCTTGGTGGAGGGCGATCTCGGCGTCTCGGAGCACCTCTACGGCCCTCTCGTACTGGTCGACGATACTTAAGGCGATCCCGATCGAAACCGATAGGCGGATCTCACGGCCGGACAGATGGATCGGCCGGCGGATATGAGCCTGTAGCCGGTCGGCAGCAATCTGTGCCCGCTCCGAAGTGTCGATGTCATTCAACACCAGAAGGAACATATCCCCCTGCACACGAGCCAGCAGATCCTCCGGCCTCCCACCGCCAGGGAGCGTCCTCGTCGCGGTTTCCAGCCGAAGGGCAATTTCCCGCAGGATCCGGTCCCCGGCGTTGGCCCCCAGGCTCTCGTTGATCAGCCGGAACCGGTCGAGGTCCAAAAGCAGAAGCGCAAACGAGCCCTGTCCCCGTTGAAGATCTCCCGCAAGCATCTGGTCCACGCGGGCCAGTACATGGTCCCGGTTCGGCAGTTGGGTTAGCCAGTCGATGCTCTTGTTTCGCGTGATGTCGGTCTGTAGCCCAGTCAGGCGTAAGAGCCGGCCATCCCGGTCCCGCTCCACCTGCGCCCGGCAATAGATCCAGCGCAGATCGCCGCCCGGGGTGATCAGCCGGTATTCCTGTCCGAACTCGGCGCGGGTGTTTTCACGGAGCGCATCGAGCGCTGTTTCCAATATGCCCACGTCGTCCGGGTGAACCAGCGCGAGCCAGTCGCTCATCCGGCACGGTCCCCCAGCCGGCCGGCCGGTCAGGCGGCCCCATTCCGCGGAGAACCAGAAGGTATCCGTGGGAATATTCCACTCCCACACTACATCTGTAGAGCCCGCCGTAGCTCGAAAAACACGGTCCGCCCGGTCTCTGGCTCCTTGGCCGGCATCTTTCTGCCGTAGTTGGGATTGGACCCGTGCCAGCGCTCTCCCTCCCTCTACGGTGGGTGGAAGGCAATCATTAGCGCCCGCTTCTAATGCTGCGGTCTCAATATCATCTTCCTTCTCTCCCGCCAGCATAATGACGGGTAGCTGCTGCGGCGTCCAAGCCGCGCGGAGCAGGCGCAGCAGGTCCAGACCCGCCATTCCCGGCAGCGATTCTCCGATGAGAATCAGTTCCACTTCACTTTCGCGGATCTGCTCGAGCGCCTCGCCCGCTGTTTGTGCAATATCTACGCTATATCCTGCTCTCTGCAGGCTGCCGGTCAGCTCATCGAACGAACCCGCGGCGGGGTCGACCACCAGAATATGCCGAGCTGGCATATCGGTTCCGGCATCCTTTGAGCGATTCGGGGAGGGATCCCCTGCGGCGTGATCGTTTGGCATGACATGGGACTGGGCCAGATCGGTCAACGGCGCCGGAGAAGTTGTTGACGGACAAAGGCCCATTCCCTATTCATATCGACGGACTGGGAGGTTTCTTGAACTTATAGCAATGTTCGAAGGTTGCGAGCGCCTAGTGCCGGAATTTCCTCAGGAGTAGCCGAAAGGTCCCGCCAGATACAGGCCGCCGCCGCTATCTCTTTGATTCCAGGGCCGAAACTTTCAATCACCAGCCAGTCATCGTATCCAATTTCCCGTAGGGCTCCCATTACGCCTGGCCAATCAATGGGCCCGGTTCCCGGAATTCCCCTGTCGTTTTCACATGTGTGGACGTGGAAGATATGCTTGCCGAGCAGGCGGATGGCCGCCGCCTGGTTCTTCTCCTCGATATTGGCGTGAAACGTGTCGTAGAGGATGCCAATGTTCGGATGGGCCACTTCCTCCGCGAGCCGCCGGGCGTCCGCGGCTGTATTGAGGAAAAATGTCTCGAAGCGGTTCAGCGGTTCCACGGCAACCCGGACGCCGCACTCCTGGGCCGTTTCCCCTAAGCGCTGCAGCCCGTCCACACACCGCTTCCACTCCTCCTCCGTGCGCCGACGCCCGGGGAGATAGCCCACCGCGCTACAGAAGGGCCCAATAAACAGGTCCATGCCTGCCTCAGCCGTGGCCCGTACTCCGGTACGCAGAAATTCCAGCGCTCGGGCGCGTAGTTCCGTATCGTCCGTGGCGAGGCTCATACCGGCCACCAGAGCGCTGCAGAGGATCCCGGGCATCTGCTCAGCCTCCAGAGCCCGCCGCGCGGCGGCGGCGGGGAAGGAGGCGAAGTCAAATGTCGCCAGTTCGATCCCATCAAGACCCAAAGCTTTGGCCTTGGCGATCAACGGAAAGTGGGCCTCCGTGAAGGCGGCGGTCCAGAGGAGGGTGTTTACTCCGATTTGCATTCAATGAACTCCTCGGCTCCGGGGTGGCCGGGGCCAAAATGTTTCAGGATGACGAGCGGTTCGGTACGGCTCGCGTTGGTGACCGTAACGCCGGCCTGGGCGGCTTCGGCGGTCACGAAGAATTCGTCAGCCGTCATCTGGCCGTACCGGATGAGGGTGGGAGTTTCGCAGTCGAGTCCGTTGATTGTACCGTGGCCCTGTACCACCAACGCCCCGTAGGGCAGGGGGGCGGTGATCGTGACGCTCGCCCCCGGCCCGACCGATAGTTCCCGGGCGGAGAAGTGCTGGCTGCCGTAGACAATCCACTTTTCTATGTGCTGATCGCTGCCGGCGGCGCGCAGCGGCTCCCGGTAGTTGAACTGGGAGAAGAAGGGGTCGGTGTTTTTCTCAAAATCGATCCAGGACAGGATGTAGTCGAGGTCGAAACGGTGAGGCTCTGGGATGTGCTGAACCAGAGCTTCCCAGGGCAGGGGATCGCCGGCGCAGATCGACTCAAACGTTGCCGAGACATCGGAAGGGGCCTGGGGCTCATAGGTGACCATGGTGCCCGGCGCGTGGAGGACATTGGCGTCCACCTGCCATCCGGAGCCTGCCTTGAGCTTGAAGGCGCGCGAGTGGTGAAGAATGCCGTTGTCTCCTTCGTTCCAGCGTTGCAGACAGCGGCGAACGGCGTCCCGGCTGGTATGCGGTTCCAGGCCGAAGAAGGTATAGGGGAAGGGCCCTGGGTTGGCGTTGTATTGCGTGGGGAAGAAGTACGCCTCCGGCTTACCCCGAAGACCCTGCGCCTTCACCTGGGCATCGTTGGGGTGGAGATGCATGGGAATGGGCGACGCATTGTCGAAGAGCTTGCAGAGCACCTGCCAGGAATCGCCGGTGAACTCGCGGAGGGGGAGCGCCTGGCCCTCCATTTCCACATAGCTGAGGCCTTCGTCTTCCGGCGTGCCGGGACCATTATCCGCCCGGACGTTGGAAGCAAGCCACCGTTCGTCAATGCCTCCGCGGTGGCCGCCGAGAGCATAGAGGTCATTGGGGTGAAGCCGGAGCCTGCCGCCTGGCCGGAGCGAGGCGCGCGGTACCCAGGTTGGCGCGAGCCGGAGAACGCCCTGGCCGCGGTCGAGGGCAAGCCGGAAAAATTCACTGCTGTTCATATCGCTGCATCCACGTTCTATTGTCCGCCAACAGTGCGGAGGCAGCGTCCGTTTCGGACATCCCAGAGTTTGCCGACGCCATCGGAGGAGACAGAGGCGAGGATGCCTCCATCCGCCGGGAAATGCAGGGCCACCACGGGGCCGGTATGTCCCTTCAACTGGTGCAGGACACGCCCGGACACGGCATCCCGCAGGGTAATGAGTGGGCCGCTGGCGGTTGCCAGGAGAGTATTGGCCGCGTTGCGGGCGGCCGCCTGGTCGGGACGGGCTCCGCCGTCGATCCAGCTTCGAATTGTCTGGAGATCCGTGGCCGCAAGCGGCTGGCCGCCCATGGGCATGTCCGGCTTCATCGCCCCCGTGAGGGTGAGGTAGAGACGGGATTCGGCTGCCTTGCCGGGCACCAGGACCGGCCCTTGGTTGCCGCCGCGGCGTAGGCCTTCGATCGTTTGGATATCCAGGCTACCCATGCGGACATTGGCGGCATGGCACCCATAGCAGTGGCGGCGAAAGATGGGCTGGACGTCGCCCTCGAAGCTTTGCGCGCCGAGAGAAGCGGCGGCCAGGAGGAGAGCCGGCATCCGCATCCGGCGCTAGGCAAAGAGTTCGTGCACGGGGTGGACTCCGTGATCCAGAAGGGGGAAGGAGGCTCCGTTGCCCGCGGGCAGGACTGTTGTAAGCGGTATGCCCAGCCCTTTGTAAATGGTGGCGACGATCTCGGCCGGGTGGGTGGGCCGGTCCTTGGGTTCAAAGCCGTGCGCGTCACTGGAGCCCAGGAGCGTCCCGCCCTTGAGCGGCCCGCCTCCGAGCAAGGCGCTGTAGCAACCGGTCCAATGGTCCCGGCCGCCGGAGGGGTTTATGCGGGGGGAGCGGCCGAACTCTCCGATGGCGACCACCATAGTGGAGGCAAGCAGCCCGCGTTGGTGCAGGTCTTCGAGCAGACTGCTGTAGGCCATGTCGAACATTGGCCCGACGACATCGCGGTAGGCGGTCATGGGCGAAAAAGGCTTGGCTCCGTGGCTGTCCCAGGTGATTTCGTCAAAGACTGTCTGGAACATGTTGACTGTGACGAACCGGACTCCCGCTTCGACAAGGCGAGCGGCGAGGAGGCAATTCTGGCCGAAGTCATTGCGGCCATAGCGGTCCCGGACGGAACCGGGTTCGCTGATCAGATTTGCATGGGCTGTTACCGCCTCGGCAGATTGGGGCTCATGCCGCGATCCCAGATACCCGGCCCCGTGGCCATGGGGCATATTGCCGCCCGTGGCCCCGATGGGCTGGGGGAGGAGGATGTGGGCTGGGACGGCGGCCCGGTCCCCCTGGAGCATGCCGGTGACGCATCCGGCGCTGGGATGTTCGATGTCGTTACAGAAGGCGCGGCCGGTCTGGAGCAGTTGGTGGCCGGAGTCATGCACCGCGGGACCGTCATGATACATGGACCGGACGATAGAGAACTTGTCGGCATGCCGCGCCGTTCGGGGGAATATTTCCGAGATTTCGATGCCGGGCACATTGGTCCGGATGGGCCGATAGGGGCCGCGAATTTCCCTAGGCGCGTCCGGCTTCATATCGAAGGTATCGAGATGAGACGGGCCGCCGACGAGGGTCAGCAGAATGCAACTTGTTCCAGCGGAAGGGGCCTTGGCGGCGCCCACGCTGAGCGCGGAGAGAGCGCCGGTCTGGAGGAAATCGCGGCGTAACATGGCCTAGATTCTACATCAACTAGATGTAGCCGACGCTGCCGTCCGCGCGATAGGCAAACCCGCGATGCCAAGTGACGGGGGGATACTTGCGGATCGCATCTTCATTGAGTTCGATACCGAGGCCCGGCTTGGTGGGAAGCGGGATGTAGCCGTCCTTGACCATGAGCGGTTCTTTGAGAACATCCTTCCGCACGCCTTCATCATCGGGGTGATATTCAAGGATGAAAAAGTTCGACGTGGACGCTGCAAAGTGCACGTTGACGGCGGTGGCAACAGGTCCCATGGGGTTGTGCGGGGCCACGGTGACATAGTGAGCTTCGGCCATGGCCGCGATTTTTTTCATCTCCAACAGTCCGCCGCAGAGGCAGATATCGGGCTGGATAATATCGAGAGCCTGGAGTTCGAGCAGGCGGCGGAACTCGTGCCGCTGGTAGTTGCATTCGCCGCTGGCGAGCGGGATGGTGACGCGGTCCGCCAGCTTCTTCATGGCGTGTTCATTTTCCGGGCGGATGGGCTCTTCGAGCCACATGGGGTTATAGGGCGCAATGGCGGCGGCGAGGCGCGAGGCGCGCGTGACCTCAAAAAAGCGGGCATGGATATCGCAGCCGATATCGACATCGGGCCCCAGGGCATCCCGCATGGCCTTGACACGGCCGGCGGCTCCTCGCGTGATTTCGTTGTATGGCTTGGTGTTGTCCCCATCCGGCTGGGGGCGCATTTTGATGGCCGTGTATCCGTACTTTTCGACGAGGCGCTTGGCCGTTTCGGGGTTCCCGGCACTTTGGTAGACGCGGATTTTGTCGCGGCATTTACCGCCGAGGAGCATGTAGACGGGCAGGCCCGCCGCTTTGCCGGCGACGTCCCATAGGGCGTGTTCGATACCGCTAATCGCGGCGTTGACGACGAGGCCGCCGGGGAAACGGGTGAAGTTGACCATCATCGAATAGAGATGTTCGATGTTGCGGGGATCCTGGCCAATGAGCCAGCCGCGGAAGTCCTTGACGACTTCGATGATGGCGGCGTCCGGTCCGCAGGAGTAGGCTTCTCCGATACCCGTGATTCCCTGATCCGTTTCGACACGGACGATGCAGTAGTTCCGGCCTCCGGCGCCGATGAGGTGCAGCTTGACGTCCGTGATCTTGAGAGAGGGCCTATTGCCGACCTGCGCGGCCTGGAGAAACGGCGCGGCAGCGGTAGCGCCTTGGAAGAACGTCCTGCGTTTCATGGGTACACGTTGTATCACACTGGGCCAGGGATGTTGGGCCGGCGCACGGTCTTACCTGGACCAGAGGTTATCGAGGAGTTGTTGGGAGAAGAGGAAGTTGGGAGGTTGGAGGAATTCGCAGAGGAAGTCCTGACGGAATTTGGTTTCGTCGGCGCGGCGTTGCATGTCGAGGAAGTCGGGGTCGATTTCGGGGCAGTCGGTGACGGGAGAGAAGATTTTGTGCCAGCGGGAATCGGTGTCTTGCCAGATGTTGTAGAAGAAACCAGCCTGGCGGCGGGGCGTGGACAACAGCCAGATGGCACCCTTGGTCCGGCCGACGGCGGGGGAAACGGAGAAATAGACTTCGTCGCGGACGAGGGCCGCTTCATCGACGATGAGAACGTGGGCGGTGTTGCCGACGGAGGTGTCGGTGCTGTGGGGGACGGCGAGGATGTGGCTGCCGTTGGGGAGTTGGAGGGAGAAATCGTAGCCGGGGACACGGCGGGTTTTGTGGCGGAGGGAGAGGGCGAAGTGGGTGGCGCGGGCGATGAGGATGCCGGCCTGGCGTTTGGTGCGGCTGATGATGACGATGGTTTGGTTGGGATGGTGGAGGGCGTGGTGGAGCGCTTTGATGGCGATGGTGGTGGTTTTGCCCCATTGGCGGTTGCAGCAGAGGATGAGGAAGCGGGCGGAGGAGTCGAGG
>DASTML010000034.1:0-23383 GCA_035714175.1 Bryobacteraceae bacterium | reverse complement strand
GGCCGGGAATGGGGGACCTTCGCCTGCGGGCTGCGCTTCGCTCCGCCCTCCGGCTTCGGCCCCCATTCCCATGCTGGTCTCACTATTGGCTACTAACCATGGAGAATCCGTTTACACAGAATTCTTGACACCGCCATATCGGCAAATTCGCAGCCACAGATTGATCGGCCAGAAACTTGTACATAGAGAAAGCGAATTTCGCGGATGTTTCCAACGGAGCACCATAATCTGCTCCATCCCTAAGCCACCCAGCCAGAGTAGCTGGACTGGCATCCCAAGTCCTCCGATTCAACTCGTCTAGCTGGAGCGCCAATTCTCTACTCGACCCAATTAGCATCGGAGTGCCCGTCACGAATTCCGCTTGGAAAACGAATCGGAAGTCACAAGGCAACCAAAGGCTAACGTCATAAAGATGGGAGTACCGGGATTTGTGATCGTCACGCATGCAGGCACAATAGGCTACGTCCTCGCTCCACTCCTCAACTGCCTTGGCTGGCCGCAACAGGTGTGGTTGCTTCTCGTATGCCGCCCATAGAATGAGCGCGGCATACCCATCCCAGGCCGGTTTGTCAGTGAAGTACTTCGATGAGGGGCTCTCATCCCATTCGAGAGGGGTCGCCAAGTCATCAGCTAGAGCTAGCGAAAGCCCATCCCTCCATTGCTCGACGACGGGCCGAAGTTCGTTGGGGTCGCGAATAGCATCCTCTGGGTCATGTTTTCGACGAACTGTGAGCTGAACCCCAAGTGATCCGCCCCGGGTTTATCGGACGCTCCAAATTCTGAGAAGGACGAGCAATGAGCCGAGCGGCAACGAGGAAGTTTCTCCCAAGGTTCGGGGACGGGCAGTTCGGATGGTTCTGGAGCACGAGAAAGAACAAGCGTCGCGATTGGCGACGGTTTGCGCCGTGCAGTCAGGCAAAGTGTTGCCGATCTCCTCATCGACGTGCCACGATCACTCCGCCAGACAGCGTGATTCCATCGCTGCTGTCGAAACAAGCACAGCGGGACGAAACGCTGAAAATTAAAATTGGGCGTGTATTCGTTGAGAATTTTAGCGTCTATGGAGTTCCCAAGGTTTAGCGGAAGTTGCAGCGGGAAGGCTTCGGCGTTGCGCGCTGCACGGTAGAACGACTGATGCGGCAGATGGGCTTAAAAGACGTGGTTCGCGGCAAGCCGTTGCGCACGGCCGTCAGCTATAAGGCGGCGCCTTGTCCACTGAATCTGGTACAGCGGCAGTTCCACGTCCCGGCGCGGAACCGTTTGTGGCTTTCCGATTTCACTCATGTGACGACATGAAGCGGGTTGGTCTGCGTGGCCTTATCATCGACGCCGATGCCCGGCGGATCGTCGGCTGGCGAGGCAGCCAGACCGCGCATACCGGCTTCGTTCTGGATGCTCTGGAACAGGCAATCCATGAGCGGCGGCCGTTTGGCGGAGGCAAACTCGTCCACCACTCCGATCGTGGCGGTCAATATCTATCAATTAAGTACACCGAGCTTCTGATCGAGGCTGGCATTGATGCCTCGGTCGGCATGGTCGGCGATTCCTCCGACAATGCCCTGGCTGAGACGATCAACGGCCTAAATAAGGCGGAGGTCATTCATCGCCGCGGACCTTGGCGGTCCTCCGAAAGCGTCGAATTCGCTACGCTGGAGTGGGTCGGCTGGTTCAACAATCGCCGGCTGCTAGAACCGATTGGCCACATCATCCCGGCCGAAGCCGACCTACGTTACTACGCCTTGCTGGATCGCCCAGCTCTGGTCGCGTAACTCAATTCAACTAGCCTCTGGCAAACCCGGGGCGGTTCAATGTTCTTCCCTGCTACGTGATCGAAAGGCCAGCCCCCCCCGTCCCGAGTGGACTGTAAACTCCCTGAGACGAGCCAACAACTCATGCAGCGATGACATCGGTCTAGGTTCCGACACAGTTCACGCGCCCCCGCGCTAGGTTCCCTCCCCCCATAACGGATACAATGCAAAATTCTGGCAATCGGAATGCGGCATCTCATCTCAGCTCTCTTCGGCATCGTGGGCGCGCTCGCCCTGGCAGGCATTGCAATCAATCGCGGCGAACCCGTCAACAGCATGTGGCTCGTCATCGCCGCCGTCTGCGTCTACATCTTCTCCTATCGCGTCTACGCCTCCTGGATCGCCGCGAAAGTTATGGCGCTCGATGACAACCGCGCCACTCCCGCCGAACGCCTCCGCAACGGCCACGACTATGAACCAACCAACAAATGGATCGTTTTCGGCCACCACTTCGCCGCCATCGCCGGTCCCGGCCCCCTCGTCGGCCCCACCCTCGCCGCCCAGTTCGGCTACCTGCCCGGTACTCTCTGGATCATCATTGGAGCCGTACTCGGCGGCTGCGTCCAGGATTTCGTCATTCTCTTCTGTTCCATGCGGCGTGACGGCAAGTCGCTCGGCCAAATGGCCCGGGAAGAGATCGGCCGCGTAGGCGGCATCACGGCGCTCGTCACCGTCCTGCTCATCATGATTATCCTGCTCGCCGTGGTCGCCCTCGTCGTCGTCAACGCACTCAAGGGCTCCCCCTGGGGCACCTTCACCATCGCCGCCACCATGCCCATTGCTGTCTTTATGGGCCTCTATCTCCGCTATCTACGCCCCGGCAGGGTCCTGGAAATCTCCATCATCGGCTTCCTCCTCGTTCTGGGCTCCATCTTCGCCGGCGAATGGGTGGCGCATTCCCCCGCTTGGGCCCCGTGGTTCACCCTATCCGGCGTCACCCTCGCCCTCTGCGTCATCGTCTACGGTTTCGCCGCCAGTGCCCTACCCGTCTGGTTGCTCCTCGCCCCCCGCGACTACCTCAGCACCTTCGTCAAACTCGGCGTCGTCATCCTCCTCGGCGTCGGCATTCTCTTCGTCCAGCCGCAACTCCAGATGCCCGCTCTCACCCGTTTCATCGACGGCACCGGTCCCGTCTTCGCCGGCGACGTGTTCCCCTTCTGCTTCATCACCATCGCCTGTGGAGCGATAAGCGGATTCCACGCCCTCATCTCTTCCGGAACCACTCCCAAGATGGTTGCCAAGGAGTCCCACGCCCTCCCCGTTGGCTACGGATCGATGCTTCTCGAAAGTTTCGTCGCCATCATGGCCATCGTCAGCGCCTGCGTCCTCGATCCCGGCGTCTACTTCGCCGTCAACTCACCCGCGGGCGTTGTCGGAGCCACCGCCGAGGCAGCCGTCAAAACAATCAGCGCCTGGGGCTTCCCCGTAACAGCGGACCAAATGGCGGCTCTCGCCAAATCCGTCGGGGAAGAAACGCTCTTCTATCGCACGGGCGGAGCGCCTTCGCTAGCTCTCGGAATGGCTCACATCTTCGCCAAGGGCGGCGGCGGTGAACGGCTTCTTGCCTTCTGGTACCACTTCGCCATCATGTTTGAGGCTCTCTTCATCCTCACCGTCATCGATGCGGGTACCCGCGTCGGCCGTTTTATGCTCCAGGACCTGCTCGGTCACTTTTATAAGCCGCTGGGCCGCACCAGTTGGATGCCCGGCGTCATCGGCTCCTCGGCCGCCATCGTACTCGGCTGGGGCTATTTCCTCTACCAGGGTGTGCGGGACCCCCTTGGCGGCATCAACTCCCTCTGGCCCCTCTTCGGCATCGCCAACCAGTTGCTCGCCATCATCGCATTGTGCTTATCCACCACCGTACTCGTGAAAATGCACGGCCGGAAATACATGTGGATTCCGCTCCTCCCCATGCTCTGGCTAGGGACAGTCACCTTCACCTCGGCGTACATGAAAATCTTCTCGCCCCACCCTCGCATCGGCTTCCTGGCTGCGGCGGAAGTTCTAGAGCGCAACCCCCTGCAAACCGAAGCCACAAAAACTCTCATCTTCAACAACTACCTGGACGCTTTTGTGTGCGGTCTCTTTCTGGTTCTGGTATCCACAATTCTGGTTGATTCCGCCCGCCAGTGGTGGGGAATCCTCCATGGGACCCGCGCAATTGAAAGTACCGAAACGCCGTTCGTCCCTAGCCAGTTGCGCCCGGAGGAGATTTAGAAAATGTGCGCCGCCATTCGCCAATTCGGACGCACCTTGCTCGCCATTCTTCGAGAATTGGCCGACGAAAATGCCTATCGCCGCCATCTGGCGGCACACGGACGCACGAATTCGCCTGAAGAGTACCGCCGCTTCCAGTCGGAACACTTCAAGGCGAAATACCAACGCGCTAAATGCTGTTAGCCTATACTGTTCCGCGCCCGGGGAGGCGCACTGGCAAGCTCGCCTCCCGGCTCGCGCGGATTATCAAGGAATGATGCCGTAAACCGGTCTCTACGAACGAGTTACCCAGCAATACCCATGCCGGAGAATCGTCTGAATCTCTCCGCCCAGGTTGAAAAGCTTCACCTTCCGGCGAAGTCGCTGGATATGTACGTCCAGCGTACGAGTGCGCACGCCGCCCGTATAGCCCCATATGGTGCTCAATAAATACTCGCGAGTCAGGCACTGACCGGCGTGCTCACGAAGCAATTGCAGTAGTTCCGCTTCTTTCTTGGTCAAGTGGAGGGAGCCAGTGAACTCGGGAATCGCCATGGCTGTTGATAACATTGGGTACATCTCCTCTCACTGTGTTACGGGGGAAACGGCGTTCAGGTTTCAACTTCCGTAACAAGTCAGTAGTACTTTAGAGCGTTGCCGTACGGATCACCAGCGGACAGCCCGCCCCTGCCGACCCTTCTACCTGGCGGCCCGCTGGAAGGCGGAGCGCAAACCACGCCATGAAAACGCTGGCACGGTTACGTTCGCGTATTGCTTTCTATCACACAACATAACTAACTGAACTACATGCATTTAAACGATAGCAGGAGAGGTGGCCTCACCCTGTCCGCCGGCCACCAACCGCAACACCCATTCGGCCACACAAACCGGCTTCTCCTGCCCCTCGGCCTCCACCGTCACCTGCCACACCACCTCTACCCCGCCAGGGCGGGCGCCGCACCCCAAAAGGGCAAAATGCCCACGCACCCGGCTCTCAGCGCGAACTGGAGATGGGAAGCGCACTCTATTCAAGCCATAGTTGATGGTTGCAGCCTGATCTAATTGCAAACAGTAGGATTGTTCCGCCATTTGTGAAATCAGGCTGAGCGTGAGAAAGCCGTGCGCGATCGACGTACCCCATGGGCTCTCCCTCCGCGCGCGATCCGCATCGACATGAATCCATTGCCGGTCGCCGGTCACTCCCGCAAAGGAATCAATCATCTCCTGCGTAACCGGGAACCAGGGACTAGTCGCGGCCACCGGTCCCCCGGCCAACTCCTGGAGCGCATCCAACGACGATATAGTTAGGATCACTCTTCTACAAATACCGCAACCAGAGCGCCTGGCTCTCCCGTTTCTTGCGCGTAAACCATGCACAAAGTGGGTACATTAGCGCCAAAATAGCGCCCCAAATGGCATAAACCGATGCCAAACTGAAGCCATAGTCCGCGGGTTTCGGCACGCGCCCCCATCCCGGCGCATCCGTGAGCCAATCGGCGCTGCCGTACGCGGCCAAGGCATAAAGCACGGCTAATCCGTGAGTGAGAGGCAAATGAATCAAGTAAAAGAAGAGAGGAACCCGCCCAAACAGCACGACGTGCCGCCAAACACCGGCCACCGTGTCCGGCAAACGGCTCAAAAGAGCCAAAGCCGGCCCTAACGTCATCAAAACAAACAACAAAGAGGGGGGATACTTCGCGCAGTTCAAAAATGAATAGACGCCGCCCGTCCAGGGCCTCGGATCTCCGTAGCCATTCCACGCACGAAGTACTACGAAAAGACCGGTCGCAGCCAATCCCAGTTGTAAAGTGATCCGGCGCCTGCGTTCATCCTCCATCGCATACACCATCCCGAAACCATAGCCAGCAAAGAGGATAGCCATCCAAGGCAGCAGCGGATACTGGGGAAAGAAGATGTAACCGGGGGCGATTTCCATGTTCTTGCGGTCATGGAGAATGCGCCAGAGCCACCAGAATGGACCGAACTGCTCGGCGCGCCAGGAATCGGTGAGATTGTGCAGAAAGATAACCGCTACCCCTACGATGGCCGCTACACGGGGGGAGATCCGGAGGCGGACCGCCACCCCCAGCGCCGCCATCGACCAACCGATTGCCCAGATCACTTGGCCTACGGTGAAGTGGTAGTGAAAGTTGAAGAACCAGCCCAGGCAGCGCACCCAGGTCAATTCGAGGAAAACCAACCAAAGTCCGCGGGAAATAAGGAAATAGCTCAGTTCAGCGGGCGATTTTCTTTGGGCCTGTATCCAGGCGCTGACGCCGGCAAGAAAGACGAAGACCGGCGCGCAAAAGTGAGAGATCCAGCGCGTCAGGAAGAGGGCGGGCCAGGTGCGGGCGGGGTCCATGGGATCCACCGAAAGATCGCCGAAAAAGTCGCGGGCGTGGTCGAGCGCCATCAGCAGGATCACCGCTCCACGCAGCAAGTCAATGGAATCGAGGCGTTTACTTTTTTCCTTCACGCAAATTGCTCAAAAAAGCGCCAGGAGCGCTCAGCGCATCGTTCCCAGCGGTACTCATTTGCCTTTTCTCTTCCGGCCGATGCGACCGCCGCGGCCGTTTCGCTGGAAACCAGCAACCGCTCCAGACCATCGCGAAGTGCTTCCACACTCCGGGGATCCACATGAATCGCGCCGGCTCCGGTGATCTCCGGCAGGCAGGAATTGTTCGAGGTCAGCACGGGAACGCCGGCAGCCATGGCTTGCGCGGCCGGAAAGCCGAACCCTTCATAGAGCGAAGGATAGGCGAATACGGCCGCCGCCTTGGTGAGGCCAGGTACATCCGATTCAGGCACATATCCCAGGTAGCGCACGCCGGGGAGGCCGGACTGGATTCGTTGGGCGGTTGAGGCAGCGGCCCATCCGATGGGCCCCGCAAACACGAGGTCCACGCCTCGCCGGATCGTATCCGGCAAGAGGAGATAGGCGTCCAGCAAGGCATCCAGATTTTTGCGAGGTTCTATCGTCCCAATGTGCAAAATAAAGGGCTTATCCAACGACAAAGACCGGCGGACCCGTTCGGCCGCAGCGGCGGTGACTTCGAAATAGGCGGGAGGAACGCCGGAGTGAATGGCCACAATTTTTTCCGGCTTCAGTCCCAGAATCTGGATGGCATCCTCGCGTGTTTTCTCACTGACCGCGATCAGTCCGTCCGCTTTGGAGAGGACGCGCTCGGCAAATCGTTTGTCGGCGATGATGTTGCCCGGCGTATGAAACTCAGGAGTCAGCCAGCAGGTCATGTCGTGAACAGTGGCCGTCAGGGCCTTCCCCCGGACTCCGTCGTGCACTTGATTCGAAACATGAAAGACCTGGGCGTCCCCGGTAGCCAGCCGGCGGGCGAACTCCCACTTGTTCGCCGCCAGGAGCCAGGCAATACGCGGCGCCGTTTGCAGGAAATTCATCACGGAGCCTTCGTGCGTAAGATCGCCCAGGCCGCCGATGAACGGGTAGGCGCTTACCGTATGGTGCCGCGCAACCCGTTGCAGCGCTTGTATCCAGTGGTAGAGGTAGTTCTTAACGCCCGCGCTGCGCAACAGCAGGGGCGAAGCGTCTACACAGATGCGCATTACTGCAACTCTACCGTGTCTGTCGCCTCTCCGAATTTCTGGCAGCTCTGCGCCGGATCGATATTCCGTAGAAGTCCCGTCAATACGGCGCCGGCTCCCACTTCCACCCATCGCGACACGCCTTCGCCAATCAACAGACGCATCGATTCTCGCCAGCGCACCGGGCTCGGCACCTGCTGGTAGAGCCCTTCGCGAGCTTCGGCGCCTGTGGAAATCAGCTTGGCTTGCCAGTTGTTCACCAACGGCATGTGCAGATCGGAAAACGCCGCGGCCTCCAGATCCGCTTGCAGAAGCTCCTGCGCCGGGCGCATGAGGGGGCAGTGAAACGGCGCGCTGACCGGCAACGCAATCGCGCGTTTTGCACCGGCAGCCTTGGCGAGTTCCATGGCCCGAGCCACGGCGCCGGCGTGTCCGGCGATAACGACTTGGTCCGGCGAATTCAAATTCGCCGCAGTCACCACTTCCCCCTCCGCAGCCTGGGCCAAGATGCCGTCCAATACTCCTTCCGGCAGTTTCAGGAGAGCCGCCATGGCGCCGACGCCCTGCGGCACGGCCGCCTGCATATATTGGCCGCGCTTGCGGACAATCCGCACCGCGTCGGCGAAAGAAAGCGCACCGGCGGCCACCAGCGCCGAATACTCGCCCAGGCTGTGTCCGGCCACGAAATCGGGACGCAAGCCGCGTTCCCGCAATACGGTCCATGCCGCAACGGAGACGGCCAGCAGCGCCGGTTGGGTATTTTCCGTCTTTTTCAGCTCTTCCTCCGGCCCGCCAAAGCACAACGAGGACAAAGAAAAACCGAGCGCGTCATCCGCTTCTGCGAATACGGCCTTGGCTACAGCGGAGCTTTCCGCTAACGTTTTCCCCATTCCCGCGTACTGCGAACCCTGTCCCGGAAACAAAAATGCTGTTTTTGGCATGAATTCTTAGTGTAAACAAGCCCCGGAGCCCGGCGCGAGTAACCTGCCCTGTTCGTGGAGTCATCTTTATCCATTAAGCTTTAGTATTAGTAGTAGGAGCGCTCTTCGTGTCCCTTTCAGAAATTTGCGTACGACGTCCCGTATTCGCCTTCATGCTGATCATGTTTCTGGTCACGCTGGGCGTCTTCAGCTTTCTTGACCTTGGCGTGGACCTCTTTCCACGCACGGACCCAGCCACAGTCTATGTGCGCGTGAAACTGCCGGGCGCGAGCCCGGAAGAGGTCGTCTCCCAGATCATTCTCCCCCTCGAAGAGACGGTGGCCTCGGTAAGCGGCATTGAAGAGATCAGGGGCATGGTGAGCGAAGGCGGCGCCTCACTCATCGTTACGTTCGTGCTGGAGCGGGATATCGGCGCGGCGGTGGAAGACGTGCGGGAGAAGGTGTCGGCCGCCATGCGAAAGTTGCCGCCCAATGTGCTGCCGCCGACAGTGGCTAAAGCCGATCCGGACAATGACGCCATTGTGACCCTTGCGGTACATGGCCAGCGGCCGGTCCGGGAACTGACCGAAATCGCGGACAAGCAAGTGCGCCGGGCACTGGAAACGATCGACGGCGTGGGCGCAATGGACGTAATCGGCGGCCAACTCCGGCAGATCAACGTGTTCCTGGACATCGACAAGTTGAATGCCTACAACCTGAGCGCGCAGGAAGTGGAAAGCGCACTCCGGACGGAAAACGTGGAAACGCCGGGCGGACGCATCGTGCGCGGTTCCTCTGAACTGGGCGTCCGGACAATGGGACGGCTGGACCATGTGGATCAGTTCGGGGCCATTATCGTGAAAAACGTGGGCGGAGCGCCGATCCGGGTCCGGGATGTCGGCTACGCCGAAGATTCCTACGCCGAACGCCGCAGCTTTGCGATGTACCAGGGCCAGCCGGCTGTGACGCTGGAAATCCGGCGGCAGATTGGCACCAACACCGTCAAGGTGGTGGACGGCATCCTGAACCGCATGAAAGAGGTTGAGCGGGCGCTGCCGCCTGGCGTGAAGATTTCGCTGGTCAAGGAACAGGCTACCTATATCCGCAAGTCGGTGGAGGCCTTGGAGGAGCATCTGGTTCTCGGCAGCTTCCTGGCGGGCATCATCGTATTCCTATTCATCCGCGACTGGCGCACCGTGCTGATCAGCTTCGTAGCGATTCCGACATCCATTCTCGCGACCTTCACGGTGCTGCGGATGTTGGACTACACCTTAAATTCGATGACGCTGCTGGGCCTGACGCTCGCGGTGGGCATCGTCATCGACGACGCCATTATTGTCATCGAGAACATCTACAGGCATCTGGATGAATACGACGTCAGCCCTATCGACGCGGCGATCGACGCCACCAAAGAAATCTCGCTGGCCGTTATCGCCACTACGCTCTCCCTGGTCATCATTTTCGTGCCCATCGCCTTCATCACAGGCTTCGCGCGGAAATATTTGAACCAGTTTGGCTGGACGATGTCGATCTCGATCCTGATTTCGATGCTGGTGGCCTTTACACTGACGCCCGCGCTCAGCTCCCGCCTATTGAAGCGCATTCCGAAAACCGGCGAAAAGAAGAAAGACCACAATGAGCATTATTCGATTTTCGATAAGCCGTATACGGCCGTTCTGAAGTGGTCTTTAAATCACCAGTGGGCGATTCTCGCGCTCTGCGGACTGGTGTTCTACTCCACGTTCCCGCTGTACAAGAAGATCGGCCGGGACTGGATGCCGCAGGAAGACCAGAGCGAATTGGGCGTCTTTGTCGAAATGCCCGAAGGCTCCTCGTTGGCCGCTACGGAAAAGGTGGCCAAGGCGCTGTCTGAAAAGTATTCCAAGATTCCGGGCGTGATTGCCGTGGTCCCCGCCTCCTCGACGATGGGCGTGGAACGCGTGACGATGGCGTTTATTACCGTGTTGCTGGACCCGCCGGAAAAACGGGCTCCCATTCTCGAAATGGGCAACAAGATCCGCGCCGCCTCGGTGGACTACGCCTATGCGCGGCCGCGCGTGAACTTCCCCAACGTGCTGGGAGGGCGCGACACCTTCGCCCCCATCCGCGCCATGCTGCTGGGCCCGGACATCCGCACCCTCGTGCAGTACGGCAAGGAGTTCAACCAGGAGTTACTGAAAGAGCCTTCCGTCACGGACGTGAAGGTGAACCTGAACCTGAACAACCCGGAACTTCAGGTAAATATCGACCGGCAACTGGCGAGCGACTTAGGCGTGCGCGTAGCGGACATCGCCGGCGCGGTCCGGCTGCTGATGTCGGGAGAAGACCAGATTTCAACCTTCAAAGAAGGCTCCGAACAGTACCCGGTAATGATGCGCCTTTTGAACGATCAGCGCGATTCGCCGGAAGTGCTGGGCCGCCTGCTCGTTCCGAGCGCGACGCGCGGGCTGATCCGCCTGGACTCGATCGCCAAGTTGGAACATGGCTTGGGACCGAGCCGCATAGACCGGTACGCGCGGCAATTTGCGGTGGGTATCTACGGCAACGTTTCCAATACGTCCTCCCTGGCGGAAGCCGCCGCGGCGACGCAAGCCATCTTTGAAAAGGTGGAACTGCCGCCCGGCTACACGGTCCGGTTCTCGGGACAGGTGAAGGTGCTGGAAGAGACGACGAACAGCATGTTGATGGCAATTGGACTGGCCAGCATCTTCATGTACATGGTCCTGGCGGCCCAGTTTGAGAGCCTGGTGCACCCCTTCATCATTCTGACCACGCTACCGCTCTCGATTCCGTTCGCCCTGCTTTCGTTGATCGTCACCGGACGCTCCCTGAATCTATTCAGCGCGCTGGGTGTTCTGCTGCTGCTAGGCATTGTGAAGAAGAACGGCATCCTGCAGATCGACTACATGAACCATCTGCGGGACCGCGGCATCCCCCTCCGGGATGCCATTATCGAAGCTAACCGCGTTCGCCTGCGTCCGATTCTAATGACCACGTTTTCGATCATTGCCGGCCTGCTGCCCACCGCTTTCGGCACGGGAGCCGGCGCCTCGCAACGTTCCGCCATCGCGGTAACGATCATCGGCGGCCAGACGCTGTGCCTGTTGCTGACGCTGCTGCTTGTACCGATCGGCTATGACATGGCCGAAAAACTGCGCGCCCGCGTTGGCTCCCACACGCCGATTGAACCGCATGCCGACCGGCCGGCCGCCTCTCCCGCTGCCGGTGATTAGCCCTTTCCGCACTCTGCCCGTTCTTGCCGTACTCGCCTGCGCGCCAGCCCTCCTGGCGGCCGGCGAGGCGGACCGTTGCGTCTCCTCGCTATTGCCGGCGGCCCTCTCTCCCTGCGCGCATGCCGATCTGGACGGCGACCGCCGTACCGACCTGGCGCTTACCTTCCGCCGCTCATTGACGATCACCCTGAGCACCACGCAGGAGCAGCAGGTCTTTGACCTGGCGGCCTATCCAATGGCCTCCGGGGTCCTTTCACACGATATCGACGGCGACCACGACAAAGATCTAATCGTAACCGCCGGTTTCCAGATGCCGGTAGCCGTGTTCGTCAATGACGGCGCGGGCCGATTCTCGGCAGGCAAGCTGCCCTCGTCCCTGACATTCGATGGTCCGGCGCCGGAGATTCATTCCGGCGAGTTCGAACCGCTGGCCTTAACAACGGCCTCCGTGCCGGCTCCCCTTCTCCCGCCGCCGCCAGTCCAGACGGCCGCGCTTGCCGCGACAGCCGCCGCGCCGCGTCCAGTGGACAAGCCGGCGGGGCCGCGCGCCGTTCGCCCGCCGCCGATCCGCGCTCCGTAACTGCAACCCCGTAGCTGCCCGCACTCGCCCTGCATAATCTACGAAAGGTTTGCATCATGAAAGGATCCGTCCTCGCGGCGCTGCTAGCAGCCGCGTCCACGGCCGTTGCCTCTGCGCAACAGGCCCCCCGTCCCCTTACGCTCGCGGAGGCTGAAGAACTGCTGGTGGAACGCAGTCTGCCGGTCGCCGCCGGCCGCTATGTCGTCGAAGGCAATGAAGCCGCGCGCCGAATTGCCGGATATCGCCCGAACCCGACCCTACAGGTGATGGCCGACCAAGTGCCGTTCACATCGAACGTTCCCCGCAGCGTTCCCCGTTTTTTCTCCACTAACAGCGACGCCGGCGCCAACCCGGTCTATTCCGTGCAGTACGAGCAACTACTAGAACGAGGCAATAAACGTGCGTTACGCCAATTACAGGCGGAAGCGGTTACGGACGCCTCCCGCGCGCAGGTTCTCGACACGATCCGGCAGCAGTTGCTGGCGCTGCGGCAGTCGTTCACGACCGCGTTATTGGCGAGAACGAATTTACGGCTGGCGGAGGATACTGATTCGCAGTATGCCGAAACAGAGAAGATCATGGAGATTCGCCATCGCTCCGGCGACGTGGCGGCCGTGGACCTGGACCGCATCAAAGCCGCCCGCCTGTCTTACCGGCAGGCGATTCTAGACGCCCGTACGGCCTATTGGCAGGCCTGCCGCGACGTACAGTCCGTTCTGAACCTGGCAGCGCCCGTGGAAGCCACCGGCGCTTTGCAGCACCGGCCCGTGCAAAGCGGGCTAGCGGACCTGCAACGCACCGCGGTTGACGAACGTCCCGACTTGGCGGCGGCGCGCCGTTCCGAGATCGCCGCCGGCCATGGCACACGGCTGGCCGAAGCGCAGCGGACACGCGACGTGACGGTCGCGATGAACCTGCAGCGCGTGGGCAATGACCATGCGGTGGGGGCCACGGCCTCCGTTCCGCTCTTCCTGTTCAACAATAATCGCGACGCTGTACGGCAGGCCACGGCGCAGCAGAGACTGGCCAATGTACAGGTCCGCCAGGCCGAGACGGCTGTATTAACCGAAGTGGAGAAGGCGCACCATGCGCTGCACGCGGCGCAACAATCCCTTGACCTCTACAATCGCGACGCCGTGGAACGCACGGCGCGGATCCGCGAAGTCATCCTCTACAGCTACCAGCGCGGAGAGGCGAGCATCCTGGAGGTGTTGGAGGCGCAGCGGAACGCCAACCAGATTCAGACGGCGTTCAACCAGTCCATGGCGGCCTACGAAGCCGCCTACTGGCAATTGGAGTTTGCCGTCGGCGGAAAGCTCTAAAACTTCGGCAGGCCTTCCAGCAGCGACCGCGTGTCGCCGTGGCCGGCATGTTTCACGGTATGTACGGGCCGCCAATTTTCGTTGACGGCCCCGATGTACCGCGCATTATCCTTTTCGGTTCCCATCAGGATGATGGTAAAGTGACGGTCCGGGTAGGCCAACGCGCGGTATTCCAGGTCCTTGCCTTCGCGCCAACGGTCATTGGCGGGAGGACCGAGTTTGCGGACCACGGCAAAGTAGTCATCGGCGGCCGAGAATCCCAGGTCTTCCTGGAGCACGGTCTGGTATTCGACGCGGTCGTTGCGCGAATAGGAGACGACACCGTAAACGAGAATCAATACGACGAAGATGCCGCCGAGGATATAGAGCCCCATGCGGGATTCCGCGGAGTCCTCCACGCGCGCGCCGCCCACCATCCTGGGCGTGGGAATCGCATCATCATCCACCTTCACCGGCAGGGACGGCCCCTTGGGCATGGAGAGAACCCGCTTTTCGTGGGGGCGCAACAGCCCGGCGGCATATTGCAGTTCCCGCAAAAGCCCGACGATCATCACCGGATCTTCAATTTGCGAGATCTCGCCCAGGAAACGCCGCGGCACCCAGATTTCCAGTTCGGCCTTGGTATTGTGGACCAGAATCTCGGACCAGGTCGCTTCCTGTAGCGTCCACTCGTTGTGTTCAATGCCCAGGATCGGCGGGTAAAACGAGAACGCCCGGCCACGCAGACCGTCAAGCTCAGGGGCGGGGTTCGCGGACATGCCTTATTCTAATCCTCCGCCTACCGGTTTCCCAGGTTCAACACAACCACGCCGAACAGTATCATGCCCACGCCAATAAACTTGTTCCGCGTCAGCGGCTCCTTGAAAATCAGGCGTGACCAGATGAGCGTCCACAGGTAGCCGAGGGAGACCATCGGATAGAGAATCGTCAGTTCGCCGTTTTTGACCGCTACGGTATACATGGCGAAGGAAGTGAGATAAATGCAGACGCCGACGGGAAGACGCCAGTTGGTCAGCACGCCCTTGATGGAACGCTCCAGGCGGTCGGCGCCGGCCTTTAGGAAGATGGCCCCGAACGAACCGATAAAGGAAGCGAACAGGACGAGAAGAATAGAAGAGACGGGTGTTTTCACGCGTCCCGGTCCTTCCGGCCCAGCACGGTTACGCCCAACACAATGAATACGAGACCCGCGGCCTTGTAGATATTCACAGACTCGCCAAGAAGTCCGACCGAGAGCACCGAAACCCAGACATAGGTCAACGCAATGATCGGATAGAGCACCGACAACTCGCCGTAACGGAGCGCTAATACGAGAAGAATCGTACTGATGCCGTAACAGGCCAATCCGCCAAACAAAGGCAGGTTCGTGAGAATTTTCCAGGCAATCATTGGCGCCTGCTCAAGAATGCTGCCGCCGGAAGGGTCCAACAGGGGCGGCATAATCGCCGTGCCGCGCTTGATCAACATTTGCGCCGCAGCACCGAGCACCGTGCAGGCCACAACCATTACGTTTGCCTTGGTGCGGTTCCGCTTCGAGGTTGCCGGCGCGCCTGCCGCCTGAATCGAGGAATTGCTCACAAAAGTCTCTTCATCATAGCAATCAATACCGGTTGCGCTTACGGTTTCTTTTTCTTCGGGTCCGGCTTCTTAGCCTTTCCGCCGCCAATTTGAAAGACCTCCACGGCGTCGCTTTCGGGAGCGGCGGTGGGCTCCGGCGGCGGCTTCAGTTCCAATTCCGCGGGTGCGCACTGGCCCGCCTGCACGGAAAGCGCGGATACCATGTTCCACTTGCCGCCCTCCAGCCGTTCGATCTGGTACGCCTTCGTCGCGCCATTGGCATGCAGCCGCCACGCGCGGCTGGGCGCGCGGTCGAAGCGAACCGTTTTGGGCGGGTCCGTGGTGATCTGCTGTATGTTCCAGGTGTCGCCGCCGGTCTTTGACTCCAGCAGGGCGTAGCGCCCGCCTTCCCCGGATTGCGCGCGGTCAACGAGCGCCCGGCCATCCGTTGCGCTGGTGAAATGGAATTTGTCGATGGAACCGGCTTGCGATTCGCTAAACACGGGCCGGCGCCGCCAGCTTTTTCCGCCGTCGATCGTGACCAGAAAGAACGGGTCCCTCGGCAGCGCGGCAATCACCTGACCGCTGATCCATCCAGCCGCCAAGTCGAAGAATTGCATCTGGTCCAGGGCCGCCTGCCGGATCCGGGCGTGCGGTTCCGTCCAGGTCCTGCCGTTGTCTTCGCTTACCAGAACGATCGAAGAGAGCGTAGCGGTATCGGTATGCAGGTTTCCCGCCACCACCAGGCGGCCGGTCAACACCTCCAAAGCACTCAACTCCAAAAACACCGGGCACGGCGATTCCGCGGAACAGCTCATGCCGAGGCTTTGCATATCGTCCTCCGTGCAGCCCGCCGCCACATGCACCGGTTTTCCGTCAAACACCAGCGGCGCGGCGGGTTTAGAACCGGCATTAGTCTCCGTTTGGGCCGCCGCGGGAAATACCAGCAGCAAAAGGACCGCCAGTTGACGCATCATAATCATTATGCGCATACGGCTCCGCACCCCAGGCGAGGAAGAGAACAAGTCCGGCGACGAACGCCCCGGAACTCTCGCTGCGTGGTTTCGCGGACTCTTCGGCATTGGCTCTTCGTCCGCCAGCGCTTCCGCCCAGGAGGCGGCAGCGCCGTGCATGCTGTTCGATAAACGCTGGGCATCGCGCGGCAAGTCGAAATACCTGCCGCTGGGCCGGCTCTGCACGCGCGGCAAAGGACATTGGGAAGCCGAATATCTGTTCGACATCCATGCCAACGGCAAGCGGCAGCAGATCCGGGTCGTGCTTCCGGAGCCGCCCGTCTCGGCGTGGGAAAAGGCGCGCGACAAGCGTATGCCGGAGGCCGTCCGGCTGCAAATTGTCCGCAGCACGTTGGAAACGCTGCTCGACCTGGAGCGCATTCCCACCGCGATCACCATTACCAATGCCGATATTGAAGCTGTAGAAAAAGAAGGCTAGCGGCGCGCGCTGGCCACGATGGGCGGAGGAAGCGCCGGCGCCGGCTCTGTCTCTTCCACAGGAACTTTCTTCGGGCGCGCGTCCAGTTTTTTGGACAATACGTCCAACCGCGCCTTGGCGTACTTCGGCGTGCCGGGTTTGGCTCCCGTTTCCAGGATTTCTTCCTCGGTAAGTTCGTGCTCCACCATCAGGTACTTCTGGAGGTAATTTTTCAATCGATCCAGCACGACGCGGGCATCGCTCTTGTACAGCAGATACAGGACCTGGGCGCCGGTTCCTTTGGCAGCGGCGGCGTAGACCTTGGAGGGCCGCGTCAGCGACGGCGACTTCATCTCTTTCTCCAGCTTCTTGGCGCCCTCTTCCAGCTTTTTCCACGCGGACACTTCCGCCTCGGTCAGCGCACAGGCCTTGGCCAGGTCCGCCCGCTCCGTCTTGTTGAGCTTCTCCGTCAGTACCGTGAGAAATAGCGAGAGGTTGTCCACGGAGAACATGAGTTCCAACGGGACATGCGTCCGCGCCTTCTGCAGTTTTTGCAGGCCGGCGTGGTTGACTTTTTCGCCGACCAGGGCGCTGCAAAACAAGGGAAGAAGCCGCTCATCGTCCAGCAGCTTGACGATATCGGCCGAGTTGGTTTCGTTAGCCACGTTGCGCAGTTCCCGGCCGAGCGCGTCGGCGGGAATCTTCTGTTCCAGCTTCAATTCCCGCACGTTCTGATACTGGTTTTGCGTCTTTTCGCTCAGCGCAAAACCCATACGAATGCGATACCGGAACAGCCGGAACATGCGCGAGGGGTCATCGTAAAGCGTGTACTTGCCGGCAATGCGCAATTCGCGGTTTTGCACGTCCCCCATGCCGTTGGCAGGATCCACCAGCAGGCCGCGCGACTGGCGGTTCAAGGACATGGCGATGGCGTTGATGGTGAAGTCGCGGCAAAGCAGATCTTCATGGATGGTCGCCGGCGAGATCTGCGGCTTGGCGGCCGGCTTGGCATACGTCTCTTTGCGGGCCATGCCAATGCGGACCATGACGTTTTGCGGATAGAGCAGGTCGGCCAGGTTCCGGCGCGGGTCTGTGTTGCCCAGTTCGGCGTCGCCCTTCTTGGCGATGGCCTTGGCAAACGTGATGGCGTTGCCCTCCACGGTGAAATCCAGGTCCCGGATGGGGAACCCGCCCAGCATGTCGCGCAACGCGGCGCCGGTCAGGTACAACGGAATGTTCGCTTCATTTGCAGCCGACTGTACCGACTGAAACGCCACCATCTGCGCCGCGGTCAAGTGGCTTTCGACCATAAACATGTAGTCGCTCATCGAATCGCTCCAACTCTCGGTCGCGCATACATTCCCCTGGCGTTCATGCCCTGGGATGATGCTTGTCTACCACCGCGCGCAGCCGTCCGCGCGCCACATGGGTATAAATCTGGGTTGTACCAATATCGGCGTGGCCGAGCATGGTCTGCACGCTGCGAAGGTCCGCCCCTCCCTCGAGCAAATGCGTTGCGAAGGTATGCCGCAGGACATGCGGGCTCAGGTTGTGGAAGAGGCCGCACGATTTACCATGTGCCGCCAGGAGTTTCCAGAATGCCTGCCGGGTCATCTTCGTGCCCCGGGCTGTGATGAAGAGGTAACGGCTGCTCCGCCCTCGTAGAATGGCGGGCCGTCCGCCGGCCAGATACGCCTCAATGGCGGCAATCGCGGCCTGTCCCATCGGGACCAGCCGCTGCTTGTTTCCCTTTCCGTTTACCCGGAGGTAACCCAGAGAGAGGTTCAGTTCGTTCGCTTCCACGCCGCACAACTCCGAGACGCGAAGTCCGCTGGCGTAGACCAATTGCAGCATCGCCCGGTCCCGTAGCCCCAGGGCCGTATCGGCGGGCGGAGAATCCAGCAACTTTTCCACATCGCCGGTGTTGAGGTAGGTAGGCAAGGCCGACCCGATCTTAGGAGAAGCCAATAACTCCGTTGGATTGGAGTCCATTACCTTTTCCCGCTGCAAGTAGAGGTAGAAGTTTCGCAGCGTCGTCAGGTGGCGGGCCACGCTGCGTCCGGCCATGCCGGCGCTGTACAGCGAATCCAGATATCCCTGTACGTGTTCCCGGGCCGCGGGGACAGCAATCTCCATGCCCCCGGAATAGGCGCAATATCGCTCCAAATCCCGGGCGTATGAGGCTACCGAATTCTGTGCCAAGCCCTTCTCCATCCGGCAAAAGTCAAGAAAAAGACGGACTTGCGCTCCCAGCGAACCCGTACGGGTCATCCTGCCAATGATACAATAATGCGGAAAATGTTTGAAAGCGGTATCCGGTAGACGTGAGTAGCTCGACCAACAAACGTGTGCGTGTATTACGATTTGATCGCGAACCTGTGGACGGATTTGTTCATCCACAGACCTTCCAGACGGCGTCCGGCATTGAAATGCTCAGCCGGGACGGGCAGATTATTTCCCTGCCCTATCAAGAGGTAAAAGTCCTTTGTTTTGTGCAGGATTTTGAGGACTCGATCCCAGACTTGAACAACCGGACGTTCTCCAGCCGTCCGAAATCGACCGGTTTATGGGTTCGCATGAGTTTCCGGGATAACGCCATTCTCGACGGCATTCTCCCGAACAACCTCATGAACATGGAGCCGTACGGCTTTACGCTGACGCCTCCGGACTTGGCTGTCACCCCGCAACGAATTTTCGTGCCGAAGGCCGCGTTACGGTCTATGCACATATTGGCGGTGGTGGGTAGCGGACTTGGAAGATCGAAAAAGCCGGATGAGCGGCAGATCTCGATTTTCGATACCTAGATCAATCGCCTTTGAGGCGTTTGGCTCCCATCGGGGGCGTGAATAGCTTGTCGTCAAGTTTCGCGTTATTGATCGTCACGCTCTCCGAGTACATTTCGAAGATCTTGTTGCCGTCGCGGAACCGGACGATACTCCACGGCCACATGACGCCGCCGACATCTCTGTATTTGTTGTAAACGGTCGTCTCTTCAATCCGCCGCTTGAATTCGGGATCACGGCGGAAGAAGACTTGGCGGACCGGCAGGTGCGTCGTCCGGTGGAAGTAGACCGTGGTTGTGCGGTTCTCTCCGTCGGTAATGTCCACCACCTCCACGGGGTTATTGTCGAATACCGCCGTCTCCTTGAATTCAAAGATCATGCCGAGTTCGTCCATCCGGTACCGCAGAATGTAGAAAATACTCCGCTGCATGGTATCGACATACCGCTCGTACTGGCCTGGCGGCAGCGGACGAACGCCGCGAAAAGAGATCTGGACTCCTTCTTTGCCGGTGAACAGGTAGGCATAGTCTTCGTCTTTTTTGCCGAAGGACTGGCGTTCGCGAATGTGGAGATTGCCCTCGCCCGGCTTTTCATACTTCGTGTAGACACGGGCCGTGGCCAGGCCGTTCAACTGCTCTCTGTAGAAAGAGTACAGCCGCCCGTGCTCGGTACGGTTCTCCATGGCCATATAGTTCGCGCCGCCCAACGCCGCCAACGACTTTTCCACCACCGCCCGCCCTCGCTCGGTGGCCGTTTCCGCACACAATACGCCAGCCAGCGTTACCCACAGGCCCAGTATCCGCACTATTTCATGATCTCCTCAAGTGTGACGCCAGTATTCACGGTGATGGTTTCGTATTTGATTTCGCTCACCGTCTTGCCGCCCTGCTGGATCTGCATCAGGTGCGCCACCTGCACGCCGCCCACGGGCCTGAAGTCCTTATAGAGATTTTTCACCTCCGCCGGACCTTGAGGTCCCATGGCCTTATATTCCAGGCTGGCGGGCAAACCGGACGCCGGGTCAAGCCCGAGCTTTGCCGAGTTGCCGGCCTTGTCGGCGATCTCGACAACCGTATCGGATATCGCGTTCACCGTCCGGCCTTCCACGCGGTCGCTCAAAACCAATGTGAACAGATTCCGGAAAAGCTCTTCGCTCAGCTGCTTGATAACCGGCGGCGGCATCGGCTGCGGCCCCGGGGCATTCGGCGGTTGGAAAAGGCCCGTCTTCCCGTCCCACTTCACGACTACCTTTCCAAATGGCAGTTCCTGCTCCTGGCGCAACCGGTTGGGCGGCAGGAATAAGGTCTTCTGCTTTACAGCAAGAGTCCCTAGCGTGGCGTTCGCGGTGAGAGTTACGTCTTTTACGGCAGCCAGTTGGGCGGCGCCGCCCATCGCCTGCTGCATACGGGTCAGTAACTGTTTGCCCTGCGCGAGCGAAGCGGCCGAGGCTTCGGCTTTTTTCTCCTGCACTGGCTCCTTTACAGTCAGATCCAGCTTCGTTATCGGTTGTTTGAGGTCGCTAAGCGGCGTTTTGAACCCGTCCACATTGCCGACCGCGGTGATAACGAACTTCGAGGGGTCAATGTATTGTTTCGCGACCCGCAGGACATCAGCTTTGGTTACGGCTGCAATCGATTTCTGATACTGCGCCAGGAAGTCCTTCGGGTAGGCGTAGTAGTCATAGCGGAACAAGCGGGACAGCGTCTTCTGCGGGCGGTCAAAATTAAAAACAAAGCTATTAATGACTTTGTCTTTTGCCGTCGCCACCTCCTCGTCCGTTACGCCGGTAGCCCGGATCTTCTCGATTTCCGCCAGGATGGCCTGGATGGTAGCCACGGTCGATTCGGTCTTCGTGGACGCCGTGATCTGGAACGTCCCAGGGTGCGTATAATCCGCGCCCCAGCCGCCGCCGATCTGGTAGGCATAGCCCAGTTCTGTGCGCACCTTGCGGAAAAGCCGGCTATCGAAACCGCCGGCCAAAATGTCGGAGAGCACCTCCAGCGCCGGGTAGTCCTTGTCGGAGAACAATCCGCCGAGATGGCCCACGGTCAGAAACGTCTGGGTGACTTCTTTTTTGTCGCCGAAATAGACGCCGGCCTTTGCCTGATTCGTCACCTTCGGGAACTGCGGCACGGAGCCAACGGCTGGCGCCCATCCGCCTAACACCTGCTCCAACCGGGCCTTCATCGCCGTTTTGTCGAAATCGCCGGAAACAGCCATCACCATATTACCCGGGTGGTAATACTGCCGGTAGAAGTTCTGCAGATCCGCGCGGCCGATGGCATCGAGCGTGGCGTACTCCACATCACGGCCGAACGGCGTTTCGCGGCCATAGATGATGGCCTGGAACTCGTTGCGATTGACGTCGTCGGCCTCATCGTAACGGCGGGCGATTGCGCTGCGATACTGGGTCTTCAACAGATCGATTTTGTCCTGCCGGAATTCGGGGTGGGAGAGTACGTCGAAGTAGACGCCCAGCACCTCGTCCACGTTCTCCTTCAAACAGTTAAAGGAGTAGGTCGCCGATTCATCGCTAATGCCGGATTCGACAGACGCCGCCATGTTTTCAAGTTGTTCATCGATCTGGTCGCCGGTCTTTGCGGCAGACCCTCCGCTACGCAGAACGGAAGCGGTAATTTCGCCCAATCCCGTCTTGCCTTGCGGATCCAGGAGCGTTCCTGTCCGGAACAGCGCCGTACCGCTGATAAACGGCAGCGAGTGGTTCTCCAGCAAATAGACCTTAATGCCATTTTTTAGCGTGAAGATTTCAATTTCGGGGATCTTCACGTCCGGCAGCTTGCCGAACTTCAGCGTCTTCCAGGCCCCGACCTGCAACGAACCCGGTCGCGGGGCCGCGGCCTGTCCAAACACACACATTCCAACCGCAAGAAGGAAAATTCCGCTTCGGCGCATCTTTACTTGCCCTCTTCCTTCTTCGGCGAAATCGTCACGCCGACTGTCTTATTGTTCGTCACCAGATAGGTCTTCGCCACGCGCTGTACATCGGCGGGCGTCACTTTGTCGAGTTCTTCCAGATCGGTGAACAGCTTTCGCCAATCTCCGTACACCATCCAGGTGGAGGCAAGCGCTCCGGCCAACCCGGAGTTCGAATCCAGCGCACGCAGCAGTCCGGCGCGCGTTTTCACCTTCACCCGTTTCACCGTCGCATCGTCCACTCCATCCTTCTGAACCCGGGCCACGATCTCATCCCACGATTTCTCCAGGTCCTCCACCGTCTTCCCCTGGTTCGGCACGCCGTAGTAGAGGAAAAGGTTCGGATACTTACCCCCCGGAAACTGGGGAATCGTCTGCGTTCCCAAGGCCAACTTCTTGTCGCGGACTTGCTCTTTGTAAAGAATGCCGGTTCTCCCGCCGGAGAGTACGCCGTTCAGTACGTCGAGAGCGGCGTCGTCCTTATGCGTTCCCTCGGGCCGGTGATACGCAATCATCAGGAACGGCTGCGACGGATCTTCAATGACAAAGCGTTTCACTCCGTTCTGCGGCGGCTCCTGCGTCACCAGACGCGGGGGCAGAGGACCTGCGGGAATGGGACCGAAGTACTTCTCCGCCAGACGCTTCACTTCCGCCGGCTTCACATCGCCAACAATTCCGACGCACATGTTGCCGGGCACGTAGTACGTCTTGTGAAAGGCGGCGCCGCCTTTGGCGCGCAGATTCTCAATATCGCTCGCCCATCCGATGAAATTTCGATAGGGGTGCGCCATGAAAGAGGTGGTGAGAAGTCCCTCAATCAGCTTGCCTTGCGCGGAGGACTCCACGCGCATACGGCGCTCCTCCCGCACCACGTCCCGCTCTTTGTAGAACTCACGGAAAACCGGCCGTGCTGTCCATTCCGATTGGAGCGCGAACCAGAGTTCGGTCCGGTTGGAGGGCAGACTGTAGAAGTAATTGGTGTAGTCGAGTGCGGTGGAAGCGTTGAATCCCACGCCTCCATTCCGCTCAATCTCTTTCGTGAATGCGTTCTGATCCAC
>DASTML010000033.1:0-6953 GCA_035714175.1 Bryobacteraceae bacterium | reverse complement strand
ATGACAGTGGAGGAGGGCGCGAAGATTTTCGTCGAGAAGGGATTCCAAGAGCCCGCGAATGCGTACGAAGAGGCTCGCCGCGGCGCTTATAACCCCACGTATCTCTACTACACGCTAGGGAAATTGCAGGTCTACAAGCTACGTGAGGACTACAAAAAAGCCAAGGGCCAGGAGTTTAACCTGGCCCGGTTCCATTCCGATTTCGTTAAGCAGGGCGCCATTCCGATTAAACTCATCCGGCGTATTCTGCTTGGCGCCGACGGCGCAACGATTTAGGCATATTGCTTTTCGGTGGGCTTTTCCGCATCGGCTAGTCGCATCAACTCCAGCCGTATGGCGTCCACCAGAGCCTTCCAGCTTGCCTCAATCACGTTATCCGACACGCCGACGGTGGCCCAGGATCGTTGATGATCGCTCCATTCAATCAACACGCGCACTTTGGCCGCCGTGCCTTTCTTGGAGTCGATGACGCGCACCTTATAGTCAGTCAGTTCCACATCTTTGATAGCCGGGTAGATGCCCACCAGGCACTGCCGGAGGCAGAGGTCCAGCGCGTTCACCGGACCGCTGCCGACTGCCGTCTCCGTGTGGAGCCCATCCGTGGACTGTAGCGACAGAGTAGCCATCGTCAGCGAGCCGCCGCTGCGGCCCATCTTGGTCGTCACATCAAAGCTGACCAGTTGGAAGAAATCCTGCCCGGGATTCAGTGCTTCGCGAACGAGCAGTTCAAAGGTTCCTTCAGCCGCTTCCAGTTCGTAACCCTCGAACTCCATCTGTTTGATTTTTTCGAGCAGTGATTTGCGCGATTCCTCGTTCAACTTTTCGCCGAGCCCTTGCTCTTTCAGCTTGTAGAAAATATTGCTGCGGCCCGAGAGATCGCTCACCAGCACGCGTTGCCGGTTGCCGACCGTTTCCGGGCGGACATGCTCGTATGTCGCGGAGTCTTTTAAGACAGCGCTCACATGTACGCCACCCTTGTGAGCGAAGGCGCTTTGCCCGACGTAGGGCTGGCCGTTGGGGATCTGCAGGTTGGCTAGTTCCGAGATGAAGCGCGCTACGGAAGTCAGGCCAGTAAGTTGGTCTCGCCCGATCGTCGTGTGGCCGAGTTTCAACTCCAGGTTTGCGATGACGGAGGCAAGATTGGCATTGCCGCAACGCTCCCCGTAACCGTTCATGCAACCCTGCACATGAGTGGCTCCGGCCTCGATGGCGGCCAGCGCATTGGCCACGGCCACATCGGAATCGTTGTGCGGATGGATGCCGATCACCCCGCTGAACTTTTCCCGCACGGCGGCGACGGCGTCGCGCAGCTTGGAAGTAATCGTGCCGCCGTTGGTATCGCAGAGGCACAGTACGTCTGCGCCCGCTTCATGTGCGGCTCGCAGAGTTTGTAAGGCGTATTCCGGATTTGCCGCGTAGCCGTCGAAGAAATGCTCGGCGTCGTAGACTACCTCGCGGCCGTGTTTTTTCAGATAGCCAACTGTGTTGGCGATAATCTTGAGGTTTTCTTCGAGCGTAATACCCAGCGCCCGCGTAACGTGAAAATCCCAGGTTTTGCCAAAGATGCTGATGACCGGCGTTTCGGCGCCTAGTAGTTCGCGTACATTAGGGTCTGATTCGACCGTGTTCCGTGCGAAATGGGTGGAGCCGAAGGCGGTGAGTTTTGCGTGTTTGAGACGCAATTCATCTTTGGCACGCGCGAAGAACTCTTTGTCCTTCGGATTGGATCCGGGCCAGCCGCCCTCAATATAGTCAATCCCCAGCGCATCCAATTTCTGACTAATAATCAGCTTGTCCTCGACCGAGAAAGAGACGGCTTCGCCTTGCGTGCCGTCGCGGAGAGTCGTGTCGAAGGTATAGATGCGCATGTAGTTGGCTCCTGATTGAGGGGGAAGGCTGGCCCGGCGCCGGTTAGGCTTCCGGTACGCCCGCTTCCTTCTTCTTCTTGAGGAAGGGCATCATCGCCCGGAGTTCCTTACCCACGTTTTCGATCTGGTGAGTCTGGTTGGCTTCCCGCATGGCCAGGAACTTGCCGCGACCGGTGCGGTTCTCGTTCATCCAGTTTTCGGCGAACTTGCCTTCCTGGATTTCTTTCAGAACACGCTTCATTTCCGCCTTGGTCTCAGAGTTCACAAGACGCGGGCCGGTGACGTAGTCGCCGTACTCGGCCGTGTCGGAGACAGAGTAGCGCATGTAGTTCAGGCCGCCCTCATAGATGAGGTCAACGATGAGCTTCAATTCGTGCAAGCACTCGAAGTAGGCCATTTCTGGTGCATAGCCAGCTTCCACCAGCGTTTCGAAACCAGCCTTGATCAGCTCGCTCGTGCCGCCGCAAAGAACGGTCTGCTCACCGAAAAGATCGGTTTCAGCTTCTTCCTTGAACGTGGTCTCGATCACGCCCGCACGGAGACAGCCGATACCGAGGGCATAGGCCAGCGCGTTCTGCAGCGCTTTGCCGGAGGGGTTCTGCTGCACGGCCACCAGGCCAGGCACGCCCACGTTTTCCACGAACAGTTCACGGACGCGATGGCCGGGGGACTTCGGAGCGATCAGGCTGACATCGACATCGGCCGGGGGCTTCACATAACCAAAGTGGATGGAGAAGCCGTGCGCGAACATCAGCGTCTTGCCGGCGGAGAGATTGGGAGCGATCTCTTTCTCGTAGAGGTCGGGCTGGATGTGGTCGCTGACCAGCACCATGATCGTGTCGGCGGCCTTGGTGGCGTCCGCGGTGGTCATCACACGCAGGCCGGCGGCTTCGGCCTTCGCCCAGCTCTTGGAGCCGGGGTAGAGGCCGACGATTACGTCCGCGCCGGAATCGCGCAGATTCAGCGCGTGAGCGTGGCCCTGGCTGCCGTAGCCAATGATGGCGAAAACGCGGCCTTTCAGCAGGCTGGGATCGCCGTCTTTTTCGTAGTACCGATTCAGCATTAAATAACTCCGTTTTTCTCTTCCGCCTTCACTTCTTCCGAACCACGGGGCACGGGGGGAGAAAGGCGGAGCTTCTTGGACTCCAGTGATACTGCCACAGCGCCGCCGCGAGTTACTTCGATCTCGCCATAGCTGCGCATGATGTCGATGAACTCATCGAGCTTTTCAATGTCGCCGGTCGCTTCCAGCGCAAACCCTTCCAACGTCGAATCCACCACGCGGGCGCCGAAAATTTCGGCTTCCTTCAAGATGGCGGTCCGGGATTCCTGCGGAGCGCGAACGCGCATCAGAACCAGTTCCCGTATAACGGCGGGGGAGTCGGTCAGGTCCGTGGCCTGCAACACGTTGATCAGCTTGTTCATGTGCTTAATCAACTGCCGGCGTTGGTGCGGCTCGATCGCAACGGCGATCGTCATGCGCGACAGTTCCGGATCCAGCGTACGGGCGACCGTCAGGCTGTCGATATTGTAGCCGCGCGCGGTGAGCAGACCCGTAACGCGCATCAACGCGCCGGTCTTGTTCTCCACCAAAAGACTAATAATCTGCAACATGGGATTTCCTCGTTTCTACTTCTGCGCCCCAACCGGCTGCGGCGGCGTGAGGACCATCTCGTTAATTGCGCCACCGGCCGGAACCATCGGGAACACGTTCTCCGTCGGCGTGACGCGCACGTTCAACAGGTACGGACCCGGGTCGGCAAAGGCGGTCGCCAACGCTTCGGCCAACTCGGACGGGCGTTCCACCGTGCGGCCCTTGAAGCCGTAGGCGCCGGCCAGTTGCACCGGGTCGGGGAAGCCGTCGAGCGTAACCTGCGACAGGCGGTTGGCATAGAACAGTTCCTGCCACTG
The DNA here is from genome assembly GCA_035714175.1 of Bryobacteraceae bacterium. GTDB lineage: Bacteria > Acidobacteriota > Terriglobia > Bryobacterales > Bryobacteraceae. The sequence goes on along the minus strand of DASTML010000033.1, from coordinate 3,174 downwards.
CCGCACCATGCCCAGGTAGCCATTGTTCATGACGATGACCTTCACCGGCAGGCCGAAATTGAAGAGCGTGGCCAGTTCGGGAATGGACATCTGGAAGCCGCCGTCGCCACAGATGGCAATGACGAGCTGGTTCGGGTTGGCAACTTGCGCGCCGAGCGCCGAGGGCAAGCCAAAGCCCATGGAACCTAAACCGCCGGAGTTGATCCACAGTCGCGGTTCGTTGAAACGCAGCAACTGCGCGGCCCACATCTGGTGCTGGCCCACGTCGCTGCAGACAATCGCGTTGCCTTTGGTCAGGCGGTCGATCTCCTGCATCAGGTGTTGCGGCTTGATTTCGTTCTCGGAAGAGGAGAAGGTAAGCGGATGCTCTTCCTTCCATTCGCGAACTTGCTTCCACCAGGCACGAAGAGCGGGACGGTCGCCGATCTCGGCTTTCAGTTCGCGGAGTACGGTGTTGATCTTGGGCAGGACGCGCTTCAGATCTCCGACGATCGGTAGGTCGGCATTGCGGATCTTGCTGATTTCGGCGGGATCGATGTCGACGTGGATAATGCGGGCGTGGGGAGCGAAGGCATTCAGGCGGCCGGTCACGCGGTCGTCAAAACGGACGCCAAGCGCGATGATCAGGTCCGTGTTGTACATGCCCATGTTGGCGGCATAGCTGCCGTGCATGCCGGGCATGCTGATGAAGTTGGGATGCTCGGAACCGAGCGTGCCCAAGCCCATCAAGGTGCAAACGGTGGGAGCGTCAACCAGTTCAACCAGTTCGCGGAGTTCGGGGCTGGCGTTCGAAAGGACAATGCCGCCGCCGGCGTAGATCATCGGCCGTTCTGCTTCCAACATCATCTGAGCGGCGCGGCGGATCTGGCCCGTGTGGCCTTCCGTATACACCTTGTAGCCGGGCAAGTGGATGGAGGTCACCGGCGCGTAGTGCGCGTTGCCCTGGAACACGTCTTTGGTAACGTCCACCAGGACCGGTCCCGGGCGGCCGCTGGCGGCGATGTAGAACGCCTCGTGAATCACCTGGGGCAGTTCATTGATGTTCTTCACCAAGTAGTTGTGCTTCGTGGCGGAACGGGTGATGCCGAAGGTGTCGGCTTCCTGGAACGCATCGCTGCCGATCAACTTCGCCGTCACCTGCCCAGTCAACGCAACAATCGGAATCGAATCCATCATTGCGTCCACCAAGCCAGTCACCAAATTCGTGGCGCCAGGGCCGGAGGTCGCACAGCAGACCCCTACCTTCCCTGTGGAGCGCGCATACCCCTGCGCTGCAAACGCCGCATTCTGCTCATGCCGTACCAGCACATGCCGAATCGGGTTATCGTACATCGCGTCATACAGCGGCAGAGTTACGCCGCCCGGATAGCCAAAGATTGTGTCCACACCCTCGCGGGCCAGACATTCGAGCAGGATTTTTGCGCCACTCATCAGTTGAGACATGTTTTCACTCCCTGTTGCGCCTACCGTTCATTTCTCCCTAAACATTAAAAAAGGCCACCGGCCGGGTTTTTGTCCCGCCGGTGGCCTTTTTGCCGAATCGTCTCGGTGCCACTCAGGCGGGTTCCGTTACGGTGACCCCGATAATGGCTACTACTACGATGGGAATAATGCCGGTGACTACGAGCTGACGCACGTCTCCACGGCCATTCGCCAGGGGAAGTGTTGCAGTGCGTTCTAAGCTCACAATCTGAGAGTAAGCTAAAAGCGAACTAAATGCAATGTCCCGCTGGCATTAAATCGGTTTATGTCCCGATTAGAAACGTCGGCTCCTCTTCTGTTGCTTCCAGAACGGAGTTGGATAGCCGATCAGACAGAATTGGTCGAGCGCGAATAGTACGATCGAATCCAGATTCTGCTGTTTGGCCATCTGTGCTTCCTTCTGCCAGGTTGTCGAGGAGTCGCCCGGCCCCACCAGAAAACTACGCTTTGTCCGCTCGAAACCTTTCGCTTCGCCGTACCCGATCGAGTACTTCGATTTGTTCAGATCCCGGGCAAACGTAAAGCTGAAGCTTTCCGTCTTTAAGCTCGTCAATTTTTCCGGTGTCCACGCCAGGTTCGGGTAGTTCACCAGGCGGCCCCACGGCGTGTCGTTCACATCGGTTGGGTACAGTACCTCCCACCGGCAATTCGGATGAACGGCCAGCACGTGTTCCCGCACACCGTCCGTAAACGCGCCGATCAGCGATGGTAAAAGTGACGCCTCTTCCGGAAAGTCAGCCGGATCCACGTACTGATGGCCGATATAACGCATCGGGAATCCATAGGTGGACTGGAATTGGGTCTTTGTGTACTCGTCGTAGTAGGGCATGCTGATTGGCGGGTCAAAGGGGCCCATGTTCGGGAAATACCACCATTGCACTTCGCCAAGCTGCATATAAGGGACTAGACCCGAGTCAGCCATGATGCCCGCCATCTCCAGGTGCACCTTCTGCCAATATGCCTGGCTCACCGGCGAGAAGTTGGTCTGTAGAGCGGGTGTATTTAGCAGGCACGGCTCGTTGTTCGAGTAGCGCTGTGCAATAGCCGCTTCCGGTGTCGGGTCCCCATGCTGCAGTTCCAATGAGAAGGCGGCCGTCACATCGAGGCCGTAGTCCCTGCACGCTTCGTAGAACCGCAGTGACCAATCCCGGCATGCCCGGTTAATGCTCGGAACCGCGGCAGTGTCGGTATACCAGTTTCCATTGACGCCGCCAGTCAAGTGATCCGCCGACTTCGTTAATGCAAACGCACCGCTTGCCGGAGAGACCGCAAGGCTTACCGCCTCTCCGGCGTCTCCCATCGCACGGGCGTAGAGCGTAAGCCGTGTTCCGGCCGCCTCTGCCCGTAGGGCCGTATAGCCGCGGTTGAACTCCATTTCAAAAGCCTTCGCAATCGTCGTGGCCGTGTCCCCGTAAAGATTCAAATGCCGGACGCGAATCTCCGACGCGGGATCGCCCACCCGTCCAATCGTGATGTCCGTATACTCATTTACCGTCGGCGTACCGGTAAAGTCGACCGTCACCGAGGCGTACTGATGGTCCTTACGGTACATTTCGTAGAACCAGAGCGCGCCCACGTAGTGATTGACCCGGCCTTTGTATCCCAAGGAATGGATCATCCACGCCGTGCGCTCCGCGGGAATAGCCAGGGAATGGTCCGTGTCCCAGTCCGTGGCAAGGGTAACCGTGCTTT
>DASTML010000032.1:0-23769 GCA_035714175.1 Bryobacteraceae bacterium | reverse complement strand
CACATAGGCATAGATAAAACGAGGCAGATCCGGGATGACGGAAGCTAAACCATCCAACCGTCCTAGCGCCTGGTTGGCCTGCTCCAGGATACTTTGCAGGCCAGATAGTTCCACGGGTGGAACCGGCGGAAGAGGAGGAGGGACAAAAGCACGTACGGATTCTCCGCCGTATGAGGACACGACGTAGCGACCAAGCCGCGGATTTGGGGAAACGGCCATTCTAGTGAAGCGAACCTTTAATTGGGTGCCTGCTTATTAAAGGATATGGCTCTTTTCTTTAATTAGCCAGCACTCGCCATCCACTTCCGGGCTTCTCCTTCGGGATTTTGGCGGAGTTCGCATTTGTTATCGAAGTACATGGTGGGCACACCGCTGGCGGTGACGGGGTCCCATTTGGGCAGGCCGGAGTGGTTGGGGTTGCCGCTGCGGGCGAATTGGACCCAGGCGTCGCTGATTCTTTGGGATAGTTCCCTGGCTTGCGGCGTGCCTCCAGAGTAGTTGACGCAGAGGTCGGCGTTGTTGAAAACGAAGGAAATTTCGCAGCTGTGGAAGGCGCGGGGACGGCCGTCCAGCATCGGCGTCAGCCAGCCGAAGAGATAGGCGTAGGCCGGCGCTGCCCCCAGCGCCGCTTTCCGGCGCGCCTGATTGGCGACGTTGTCTCTCACGCGGTTTCCGGCAATGGAAAGAATATCGAACGGTTTGGCCCAGGGGTATTCGCGGCGCAGCGAGTCGATGATGCGTTGGGCCTTATCGCCGTAGGAGACGGTGAGCTGCCGCAACAACTCCTCATTGGTCAGCAGATCCACATCCGGGTTGTCACAGCCGTGAATGAATTCGTGGAGATTGCTGCCGATGAGCATGGGAACGTGGGCAGATACGGACGGGGCCGCCGGATCGAAAATCTGCGACGGGATCACCTTGCCGTCCACCGTAGGCTGGTAGTTGAAGCCGGGCGGGCGGCCATTGACAGCGGGCCGGCCGCCCGCGAGTTTCGCGGCGGCGTCCCTGGCCGCTTTGTACAGGACGTCCAAGGGCAGGGTTTGCAGCTTATCGATCGATGACTTGGCCGGCGACTTACCCAAGCCCAACTCCGCAACCACGGCACGTCCGAATTTGGCCGATTCTTCATGCGAGTGTACACGGAGAATGGAGCCGCTTTGGACAATTGCGCGGTGGAAGAGGCCCTTGGCGGCGGGCATCGCCATCAGCGTGCTGACTTTGGCCCCACCGCCGGACTGCCCGAAGACCGTGACATTCGCCGGGTCGCCGCCGAAGTTGGCGATATTGTCCCGCACCCACTCCAGAGTGGCCACGATATCCAGCATGCCGAGGTTGGCCGAGGAGGCATACTTCTCTCCGGCAAATTCGGCGAGGTTTAGATATCCCACCATGTTTAACCGGTGGTTGCCCGTGACAACGACGACGTCCCCACGCTCAGCGAGGTTGTGCCCGTCATACGCCAGCAAACCGCTGCCGGAGTGGCCGACAAAACCGCCGCCGTGCAGCCAGACCATCACTGGCCGCTTCCGCGATCCAGTGATTCCGGGGGTCCAGATGTTGAGACGAAGGCAATCCTCCGCCTGTCGCTCCGTGATGCGGTAGAGGAGGAAGTTGTCCTCGTCGCTACGGGCTGTGTTATCGCCCTGCGCGGGATTGCCGCCTGCGCCTTGGGGACAGATGGGCCCAAAGGTAAGCGAACTGCGCACGCCCGTCCACGGAGCCGGTTTGGTGGGCGGCACGAAGCGGCCGGCGCCCCAGGTGGGCGCTCCGTAGGGAACACCGCGAAAAGAGTAGATACCGTTCCGCGAAGAACCTCGAATCTTACCGGCGGTAGTTTCCACTACGCCTTTCTGGGAGGCGGCGATGACGAGATTGGCCGCCGGCTGGGCTGTGCCGGCGGCGGGCGGCGCCGCGGCAAGAGAAGCCTGTACCGCGCCCGCGGCTGCCGCTCCCTGCAAAAGATTCCGTCGTTTTACGTTTTTACTCTGTTCCATCACGCTTCTATTTTCCTCGGACTCCCAGGTTCCCTTCGATTCCGAGGGCAGTATATCAAGGGGTGCACAGAATGAAACCTTGCGTGGGATAGTGCGATCCTACGCCGTAGGGGGCCAGAACCGACAGTGGCAGATTTCCGGCGAGAACGGGTTGTGACAGATTTCCGGCGAGAACGGGACTCCATGGGCGAAGTGGCCGTACCGGCCGATGCACTATACGGCGCACAGACGCAAAGGGCCGTAGACAATTTCCCAATCAGCCAGCTGCGGCTGCCGCCCGCGTTTATTGCGGCGTTGGGACTGATTAAGGCCTGCGCGGCGACGGTAAACGGCGAGTTGGGCGCGGTACCGGCAGAAACAGCCAAACGCATTGCGGAAGCGTCTACGCAGGTGGCGGGCGGCATGCACTTCGAACAGTTTGTGGTGGACGTCTTTCAAACTGGCAGCGGCACTTCCACGAACATGAACGCCAATGAGGTGATCGGCACGCTGGCCCAGGCGCACGCGAATGATGAGGTAAACCGCAGTCAATCGAGCAACGATGTGATCCCTTCCGCGATCCACATTGCGGCTGCCCGGCAGGTACGGGATGTGTTGCTGCCAGCCATGGACGGGCTCCGCGCCGCATTGGAGCGGAAGGCCGGCGAGTTCTGGGATGTGAAGAAAATTGGACGCACCCATTTGCAAGATGCGACTCCCATCCGGCTTGGCCAGGAGTTCAGCGGCTATGCACATCAGGTACGCGCAAGCATGGAGCGCGTCGGTGCGGCGCTGGAGGGAATGTACGAACTCCCTTTGGGCGGTACGGCAGTGGGTACCGGCGTCAATGCGCCGGCGGGTTTCGCTGCGCGCACGGTGGCGCTGCTGGCGGAACGGACCCAGCTTCCGCTGCGCGAAGCACGTAACCACTTTGAGGCGCAGGCGACAAAGGACGCGGTCCTGTTCCTGAGCGGCGCACTGAAGACCTATGCCGTGGCGCTGGGGAAAATCGCAAACGATATCCGGTGGATGGGCTCCGGCCCGCGAGCGGGCCTGGGCGAGATCCAGTTGCCGGAGCTGCAACCGGGTTCGAGCATTATGCCCGGCAAGGTGAACCCGGTGATTCCGGAAAGCGTACTGATGGCGACGGCCCAGGTGATGGGGCATGACGCGACTATCAGTTGGGGGTGCGCCAGCGGAAACTTTGAATTGAATACGATGATGCCGCTGCTGGCCTACACCCTGCTGGATTCGATTGCGCTTCTGGGAGCCGTGTCCCGCAATTTTTCCGCGCGGTGCGTGGAAGGCTTGACCGCGAACCGGACGAGGACGGAGGCGCTGGTGGAACAGTCGCTGGCGATGGCAACGGCGTTGACGCCGGCGATCGGCTACGAAAAGGCGGCCGCCATTGCCAAGCGGGCGCACGAGACGGGCGGGACGGTGCGAGAAGCGGCCCTGGAACTGAGCGGGCTGCCCGCCGAAGAGATTGAGAAGTTGCTGCGAACAGAAGCGGAAGGCCGCTAGCGGCCAGACGTATGGAAGGAGCGGAAGCTGGGGGCGGTTGCACCGCTGAGGCTACAACAACAAGCCCGCAGAGAGTTGAGCTGCCCAGTGGAGCTTGCGTTCCTTGAGCAGCCCGGCAATCAGCAACTGCGCCGTATCCTCTTTCAACGTTTCGAGCACTTCGAATGCGAACGCCGGCTCGCCGTGGCGGGTCCACTCCTGTTGCAACCGCAGTTCCCGGTGAACGCCGGTACGGAGCGTGAAGAAGAGACCGTTGGGCGCGGCATGGAGGTCCCGGGTTGCGCCGACCCAGACTTCGCCGGTGGCGCTGCAGCGGACTGCGTAGATGCCGTAGGCGGGTTTGCGCTCTTTCCATTCACGGACAGCAGCTCGTTTTTGGTCTTTCGAAAGCGCTAGGGTCATATTATTACCCGGATATAAATAATAGTATCCGGGTAATAATATGACCTGTCAAGCCCAATTTAGAAATAGAATTTCAGGCCGAGCTGGATGCGGCGGGTTCCTCCGATGTTGGAGCCGATGTCGGCGTAGCCGGGGTTGATATTGGCCGAGGTAACGGTTGGGGTGAAGTTGTTGGCGGCACTGACCTTGGAGTAGTCCAGGTTTTGGAAGACGGTAAAGTTGTTGCCGTTGGTTTGGAAGAAGGGGTGGTTGAGGGCTCCGTAGAGTTCGGCACGGAAGGCGAAGCGCGTCTGGTCCTTGATGATGAACTCTTTGAGGATGGCCATGTTGTAGGTGGTGGTGGCGGGCATGCGGATGCTGTCGAGCACGCGCGTGGCGGTACCGGTGTTGAGAAAAGCAGGGGGCGTGAAGACGGCGAGCGAGTTGACGTAAGGTGCGCGCTGGGTGGCGGGGTTGTTGACGTTCTGGCGCCAACCGGGGTTGATGGGATCGACGCCGGGGACGATATTGGGACGGATTTGGCCGACGTCATCGGGGAAACCGGCGGTATTGCCGAGCAAGGCCTGGAGGGGCAGGCCGCTGGAGGCCGAGCCGGCTCCGGTGAGCTTCCAGTTGCCGATGAACTGATTGGCCCAGCCAGGTATATTGCGGCCGAAGAGTTTGCCGCGGCCGACGGGGAGGTCCCAGTTGTAGTTGAAGCGGAAGACGCTGGGAATGTCGTAGACGGAGATGGAGTGTTCGAGTTTGCGGTTGCCGCCGCGCAGTTGGGGGAAACCGACTCCCCAATTTTGAATGTTGTCGTTGCAGAACTGGCCGTCACAGGAGGAGTTGTCGGTGGACTTCATCCAGGTGTAGTTGATGTTGAACTGGAGGCCGTGGGTGAAGCGTTTGATGAAGTTCAACTGGAGGGCATTGTAGCTGGAGTTGTAGCCCTGGGCGAGGGGATCGCCGATGCTGGTCATGGTGGGAATGGAGCGGAGGAGATCCTGGCGGGCGACGGTGATGATGTTGCCGTTCTGGTCGGTGAGACCGGCGGGATTAGGCACGCGGTCGGTCATGTTTGCCCCGGCGAGGAACTGCTGTGCATATTGGGGGAGATTGATGGTGTTGTAGAGGGAAGACGGGCCGAAGAGCTTGGTGCCTTTGTTGCCGACATAGTTCATTTCGAGGCCGTAGTTGGCTCCCCACTGCCAGCCGAGGCCGAAGTTCCACTGTTGGACGTAAGGGATGGTGACGTTGGGATTGAGGTTATAGACGGTTTGGATATTGGCAAGGTCCACCACTTTGCCATTGGCGGGGAAATTGAAGCCCTGGTTGGGGAGGACGAGGGGGAAGTTGTCCATTTGGACATAGCCGCCGTTGGCGGATCCGTTGGCGGCGAGGGCGGAGGCGCGGGGGCTGAGGTCCGGGATGGGGATGCGGAAGAGACCCGTGGTGGGCGTATGGGTGATGGCATAGCCGCCGCGCAGGACGCTGAGTCCGGGGATGATTTCCGGCAGGCGGTAGGCGAAGCCGATGCGGGGTTCCCAGTTGTTGTAGCGGGTGGGCCAGAGCGTGTTAATGGCTCCGCCGAGCCCATTCAACTGGAGATAGCCGCCAGCCTGCGCGCCGTTGGAGGTGGTGACATTGCCGGGGACAAAATAGCCCTGATTGTGGTGCTTTTCGGAGCGGGGGACTTCGATCTGGTACCGGACTCCGAGGTTAAGGGTGAGACGGCGGGTGACCTTATAGTCATCCTGCAAAAAAGCCGCGTAGTATTTCCAGCGATATTGGTAGGGAATGACGGCGGGGGCCATGCTGACTGAGTTGGGAAACCCGAGAAGGAGCGAGGCAAGGCCAAAGCCCGTTTGCGCATTGGGGATACCGAGGACGGTACCGGTGTTGCCGGCGCCGATGTTGGTCATACCGGCATTGAAACTCCAACTGCCGCCGACGTTGGCGTAGTCGATGATGTTCTGCTGCGGAGCCTGGAACTCGAAGCCGGTTTTGAGGTTGTGCTTGCCGCGGGTGTAATTGACGATGTCGGTGACCTGGTAAAGATTATCGATCTGGTAGTTGCCGACGCTGCTGCCGAAGCTTTGTACCTGGCTGTCGCCGGTACTGAGCGTGGGGAAGCCGTTTTTCAAAATGCTGGGGAATCCGTATTGGGAAAAATAGTCTTCGGCAAGCTGCGAGTCTTTTTCCCGGCGGACGATGCTGGAGCGGTTGAAGCCGGCGCGGAACTCGTTGACCTTGTTGCCGCCCCAGGTGTGAGTGTCGGTAAAAGCGAGGTTGGTACCGGTGCTGGCGTCGGTGGGCACCTGTTCGATGAGCCCTCCCATGAAGGCGCGTTCGCCTTGGGTGGGGACCTGCGAGATGCGGAACGACATGCGGTTGTTGCTGGTGATGATCTGGTCGACTTTAATGAGGAAGCGGTTGTCTTTGTTGCGGACGTTGCGGAAGACGGAATAGTTCTGGCCGAGCGCGTTGAGCGGCATGTTGGGGAGCGGTTGGAGGCTCAACATGCGCTGACCGATGGGGGAGATGAGGTTTTTCGGAATGACACTATTGGGGAACTGCGGATAGGCGGTGTTGGCGGGGAGGATGATGCGGTTGTTCGTGAGCGCCGTGCCGGACATGTTGTAGTCGAACTGGCGGAAGATGTAGACCTTCTGGTTCGTGGCGGTGTTGTAGACGGATTGGGAGAAGTCGCCTTGGCGCTCGAGTTCGGTGGCGACACGGGCGAAACCGCTGATTTGGGTGTATTGGCGGAGAGGTTCGTAGCCGGCGAAAAAGAAGGTGCGGTTGCGGCCGTCGTAGAGTTTGGGGATGAAGACAGGGCCGCCGATATCGACGCCGCCGCGCCAGTAGCGAACCATCCCTTTTTTGTCGAAGGTATTGCGGTAGGGGGCGGCGTTCAGGATGTCGTTCTGACTGAAGGAAAACAGCGTGCCGTGCAACTGGTTGGTACCGGAGCGGGTAGTCATATTGACCACGCCGCCGCCCACACGGCCGTATTCCGCGCTATAGGAGTTCTGCTGCACAGAGACTTCGGCGATGGCGTCCGAACTGAAGGATTGCGAGATGCGGCCGAGGAATTGACTGGTATTCGACACGCCATCGGCCATGTACTGCGTGGAACCCATGCGGCCACCGGAGACGGAGAGGCCGCCGCCGGGCGTGACATAGCCGGTGGTGACGGAGGCCTGCTCACTGCCTGGTTCACCGACGACTCCCGGGAGGAGCGACATGACCTGCAGGGCGCTTTGATTGGCGAGCGGGAGTTCGTCGATTTGTTTGAGATTGACGCTGTAGGCGATGGTAGAGTTGGCTTCCTGGACGAGGGGGGCCTCGGTTTTCACGGTGACTTCGACGGTGGTGTTGCCGACGGTCATTTCAAGATCGAGATTGGTGGTGGTGGAGGTGACGACCTGGATGGGCTCCCGGATCAGCTTGTTAAAACCGGATATTTCGGCGACTAAGCGGTAGCTGCCCGGTTCCAGTCCGGGCAGGGAATAGATGCCGGCGTTGCTGGTGGTGGATGACTGCTGGACGTTGTTGGCGAGATTCGTGGCGGTGACGCGGACGCCGGACATGGCCGCTGTCTGCTGATCCGTAATCGTGCCGGTGAGTGCTCCGGCGTTGGTCTGCGCGGATAGAGATCCGGCGAAGAGGACGATCAACAAGGACCCAAGGAAAAAACGCATGGGGAGATGCAATCCCTTTTTGCGCGCGGAGTCAAAGGGGGATTCCGAAGTTTTGAATTTGATTGATGGACTAATCGGCGCGGAGAGCGTCGAGAGGATCCAGCCGGCTGAGGCGGCGCGACGGGAGATAGCTGGCGATTGCGGCGGCGGCCAGAAGCCCGGCGGCGACCAAAAGATAGGTGAGCGGGTCGACGGGATTAATCTCGAAAAGCAGACTGGACATAAGTTGCGAGAGGACGGCGGCGGCGGCGAGCCCGACGGCGGCGCCGACGGAACCAAGAATGACGCCGTTACGAACGAACATCAGCTTGATCGTACGCTGCTGGGCTCCGAGCGCGAGGCGGATTCCAATTTCCTTGGTCCGCTGCGCCACCGTATAAGAGATGACCGCGTAGATGCCGACAACTGCCAACAGCAAAGCCATGCCGCCGCTGATGGCAAGGAGCGCGAGCGTGAAGGCGGTGCGGGACATGGAGCGGTCATAGACCTCCTTCATGGTGCGGACATCCGTGACGGGCAGAGCCGGATTGACCGCAGCAACAGCCTGCCGAAGTTCCGCGGTGAGGCTTTCGGTTCCGGCACGTACACCGCGCAACAGGAAATGCACGGAGTACGAGTCACGGAGCGGCCAATAGACGGCCGTGGGCGCTTTCTTATCCGAACCGTCATGGCGAATATCGCCGACTACGCCAATGACTTCGCTCCAGGGTTCGGAAGGAAAACTGCGAATTTGCTTGCCGATCGCGGCCTGCGGCGAGCCCCAATACTCGCGGGCAAAATTGTCGCTAATGACGGCCAGGCGGCGCTGCTCCTGGATATCGGTCCAGGTGTAGTCCCGGCCCGCCAGCAGGGACACGCCTAGCGCCTGAAAAGCGCCGGGACCGGTGGAGATGAAACGGCGGAGGGGCGGAATCTGATCGGGGTTATATGTGCGGTCACTGGCGAAGATCGGGTCCTGCGAATTGGTATTCGTCATCGGAAGACCCGTGATGATGCCCACAGAGGCAACGCCGGGAAGGGAGGCGAGGCGCGTGGCCAGACTCTGTTGCAGACGGCGCAGATCTTCTTCCTTGGGAACGGCGGAACGGGGGGCAGAGACGCGGAGCGCCTGTATGTTCTCCGGGTTCTGGAAACCAGGATGAACGTTGCGGATGGACTGAAACGTACGGATCATCAGGCCGGAGCCGATGAGCAGGACCAGCGCGAGAGCGACCTGCACGACCGTAAGAACATTCCGCGCGAGATTGCGGTCGCGGTTGTCGCTAGCGTTGCGGCCGCCCGCGCGAAGCGCCTCCGCAACCCGAATCCCGCCGTGTTTCAGTACAGGGAACAAACCGAACGTGAGTCCGGCGACGACGGAGATGGCCAGCGTGAAGAACAGCGCGGTGGCATCCACCGAGATCTGTTCCAGGCGCGGCATGCGGACGGGCGAGGTCTTGACGACAAACTGGACAGCGGCCATCGCCATCGCGATGCCGGCTCCTCCGCCCAGGAGCGAAAGCGTGAGACTTTCCAACAACAGTTCGCGCGCGATACGGACACGGGTGGCGCCGAGCGCCGCGCGAACGGCCAGTTCCTGAGAACGGCCACCGGTGCGGACCAGGAGCAGATTGGCCACGTTGGCGCAAGCGATCAAAAGCACAATGCCGATCGTCGCCATCACAACCCACAGGCTCTTGCCGATATCGCCCAGCAGATCTTCCCGCAAGCCGCGCACATTGGGTGCGAGACGCGCGTCGGCCAACATCTTCAGGCTCATCCCGTTTGGCGGCGGAAACTTGCCGGGCTGTATAGCGATCATCCGGGCAACATCGGCATTGGCCTGCTCCAATGTGACACCGGGGCGGAGACGGGCGATGGCCTGTTGGTTGTAGCCGGCGAGCTGGACACTCGCGCGGTCAAAACGCAGCGGCGTCACGATGTCGTGACGCATATCCATGAACCAGGTTTTCTCGGGGAGAACGCCGATGATTTCATGCACGGAGTTCTCCGCCCTGAGGGTGCGGCCGATAATCTTCGAGTCGCCGCCGAAACGGCGCTGCCAGTAGCCGTAGCTAATCATGAGAACGTCCGGGCCCTTGGTATCGAAGTCCTTTTCTTCGAACTGACGGCCCAGGATGGGCTGAATGCCCAACATGGGGAAGAGGCGCAGCGTACTGGTAATGCCGTCGACGCGTTCGGGTTCGGCAAACTCGGTGACGGTGAGCGAGCGGCCGTTCCAGAGGGCGACGTCGGCGAAAGTGGTGGAATCTTCGCGGTAGGTGACGTAGTCGGCGATAGAGGCGTTGAGGTTCTCAATGTTCACGCCTGGGGCCGTTTGCCAGACCCCGATGAGGCGATCCGGTTCCGTGAAGGGGAGAGGCTTCAGAATGACGCTATTGACGATGCTAAAAATAGCGGTGTTTGCACCAATGCCCAGCGCCAAAGTGGCGATGGTGGCCAGCGTGAAGCCCGGGGTGGCGGCCAGACGCCGGAGCGTGTGTTTCCAATCGCGCAGCAGTTCGTACAAGCGTAGGTCTCCCTGACGAATTCCTACGTTTCACGGCGGAAATAGTTCCGCCGGTTCTATCACTTTTTCCCGCCTTAGCGTTTTCTGGCCAGATGAGCCCGCGCAGAATCCGCCATAACAACGAGGCTGGCGCCCATCATGATGGCGTCCTTGACCACCAACCGCCCCGCTCCGGAGAGATAAGGAAACCCGTGGGCCTCCGCGCCCAGCGCCGGTACCCAGGTTTCCGGCGTTGTGACGAGAAACGACAACGTCACAAAGGACATAAGAAAGACCATGAGCCCGCCAATGGCCGCCGCTTGCGGGAATATGGGATGCAGCGCGAGGAGTAGGCCGTAGAGGACGATCAGAGAGCCGAGCCCGTAGGCGAACGTGTAGGTTCCGTTCTGTTCGTGCCACGCGCGGTTGGCGGGGATGAGTTGACCCTCCCGATTCATGTGGTCCTTATAGTCTGGCGCGGAGAAGTGATAGAGAAAGTTCATTGTGGGACTGTTGGCCACAAAGGGTACAATTCCTTCGGCTTCATACTTCACCACTTTCAGGCCGCCGATCCAGAGCAAAACCACGATGAGTCCCAGGCGGGTCAATGCCACGCCCATCCGTTCCGCCGATGCCATTCGTTCGAAGATTCCCATAGATATGCCCAGTGTAGGAGCGGGCATCGCGACGAGGAATGGACAAAGAACGCTATTCGATGGACAGATTGCTCCCGCCGCGGATTTCCGTTTCAAATTCGCGGAAAAACGTCGGCGAACAACCAGCAGCCTGCTTGAACAGGCGGCTGAAATAGAAAACGTCGGCAAAGCCAAGAGCTCCGGCTATCTCTTTGACCGGTTTGCGGGTATGGAGGAGTTGCCACTTGGCGTCTTTCAGTATGCGTTCCCGGATGAGATCAGTCAGCGTGCGTGCCATGTGCTGCCTGACCAGACGTCCCAGTGTTTTCGGACTGGTGTGAAGCATGGCGGCGTAAGCGGCCGGCGTGTGTTCCCGGTGAAAATTGGCTTCGATCTTTTCCTGCAGTTGCACGAGAATCTCCGGGCGGCGCGCCGAGGCGGGTTGGTCCGCCTGCGTCTGCTGGATTTTGCAGCGGGTTGCCCGGACGAGGAAGATCTTCAAGTACGACAGCAACAATTCGGACTGCGCCAAGCCGCCGCCGCGAAGCTCGGATTGCATGGAGGCCACCAAGCCGGCCAACTCCGCCGCGGCATGCTCATCGAGTTGGACCAGCGGAGCGCCGTAAATGTCATTGAACAGGACGCCATTGCAACCGACTTCGTGATGATGCGTTTCGATGCAAAGAAAATTGGCGTGGAAGCGAATGGCGGTGGCGCGGAATGCGCCCGCCGGCGAGAGGCGGAAGGCCTGATAGGGCGTCAGGCAGAGTAGAGAATCCGGCGAAAAAGAGAAGCGTCCGAGGCCGGCATGAAAATCGCCTGTCCCCTCGTGAACCCACAGTATGGAGAAGCAATTGGACCGTTGGGGAACGGGTTGTGCGGCGGGCTGGCCGATAGGCTCAATGGCCAGAGCGAGATCTCCGTTCCGCGGGTCATAGAGCGACAACGCGGGGACTTGCATGCAATCCGGACAGTGTATCGAGATTGATAATTTTTGGGAAATCCTTTACGATTAGCCCCACACCGTCCGCCGGGTCCGGCGGCATAAGGAGAGCTATGCTTCGCACTGCAGTCTTCTGTTTGCTTGCATCTCAGCTCGGCGCCTTGTTCGCGCAGACTACCGGTTCCGCAACTATCGTTGGAACCGTAACCGATAATACTGGCGCCGTGATACCCGGCGCGAAAGTCATTGTTGTCAGCCCTGCCATGGGCTTCAACTTTGAAGGAATTACCAATAACGAAGGCTATTTTCTGGTTCCTTATCTGCGTCCCGGCGCCTACAACCTGACTGTGGAATCGCAGGGTTTTAAGAAGTATGTACGGACGGGCATCGAGTTGCGTACGAACGCCCAACCGCGCATCGACGTCGCGTTGGAGGTAGGCAGTGTGGCGGACTCCGTCGAGGTAGAGGCCGCGGCGCCTCTGCTGGAGACCGAGACCACGATTAGCGGCGGCATCATGGAAGGCAAAACGATCGTCAAGATTCCGGTGATGCAGAAGTTGACGTTCCGCATTCTGCCCTATCTGCCCAATACGCAGGTGATTAACGGTCTGCACTTAAACGGGCAGCGGGAACGCTCGATGGGCTATAACCTGGACGGCCTGGGCGCGAAGGAGCCGGTGACAGGGGCCGTGGGCTCCACGAACCGCGTGGTGACGTCCAGCATTGACGCTGTTTCCGAGGTGAAGGCCTACGCCACGGGCATGCCGGCCGAGTTCGGCCATACGGCGGGCGGCGGCCTCTCTGTTGTGTTCCGCAGCGGGTCCAACCAGTTCCACGGCAGCGGCGAAGATCGCTTTATCAACAACGTACTGCTGCACCGCGACTACTTCGACCTGCTAAAACCCCCGACGGTGGAGTATCACGAAATTTCCGCCGTGCTGAGCGGCCCGGTGTTCCTGCCCAAAATCTACAACGGCAAGGACCGCACTTTTTGGCTGTTCGGTTTTGCCCGGCACCATGAAAACGCGTCAGAAACGTTTATCGGCGACGTTCCCAGCCCCGGAATGCTGAACGGTGATTTCAATTTTCTAAACGCTTCGGGGCAGCAGGTCGGCAATATCATCTATGACCCGACGACGATGCGCCAGAACGCAAACGGCACGTGGACCAGCGACCCATTTCCTGGCAACACGATTCCAAAGAACCGGTTCGATCCAGTTACCAATAACTTCCTGGCACAGAATCCATTCACGCCGGCGAATCAGGCTCCCGGCTTTCTGGACCGCCTGGGTCCGCACCAGAACCTAATTGCGGCGACCAAATATCAGTCCTACCGGACGCGCTTCGACATCAAGATCGACCATTCCTTCAGCTCTAATCACAAACTGTTCGCGCGCTATTCGCAGGGTCACCACACGGCGTTCCGTGACCGCTGGGTGAACGAAGCGAATTGGCGGCTGATTGATCCCAACGCCATTCCGTTCCCCATTGACCAGCCGAACATCGTGGTCTCCGATACCTACACCATCTCGCCCACGTTGATCAGCGAATTCCGGCTGGGCTTTAACCGGCGGAAGACGACCAAGAACCCGGACTCCACCAACGGCGACTGGGCGAAACAACTGGGTATTCCGGGCGTGAGCGGCGAATCCTTCCCGTTCTTCGCCACTTCCGCCAACACCGCCTACTACCGCACCGGCCCCGGCGGCGTCTCCTCCGAAGTGTGGGAAGACATGCGCGTGCAGGAGAACATCACGAAGGTACTGGGCAAACACACGATTAAGTTCGGTGTGGAGATCATGAAAACCCGCTACAACATCCTGTCTGAGGCCCTGCCCTCCGGCCGGTACCTGATGGGCGGCACGCAGTTACCGTTCGCTACGGCCGGAACGACGGGCAACGACTTCGCCGACCTTCTGCTTGGCAACGTCAACCAGGCCCAGTTCACCCGGGCATTGGCCACTTGGCTGCCCCGTTGGTGGAGCAACTCCGCCTACATTCAGGACGACTTCAAACCGATGCGCAACCTGACGATCAACTACGGCGTGCGCTGGTCCTACGAATCTCCTTTCCAAACCAAATACGGCCAGCAGTCGCAGTTTGACCCGACCGTCAACGATCCGTTGACCGGCCGGCTCGGCGCGATCGTCCATCGGCCGGGTCCACTTTCTAACAGCAAGTGGACTAACTTCCAGCCGCGCGTCGGTTTTGCTTACAACTTCCGTCCAAAGTTGGTTTTTCGCGGCAATTTCGGTCTGATCAGCCAGGATCTGTTCATGACGCAGCTCAGCCAAAACTTCGAAGAGTATCTGGCATCGGCCGCTGTTCAGAGCCCCGTGGGCGACCCGCGACCGGCGTTCAAGCTGTCACAAGGGCCGGGCGCGGTTAACTTCAATATCGCTCCCGACGGCAGCGCGCCGTTTGTCGGCACCAACTATAGCAGCCGCAATGTGTCCTGGATTGACCCTAATATCCGCATGCCGTACATCATGAACTGGTCGGCCGGTTTCCAATATGAACTCAGGCCGAATCTGTTAGTGGAAGTGATGTACCAGGGCTCGTCGGGCGTGGGGCTGTTGAACAACTGGGATATCAACGTTGTCCCGCTGAACATCGCCAGCGACTACACCACGTTGGACAACATCCGCCGCAACGTGCAGAACTTCAAACCGTATCCGCAGTTTGGCCAGGTGCAGCTCTATTCCAACTTCGGACACAACAGCTATCACAGCGGTACGGTACGGATGGAGCGGCGCTACCAGGGCGGCTTCTTCGTCAACGGATTCTATACATGGTCCAAGGCGATCACCGATGCCGACGCGGATGGGAACGCGAGCGGCGTGACGTACTACAACCGGCGGCTGGAAAAGGCGCGCGCGAACTACGACATCTCGCATCGGTTTGTCGGCACCTTCGTGTATGAACTTCCCTACGGCAAGGGCCGGCGCTGGGGCAATAGCGGCGGTTGGAAAAACGCCATTGTGGGCGGATGGGAACTGATGTTCTCGCAGACGCTCCAGAGCGGTCCTCCTATTACCGTGAGCTTCGCCGGCGCGCCGACAACGCCCACGGGGGGTAATCCGTATGTCTGGTTGCCCGGAGCGCTCCGGCCCAATCAGGTTCTGCCGAATGATCAGGCCGTTGTGCAAGACTGGACCATCGGCGGCAACCGCCTGCCAACAGCGGCGCAGAACCCGTACCTGAATGCCGCGGCCTTCGCTTACCCG
This sequence comes from Bryobacteraceae bacterium, assembly GCA_035714175.1. Lineage (GTDB taxonomy): Bacteria > Acidobacteriota > Terriglobia > Bryobacterales > Bryobacteraceae. The sequence continues at coordinate 8,891 of DASTML010000032.1, read as the reverse complement.
GATCCGTTCACGCCGGGCACGCTGGGCCGCAACACGTTGACCGGGCCAGGCATGGTGTGGGGACAAGCGTCGCTCTCCAAGAGCTGGGTGGTGAAGGAACGCCTGAAATTCACCGCACGTTGGGACTGCAACAACCCCTACAAGCACATCAACCTGGGCGACCCGAACCGCGTGTACAACGCAACGACGCTCAATACCTTTGGCCGTTTCACCGGCACGCGCGGCAGCTTTAGCGACGTGGGCGGCCGGCTGAACAACGTCCTGGTTGGCCGCTTCGAGTGGTAACCCGGAAAAGGGCTTGCGCGGCTAACCGGCCGCGCAAGCCCTTTTTTCTTCAGAAATAGAGTTTCAACGCGAAGTGCAGTTGCCGGGACGGGTCGATGCGGGCAACGCCGGCGACGGGCTGCAGGAATGTGGTGCGAGGCGCGGGACCCTCGCCGTAGACGTTGTTCAACTCCAGATAATTGTTCCGGTTCAGGACGTTGAACATCTCCCCGCGTAGTTCGGCCGACAGACGTTCCGTCAGGCGAAAACGCCGTGTTAGCGCGGCATCCAGTTGTACCTGTGCTGGCGTGCGGAATGCGTTGCGACCGAAGCCAATGGGGCGGTCCGACGAGTAGGTGTCGCCGTTGTTGTCCGTGCCCGTGAGCGCGTTCACAGGCAGCCCACTGCCCCATATCGCCGTCGCGGCGAACTGCATGCCAAGGGGCAACTGCGCGGTCCCATTGCCCGCAAAACGATGGCGCTGGTAGAAATCGCTAGGCGCGCGTTCGGCAGAGCCCCAGTTGTTCCACTCGTTCGGAATGCCGCTATTGGCGTCAGCGTAGAACGCGGAGTAGGTGGCCGATGATGCAACGGTGTAATGAAAGTCGAGCATATAGCGCTTGTTCATCCGGCGGGTCAGCCCGAAGGAGAGCGCGTCGTAGATGCTGGAACTGCTATTTTCGATGACGGCAATCAGACGAACCGGGACGCCCATATACGAGGAGTAGGGCCGGGAAGCGTCGGCCTGTGCCGCTGTGCGGGTCTGGCCGGGGGCGGTGCGCAGAAACGGTTCCGGGCGGTTGATATCGTTGACCCGGTATTGCCGCAGCGTATGCGTATGGAGCGCATCGACGCTGGCCAGGAATCCGCGGCCGAGTTGGCGTTCCACGCTGAGTGAATATTGCAGGCTGTACGGGTTGCGCAGGTTGGCGGAGGGTATGTAGAGGTCACGGCGGGCAGCAGCTCCGGGCGGGGGAGGCGACGCCAGCGAATTCGGAAAAACCGGAAACGAGGGATCCCCGAAAGGAATGGTGTAGGTGGCCGTGGGCGCGAACGGGCTGAGCGAGAAAAAGCGGCGGTAGATGTAAAGGTAGAACTGGTCGTAGAACATGCCCGCGCCGGCGCGGACGATGGTTTTGTTGTCGCCCGTAAGATCCCAGGCGAGGCCCAGGCGGGGCGCGAAATTCTTTCGATCGTCCGTGACGGACTGGAACTCATAGCGCAGGCCGAGATTCAACGTCAGCCGGGGCGCAAGGCGCATATCATCCTGCACGAACGCGGAGGCCACCGTCTGGCCGTAGCGAAAACTGGCGGCGCCAAAGGTCTGGCTGTAGCGAAGGGGTTGTTGATTGGGCGTGGGAGGACCGGCGGCGAACGTGTAGGTTCCCAGCGGAGTGAACGAGTAATCCTTGACGATCTGGCGAATGTAATTAAAGCCGGTCTTCCACTGGTGGCGGCCGCGACGGACTGCCAGAACATCGCCGATATCGTAAGTCTTCGCGTGCACCCAGTTGTTGGTGGAGAAGCCTTCCGTGCTGTAGCTGGGACGCGATATTCCAACGGATGAGGTCAGGGGAAAAGCGCTGTCGGGAAAGTACGACACGAAAGAAAGCCGCAGTTCGTTGAAGGCGGGCCCGAAGAGAGAGTGCTGCGTGATCTGGGAACCCCAGGACTGCGTACGGGTCTCGCGGCCGAAGCTCGGTTGGTTGAATCCGGAGACGCGGTCATTGAGATTGTTGCCGTTGAACAGGTACCCATTGGAGCGCCAGGAAAGCCAATGCCGGTCGTTCCAACGGTGGTCCAATTTAGCCAGGGCATACTGTTCATTGAGTTTTCCAACGAAAAATGAGGGCTGCGGCGATTGGATATAGGCGCCGCGTTCCTGGCGCGCGCCCTCGTAATTCAGGAAATAGAATGTCTTTTCCGCGCGGATCGGCCCGCCCACGGAACCGCCCCACTGGGTTCGTTCGTTCGGCGTGCGGGGCAACGATGCCGCCGCGAGCGGCGCCTGCGCCTGTATGCCGCTGGGACGCGCGAAGAAGAAGGCTTCGCCATGGTGTTCCGATCCGCCCGACTTTGTGGTTGCCGTCAGCACGCCGGCCGTTGACGTTCCGAACTCCGCCGCATACTGGCCGGACAGTACTTTGAACTGCTCCACCGCGCCTACGGAAACCGTTTGTTGCGGCCCATTGGCATAAATCCAGTCGTAGTTCACCGCGCCATCCAACATGTAGGCGGTATGGCGGTAGGAGTTCGCATTGATCGAAAGGCGGTTGCTGTCGTTACCGTCCCCGCCGAGCCCGATACCCTGACGCACATGGGGATCCAACAAGGCAAACCGCATCAGCCGCCGGCCGTTCGACGGGAGTTCCCGTAGTTGTTCCTCGATGAAAAGCTGGCTCTTCTCCGGGGCGTCACTGCGCACGCTCAACAGGCCATCCGTCACGACAACGGACTCCCGCACATTGATGAGGGGCAGCGCAAAATCGGTCCGCTGGTCGCTGGAAAGCAGGAGATCTTTCGATATGGCGACAAAGCCCGGCGCGGTGGCCGTCACAGTCAAAGGTACGCCGGCTGGCACGCCCGCGACGCGGTAGTGGCCCGCGGCATCGGTCCATTCAGACCGGGAGATGCCGGGGGCGCGTACGGCGATGTGAACCTGCGATAGCGGCGTGGCCGGGCGCAGCGCCGTCACGACGCCTTCCAATGCAAAATCGGCGGCGCATGCGGCCGCACTGACGAGGAGAAGTTTTGCGAGAATCACGGTGCTTGGTTTTCTGAGTTGGCGGGCAGTTTGGCGAACTCGCGCCACGACGCTTCCACATCGAAGGCCCCGGAGTGGACAATGATGCGATATCGCAGACGCAACGATTCGTTGGCGCGGAGAGTCTTGGCGAGCGACTTTGCCTCTGCGCGAAATACTTTGTTGCCGAACGGATTGGCGGCGAAGAATCCGAAATGGCGCAGGTGCCAATGGGCAGGCGCGTGCAGATTTTTAGGATGATCCAGGATGGCGACGCCTACATCTTCGTTGCCGATTTTCGTCTGCCAATCCAGATAGCGGGACGTTTTTCCGCGCGTCTCGGCTTCTCCGCGCAGGCCTTCGGCATTCACGGGCATGCCGCCGTTACGTTCATCGAACGCGGGGCTAAGACGGATGCCGATGACCGCGTCCTGATGATCGTCAAACGTTACTTCCTGGCGCGCCGTGAAGACAACGTCAATGTCAAAGATGCGGGCGTTGGGAATACCGCCATAAAAAGTCATGCTACGTTTTTCAGCGACCACGGCGGGGCCATCCGGCGCAATCCAATCCGCCCGAAACGTCAAAACGCCCGAGCGCGCGCCGGACCGCAGTCCGCTGACATCCTTGAGCACAATCTTTCCCATGCGCGGGCGTTTGTACGTGGGATCGTTCTCCCAAAAGTCCATGCCGTTCAGCCGTTCCGTCCCCATCCAGAGGCCTTTTTGATGCGGGTGGTCGGTCGGTTCACCTTCCACCTTCTCCATGGGGAAGGATCGCGTGACTTTAATGCCGGACGGCGTGCGAAGCGGATAGAAAAAGGGCTTGTTCGCCTCTTTTCCGAAGTACAGCGAGCCGAATTCCTGGCCATCAATGCGTACGGCTACGCGATCCGCAAGGTGAGTGAACTCCACCTGGGACCAGACGGATGCCGCATAAACAAACGCCAGAGCCACGCTGCGCATGAGTCTCACAGTAACAGACGGGTGTTACGGCGCCGTGAAGTCTGTTGCACCGCGTGTGCTAGGTTCCCTATCCTGCGAAGGTATGTTCTTCCGTCGCCTTTTGCTTCTGGCCGGCGCCGCCGCCGTTTCGTTTGCCGCCAAGACGTCCACTGCTGTGGAGTGGAATGCCCTGCCGCCCGCCGTCCAGGCCGCCGCCGGCAAGTGGCCAGCGCCCGCGAATGCGGCTCGTTCCTACGAAAAGATCATCATCGACGGCGCCACATTCTTCGAGTTGAAGATCAAGACCCCAGGCGGCAAGGCGCAGGAAATTCTGTTCCGCCCGGACGGTACGGTGGCCGAGACGGAAGAAGAGATCGAGATGTCCCGTGTTCCCGCCCCGGCGCGAGTAGCCATTCAAAAGGCGGCCGAAGGCAAGACTCTGGTGAAGGTCGATGTCATCCGGCGTAACGGCAAAGAGCTGTACGAAGGCGAAATTCGTGACAACGGCAAGAAGTTCGCGCCGGTCTTTGACGCCGCCGGCAAACGCGTCGACTAACCCGGCGGCGTCATTGCGCTGTCATCTGAATCGGGTAGGATGTTCGGCATGAAGAGACGTACTGTCTGCTCACTTCTGTTGGCAGGCGTGGTATCCGGACAAGCGCCGCATCCCATTCCCAACGGCTACTCGCTTCCGAACGGATGGCGCATCACACCAGCAGGCAAGGCGTTGGCGACAGAGGATCTGATTCTCAACCTGACGGCGAGCCCGGACGGCAAGGTGATCATCGCGCAACATGGTGGTTTCAACCCACACGGGTTGCTTGTCATCGACGCGGCGAGAGAAGAAGCCGTTCAGAGAATCGGCTTAAAGTCGGCATGGCTCGGCATGGCCTGGAGCAACGATGGGAAGCGGCTTTTCGTTTCGGGCGGCAACGCGAGCCACGCGCGGCACGCCGATGACGTCGCCCCCATTCACGTATTCAACTACGCCAATGGAAAGTTGAGCGAGAAGGCATCCGCCGAGTGGCGCGATACGCTGCCGGCGGGCGAGATCTATTGGTCCGGCCTCGCCATGCACCCAAAGAAAGACTTGCTCTATGCCGCGAATCGCGGGGCCGATCCGCAGCGCGGGCACGTCAGCATCTTCGATATCGCGACCGGGAAAATCACCGGCAAGATCCCTGTCGACGTCAGTCCGTACGATCTCCAGTTCAACGCGGATGGCTCCCTGCTCTTCGTGAGTAATTGGGGAAGCGCCAGCATATCCGTCATCGACGTAGCCACAGCGAAGGTCACTGTCACGATTCCAACCGGCTCAAATCCCAACGATCTTCAGATCAGCAACGATGGCCGTCTCTTCGTTTCCAACGGCAATGAAAATACCGTCACCGTCATCGACATCGCGAAACGCCAGGCCATCGAAACCATCAATGTCGGCCCGACGCCGCGCGCGCCGCAGGGCAGCACGCCCAATGCGCTCACACTCGATACGAAGAATCACATGCTCTTCGTCGCCAACGCGGATAACAACTGCATTGCTGTCGTCAATGTGGCCGAAGCCGGTGAGAGCCATGTTCTGGGTTTCATCCCGTCAGGCTGGTACCCCAGCGCTCTTCACCTTACTCCGCAACGAAAGCTCTACATCGGCAACAGCAAAGGTCTGCAGCCGCACGCCAACCCTGACGGCCCCACCAGCCCGCTTCTCCAAGGCAAAATCTCGAAAACCTCCGTACGCGACATTCAACGCGGCACCGTGAACATTGTCAGCGTTGCCAATCTCCGCAGCGATATCAAGCCCTGGACCAAGCAGGTTTACGACAACATCCCCTACAAAGACGACTACCTGACCCGCGCCCGCCCGCCCCAGGGCCCAAGCATTGTGCCCCAACAGGTCGGAGCCGGATCTCCCATCAAACACATCATCTACATCATCAAAGAAAACCGCACCTACGATCAGGTTTTCGGCGATATCAAGAAGGGCAACGGCGACGCACGGCTCACCATCTTTGGCGAGAAGATCACGCCGAACCATCACGCCATTGCCGATCAGTTCGTGCTCTTCGACAATCTATATTGCGACGGCGAGGTCAGCGTGGACGGCCACTCCTGGTCCAACTCCGCCATCGCCACGGACTACAACGAAAAAATGTGGCCCGCGCAATACGGCGGGCACAGCCGCTCCGCGAAATCGAATGCCTATGTTCCCGCCGCGGGCCACCTGTGGGACCTCGCGGCAAAAAAAGGCCTAACCTACCGTAGCTACGGCGAGTACGCCAGCCGTGCCAGCGACGGAACCACTATGGACGCCGCACCCGGCGTCGGCGGCTTGGTCGGCCACGTATCGCCCAAGTTCAAACTTCCCGGTATGCGCGATACCGACAACGTTCAAGTGTTCTTTGAAGAACTGGATGAGTACGAGCGGAACCACGGCTCGTCCAACCCGGACAAACGCCTGCCCAACCTCGTGATCATGAGTTTGCCGGAGGATCACACCAACGGCACCCGGCCGGGGGCCTTTACTCCGCGCGCCATGGTGGCCAATGCCGACCACGCCGTGGGCCAACTCGTCGAACGGATCACGAAGAGCCCCTACTGGCCCGAAACGGCCATCTTCATTATCGAAGACGATGCGCAAAACGGCCCGGATCACGTCGACGCCCGCCGCACCATCGGCCTTGTCGTCAGCCCCTATACGAAGCGCAACTTTGTCGACTCCACCCTCTACACCACCTCGGCCATGCTACGGACGATGGAACTCCTGCTCGGACTGCCGCCTATGACGCAGTACGATGCTGCGGCCATGCCGATGTACAACGCATTTGGCGTCAAAGCGGACCTTACGCCGTACAAGGCAATTGCACCGCACATCGACGTCAACGAGAAGAACACGGTGCTCGCCTGGGGCGCGAAGGCGTCCATGGAAATGAACCTGGATGAGGTCGATCAGGCGCCTATGTTCGCACTGAACGAGATCATCTGGAAGAGCGTCCGCGGAGCAAATTCGGAGATGCCGCTGCCGGTCCACCGCTACTGGTTCCAGAAGCGGTAGACCACAGCCAAGCGGCTACGCCAGCATCTTTTCGACGACAGTCCCGTGCACGTCCGTCAGGCGATAGTCACGCCCCTGGAAGCGATAGGTCAGCTTGAGGTGATCGAAACCCAACAAATGCAGACAAGTCGCATGCAGGTCATGCACGTGGACCTTGTCTTTGGTCACGTTGAAACCCAGTTCGTCGGATTCGCCCAGCACCATGCCGGGCTTCGTTCCGCCGCCGGCCAACCAGGTGGTGAACGCGTTCGGGTGATGATCGCGCCCGTCGTTGCCGCCCTGCACCATCGGCGTACGGCCGAACTCGCCGCCCCAGATTACAAGCGTATCGTCCAGCAGTCCGCGCTGTTTCAGATCCTTCACTAATGCGGCAGAGGCCTGGTCCGTATCCTTACAGTTCTTCTTCAATCCGCTCACCAGCGCGCCGTGTTGATCCCACGCCTCGTGATACAGCTGCACAAACCGGACGCCGCGTTCCACTAGTCTGCGCGCCAGCAGGCAGTTGTAGGCAAAGCTCGGTTTGCCGGGCTCAATGCCATACATGTCGAGCGTCGCCTTGGACTCTTTCGATAGATCCATCAGCTCCGGAGCCGAAGTCTGCATCCGGTAGGCCATTTCAAACGAGTTGATCCGCGTAGAGATCTCCGGATCCCCGGTCACCTGCAATCGCTCGCGGTTCATGGCCTGGATCGTATCTAGTGACTCCCGCTGTGTCTCCGCGTCCACGCCACGAGGGTTGGACAGATAGAGCACCGGATCACCCGAGTTGCGGAACTGCACACCCTGGTACACCGTGGGCAGGAAGCCGGACCCCCAGCAGGAGTTGCCGCCGCTGGGCCCTTTTTGTCCGCTGGAGAACACGACAAACGCAGGTAGGTCCTTCGACTCATTGCCAAGACCGTATACGGTCCACGCACCCATGGAAGGACGTCCGAACTGCATCGACCCCGTATTCATCAGCAACTGCGCCGGCGCGTGGTTGAACGCGTCGCTCACCATCGACTTCACCACGCAGATGTCATCCACAATGCCGGCCGTATGCGGCAGCAGCTCGCTGATCTCCGTCCCCGATTGCCCATGCTTCGCGAACTGGAACTTGGGGCCTAGCAACTTCGAATTCGGATTGATAAACGCCGCGCGATAACCCTTCAACAAATCCGCCGGCGGCAACGTGCCATCGAACTTAGCGAGCGTAGGCTTATTGTCGAAGAGCTCGATGTGGCTGGGGCCGCCTGCCATGAAGAGGTAAATGACGTTCTTCGCCTTCGGCTTGTGGTGTGGTTTTTTCGGCGCCATCGGATCGCCGCCCGCCGTGGCGGCCCCCAACAGGCTGGGCAGCGCCAACGCTCCCATGCCGACTCCGCACTGTTCCAAAAACCATCTGCGCGCAAGAAGATTGCTCATGACTTACTCTTTCGTGATTGCTTCGTCCAGGTTCAGAAGAACACGGCTCACCGTCGTCCACCCGGCCAACTGCGCGGGCGTTACGCCGGCTGGCAGCGCGGGCGGGTTCTTCGGATCGTCAGCCGCCAACTCCCAGGCGTTTGTGGAGTTCTTGCCGGCCTGTTTAGCTAGTAGCGTCAGCAGCATATCCGCTTCTTTATCGGAAGGGCTGCGGGAAACAACGCGGCGGAAGGCAAAGCGCAGACGATCCCGGTCCGTTTTCCCGCCTTCCCGGACAGTCTTCAACGCCAGGGCGCGCGCCGTTTCCAGGAACAGCGGCTCATTCAGCGTCGTCAACGCTTGCAGCGGCGTATTGGACCGCGCGCGGCGCACGCAGCTCATGTCGCCATTCGGGGCGTCGAACGCCTGCAGCATCGGATACGGCACGCTACGGAAACGGAACGTGTATAGCCCGCGGCGATAGCGATTGGGGCCCTTTTCTTCGTAC
>DASTML010000031.1:0-6358 GCA_035714175.1 Bryobacteraceae bacterium | reverse complement strand
CGGAATCCTTGGGGGGGATGGCTGACGATCATTGGATCCGCCAACAGCATGTGCACCTGGGCGGCTGTGGAGTATCTCACACGCCCGGACTACGTCGCCAAGCTGACCGGGGCGATAAAGAGGAAGTACGGGAGGATACCGGACTCCTTCGAAATCGTGATCGAGGCGAGTTTCGATCAGGCCAGTCCTATTGAAATTCATCACACCGCGATCCGATCCCTAGAGAAATAGGGATTGTTACAGGTAAGCAACCTCTGGTTACTTGTGTGGGACGGGTGAGAAGTCCATACTTTTGGGAACGTTTTGGCGTACGCCCGATCACGGGCGCGAAAATTCAAGGAGTCTTCTATGCGGAAGAGATGCACACGGTTTGTGCTTTCACTTTGCTTGGCCCTGTTCGGGAGTGGCACGGCATTCAGCCAGGCGCTGTCTGGAACTTTGGTGGGCAGCGTTACGGACCCGGCGGGGGCAGTGGTGCCGGGAGCGGCGGTGAGAGCCGTCAATTTGGCTACGAACCAGGAGCTGAAAACCGAATCTGGTTCCGATGGCTCCTACACCATTTCTTCGGCGCCGCCGGGAAACTATGACGTGATCATCGGCGCGACGGGTTTTCAATCGCTCCGCCTGCGCCAGGTGACAATATCGGCGAACGCCACCGTACGTGCGGACGGGAAACTCGCGGTGGGACAGGTTAGCGAAACCGTGGACGTTTCGGCCCAGGCGGCCGTGCTCCAGACCGACAGCGCGGTGGTGCGGAACGAAATTCGATCGGCGGACCTGCAGAACGTGCCGGTGCCGGTAACGCGCAACTATCAGAACCTGCTCGTCACGGTGCCGGGCATGGCGCCTCCCGCCGACGCCCACTCGATTTCCGCCAACCCGTCGCGCGCGCTGCAGTTGAATTCAAACGGCACGACGGCGCAATCCACCGCCGTGCGCGTGGACGGCGCGACCAGCTGGAACAGTTGGCTGCCTCACATCGCCGGTTATGTTCCGGCCTTGGAAGCCATTGAGGCGGTGAACGTCGAGACCGGAAGCTACGAGGCGGATCTGGGATTCGCGGGCGGTGCGGCGATCAACGTGCAAATCAAGAGCGGCACCAACTCGATCCATGGTTCCGGATTCTGGTACCACAACAACCAGCACATGAAGGCGCGAGCCTACTTCCTGCCGTCCACGCAGGAGCAGGCCAAGCGCATCATGAACCAGTACGGCGGCACCATCGGTGGACCAATCGTCAAGAACCGGCTCTTCTACTTCTTCTCCTACGAGGGCACGCCGGATCGCCAATCCACCTTCCGTCTGGCGAACGTCCCGACGGACCTGATGCGCGCCGGCAACTTTCAACAGTCCCCGCAGCCGGTCTACGACCCACGCACGGGCAATGCGCTCGGGCAGAACCGGACTCCCTTTCCCGGGAATATCGTTCCGGCCAACCTGATCGATTCGGCTTCCCGGCAGATCGCGGCGTTGACGCCCTCGCCGAATATCGGCAACTTGAATGCGCTCGGCGCCAACTACTTCGCCAACGGCGCATTCGGTTTCGACCGTACGACCTACGACAGCAAAGTGACCGCCCACGTCACCGACAAGCTGAACGTCAACGCGCGCATCAGCTACCTGGACTGGAAGTTTGATAACCCTCCGCAGTTCGGCCAGTTGGGCGGGCGCGGCATCGAGAATCGCGGCAGCTATGACGGGCTGGGCTTCGGGGATACGCTCTCGATGACCTATTCGGCAATCTACACTCTGTCCCCGAACTTCATCATCGACGGCTATTTCGGCAATACGATCATCAACAACCGTGTGGAGAATATCCGTCTGGATGAGAAACTGGGACTGGATCTTCTGAAGATTCCGGGCACCAACGGGGCGACCCGCGACGACGGCGGCTGGCCGGGCTTCGTCGTCACCGGCTTTGACGCTTTCGGCCGCGCGCAGAACAATTCGCCGTGGGGCTTGAAGCTGCCGCAGTCGCAGTACGTCCTGAACGCCACGGTAGTGAAGGGCAAGCACGACATCAAGTTCGGCTGGAATGGCTTGCAGGTGAAGATCGACAGCAACGAGCCCTCGGGCAATCCCGGCTTCTTCAACTTCAGCCGCAACGTGACGGGTAAGGCCGCCGACGCCAGTGGTCCAGCATCGACCACCAACGACTTCAACGCCTATGCGAGCTTCCTGCTGGGCCTGCCGAATTCGATCGAAAAGCGGCTGCGCTCGGAGCCGGGCGTCACGCGCAACACGTCGAACAGCTTATACATCAGCGACCGGTGGCGCGCCTCGCAGAAGCTGACGTTGACGCTCGGCCTGCGCTGGGACTACTTCGGCGTGCCTGTGCGCGAGGGCGATCGCGGCCTGGAAATTTACAACTTCTCCAACGGCCAGCTCTCTTTGTGCGGTGTCGGAGACTTGGCGCAGAATTGCGGCTTCCACATGAGCAAGAAGCAGTTCTCGCCCCGTCTTGGATTTGCCTATCGCGCCTCGAACACCCTGGTGTTCCGCGGCGGCTACGGCATCGCCTGGGATCCGGTGAATATCGGCCGTAACCCAGCCCAGACCTATCCGCTCATCAGCACCGTGACGATTCCCGGCGCGAACGACTATACGGCCGTTGCTTCGTTGACGGGCGCGATTCCCGGATTCTCTGTGGGAATTCCCGCCGTGGCGGCGCCGGATCTGAGCAAGAGCGTGATCACTCCGCCGGCGACCGTTTCGCTGGAGTTGGCCGATCCGAACTTCCGCCGCAACTATATCCAGAACTGGAATCTGATGGTGCAGAAGGAATTTGCGCAAAAGTGGGTTCTGGAGACGGGCTACGTTGGCAACCGCTCGACGCGGCTGCAGAATCGCTGGAACGCGAACTACGGCTTCATTGGCGGCGGCAATGCCAGCCTGGTGCTCAACCAGTTGTTCGGCCGTACGGCCGCGACGAACATTCATGGCGCGGCGGGCGGCTTCCGCGGCTACTACGATTCGTGGCAGTCCACCCTGCAGCGGCGCTTCAGCGGGTACACCATCCGCGCATCGTACACTTGGTCGAAAGCTCTGGGGCCGAACGGCAACGCGAACGGCGTGGATGGCTATGTGAATAACAATCCGGCCTACTGGGCGATGATGGCGAAGGTTCCAACATCGTTCGACCGGACCCACAATTTCAACCTGGCGGTGTCGGCGGAATTACCGTTCGGCAAGGGCAAGCAGATGCTGACGGAGGGCATCGGCGCGGCGCTGCTGGGCGGCTGGCAGTTGAATACGCTGTTCACGGCCTACACGGGGGCACCGTTTACGGTGAGCGCCGACGGCGGCGCGCTGAATGCGCCCGGGAACAGCCAGATTGCCGACCAGGTGAAGGCGAGCGTGGATAAGATCGGCCAGCGCACGGCATGGTTCGATACGACGGCCTATCGCCCGGTGAACGTGGCCCGCTTCGGCAACTCGGGTTACAACCAGTTGCGGGGGCCAAGCATGATCAATGCGGATGCAAGCATCTATCGCATCTTCCCGGTCAAAGAAAGCATCACGCTGCAGTTCCGGGCGGAGATGTTCAACCTGACGAATACCCCGCACTTCGCCAATCCCACGGCGAACGTGAGCGGCTCAAACTTCGGCGTCATCACGACGGTGGCCAACACCGGGCGTGAGGGCATCGACGAGCGCGTGTTCCGCGTGGGATTGCGCCTCGGTTTCTAAGCAGTCCAGGCGCCCTCCGTCCGGTGGACGGAGGGCGCCTGCTTTTCTAAAGAGTTCTCCTTCACCCGGTTCTGCCCGGGAACGCCCTCCCCTCCCACGGCAACAAAAGCTCGCGGCTGTCCAGTCGGTACCTTCCATTCCGCGCAGCCATCCTCGCGCACGGTAGTCCGTCGGCGTGCCACGCCGGCCATAGCCACACGCCTGTCAATGCGGGGTTTGTGGACCACATCGAGAACGACGCTGGCAAATTCAGGGATGGTCGTACGATAGCGCTCACCGAGCGCGTAACCTCGGCTGGGGCAAACTGAGAGCCGATAGGGGCGGGTTCAGGTATGCGTTTATTGACGTACCAAAGAGCGTAGTCTTTGCTGAACTCCGGCCCGTTGTCGCAGCGCACACTTCCGGGCGTGCCGCGTTGCGCGATTGCCCAGTCCAGCGTTCGAGTCACCCGCATGCTCGACCAGCAACTGTCGGTTTCAATGGCTATGCATTCGCGAGTGAACGTGTCGACAACCGTCAGGCAGCGGATCGTTCGCCCGGTCAGCAGTCCGCCGGTCACAAAGTCCATCGACCACTCCTGGTTGGCCTTTTCGAGATCGGCGATCGGCCTTGTAGATCCGGTGCACGCATTGGGTGCTCGCTTCCCAGCCTTGTTCTCGCAACAAGACCGCCAGACGGCGGTAGCCGTATCGCGGCTTCTACCGGGCCAATTCGATCAGCGCATCGCAGAGTTTCTCATTGAGATCCAACTCCGGCTCGTAGCGGTAACTGCTGCGGTCCTACTCCAGAAGCTTGCAGACCGGGCGTTCGCTCAAGCCATGCTCGGCCTTGGCGAACGCCACCGCGTCCGCGCCACCGCCCCGTTCTTGCTGGAAGTCGCCGCCACCGGAAAGCTCCTACCGAAAACACTACACCCGTTTCGCGCCGCCGCAAAACGAGTTGATTGGAAGACGCGCCACGCGCCGCTAAAGTTCCCGCTTGCAGTAACCCGCTCGGGGTGACGTGTCACTACCTTTTTCAGCCGCTGAAAGCGGCTTCCGGGAACCTTCGGTTATACGCGGTTACCGAACGGTAACCTGTTGATCGTGCGTGGCTTGCGCGATTCTCAAGGCTTCGGGCTCCAATGCAAGGTTATACGCGCCGGTAACCTGTCGATTCTAAAAGCAGCCGCTTCGCGCCGATTCCCGCGAACCTGTTGATTCGGCGTCGTTACTCCGTATAACCTGATTCAGCGCTTTACTGGGGCTGGCTGAACTGCGCGTTCAGCCTCGTGCTGCTGCTCGTTGGACTCGATCCTCGACACACCTTTCGCTATCAGCCTGAACCGCGTGAAGGGCATCGGATGCCCGAAACCTTCGAGACGCACCACTTTCTTGCTCTTGGGATCGCGCTTTAAACCGGCAGACTGTGCGACTTCTAACCGGCCTTCAAAGTCGGCCAGAACTCGATATCGAGACTGGCCAACTCCCACACCATTAGGAGGAAGGGGAAAGGTCGATTTCAGAAGGCGGTTGAACTCCGTGAAGGCGGCATCCTTTCGGACGCTGGCCCGGTTCGTCGACAGTGACGGATCATCCGCCCAAACCAGAATGACCCGATTAGTTGGACTCGTTGCGCAAGCAGCCGGGCGGATGAACACGTCGTGCCCCCCAGGAAACGCCTCGCCGCGAATCTTCACGACATCACCGTTCTTTGCTGTATCAAGCGGGCAAGGGTCTCCCTTCGACTGCCCATACAGGCCGACCCCCCAGAGAACCGTTAAAGCCCACTTCCCAGGCTTCATCAGTTCCCCCACGGATTGTGCGACTTAGTCTCTGCGTGTCCATAGCGCTGGATTACGGTGTTCGTGATCGCCGCATCTCTCGATTGAAGATCAGCTTTGTCGGCAGCCCCCCAAGACGTGTTCCATATGATGTTGCCACCGTAGCCAAGAGTTCGCGATGTCACCCCGCCCATGACCGTACCTTGATTGGCCAGAGGGCTGGGCGTAAAGAGCCCCTGGAACACTAAGGCGGAACTCTCATAGCCCCGGTACTCGACGGAAAAGTCGGACAGTTGCGAAGCCCCAGCGAACATCTGCTTGAAATCGTCAACGTGCGTGCCCTCGTGGCCCGAATCGATCGCCATCCACTTTGCGCCGTCTGTCTTGCTCATCTTCGCCGGATCGAACATGAGGCTGAACGACTTCAAGTCGCCCCCTGTCGCCGTTCGTCCCGCCGCTGTTCCACCGAGATCGCCGAAGCCGACAGAAACCCCGTTCTTCTCACCTTCTTTGCCGTAGGCCTTCAGTGCCGAATCGAGGCGCTTGTACTCACGAGACTTCTTGTCATAGGAGTCGCGGGCCGTCTTCAAATACGAGAGGGAGTCCTTGAAGCTCTTCTTGTAGGAGTCGCATTCCTTGTCAGTGCCGCTGCACGCGCCCCACTCGTACAGACCGGTCGAGTCGGTGAACCGTAGCGGGTTGTTCAGAGTGTACGCGTACCGATTCCATGATTGCGGCATCCATGGTCGGCCTGAGTTCAGCAGCGGGGCGGTGTCAAGAATTCTGTGTAAACGGATTCTCCATGGTTAGTAGCCAATAGTGAGACCAGCATGGGAATGGGGGCCGAAGCCGGAGGGCGGAGCGAAGCGCAGCCCGCAGGCGAAGGTCCCCCATTCCCGGCCGGCC